>CAMDTN010000030.1 GCA_945907755.1 Singulisphaera sp. GP187 | reverse complement strand
GTCGGCCGCAGCATACAGCTCGGCCAAGGCTCCCATCGCGTCAACGACAACCACCTCGGTGTTTCGGCATTCCGATCCGCGAGTCAGCAAGCCTACCCTGCTACCAGCGCGCGCGGCAGCAAGCACTTCAGGTAATCGTTCCAAGTGCCGTGGCGCGAGGATCAAGCGCAAATCTGCAAAGTTGCGGCGCGCCGCAGCAATCGCTTGCAGGAGAATCTCTTCCTCGCCTGCATGCGTGCTGCCAGCCACCACCACCAGCGCGCTGTCGGGAATGCCAAGTCGTGCACGCTGCTCGGAGCGCAACGGTTCGCGCTGCCGCAGCGCCGCGTTGTCGAACTTCAAGTTGCCACACACCGCGATGCGCTCCGCGGCGAGCCCTAAGGACTGGAACCGTTGCGCGTGAGCCTCGCTCTGCACTGCGAACACGCGCACTCCATCCAAGATCTGAGGCCAGAAGCGCGTCACGCGACGCCAGCCAGTGAGGCTGCGCTCGGAGAGGCGCCCATTGGCCAACAAGACAGGCACCTTGGCCGCAGCGCAAGCGAGGAGAGTGTTGGGCCACAGCTCCAGTTCCATCAGCACCAACGCTTGCGGCCGCACGCGCCGCAGGAAGCGTCGGACGCTGCCGGAAAAATCCAGTGGTGCCGCACGCACGTGCTCGGTGCCGAAATGTTGGCACGCCGTTTCCAGCCCGGCCACCGTGGTACTGCTCACTAAGACATCAAAGCCCTGCGTGCGCAGCGCCGCCACCAACCCGCGCGCTGCGAGCACTTCGCCCACGCTCACACCATGAACCCAGATGCGGCGCTGGTGTGGCGGTAGAGCTGCGATCCATCCCAGCCGCGCGCTCAACGGCGGCATGGGCCGACGACGCCACAGGCGGCGCACAATCCAAAACGGTCCCACCACCAGAACGACCAACAGGTACAAGGCGTCCAGGAACCAGCGCATCGGGGCTTAGCAACGCCTCACGAGTTCACGCCGTGGCAGCGCTTGTACTTCTGCCCCGAACCACAGGGGCAATCGTCGTTGCGACCTGGGCGAGGGCCCGTGTGCTTGAAAGGCTTGGGCGCTTCCGTGGATAGGTTCTGCCCCGAGGCACGTTCCATTTCCGCGCTGGCCGCGCCTGGCGCTGCATCCTTGCGCGCTTCGCCGCCAGCCCACACATCTGGCGCAGTTTCGAGTTTCTTCGCTTCTGATGGTTGCGCAATTTCGATGCGCACCATGCCTTCCACCACTTCGTCTTCGATGGTGCGCAACATGGCTTCGAAGATCTGATAGCCCTCGCGCTTGTATGCCACCTTCGGGTCTTCGTTCCCGTAGGCGCGCAACCCGATACCAGACTTCAACGAATCCATCTGGTAGAGCTGTTCTTTCCAGCGCAGGTCGAACGCGTTCAACAACACGAAACGCGCCACGACCATCGACAGTTCAGGGCCGAACACTTCGGCGCGCTTGTCGTAGAGCGCCATGTAAGCGTCGCTCAATGCGCTTTGCATTTGTTCGGAGTTCCGCGGCAGCTCGCCTTCCCAAACAAGTCCGGTACGGCGGCGCCACCACTCGCTCACTTCATCCAAGTTCCATTCCGCGGGCTTGATGCTGTCGGGGCACACGCTGCTCAGCATGCGTTCAACACTCTGCGAAACCATGCGCTCCAACATGCCGCGCAAGTCTTCGCCGCGCAGAATCTGCTGGCGATAGTCGTAGATGAGCGTGCGCTGCTCATTCATCACCTCGTCGTATTCCAGCAAGCGCTTGCGGATGTCGAAGTTGCGTTCTTCCACCTTCTTCTGGGCGCGTTCAACCGAGCGCGTGACCATGGAGTGCGTCAGCACTTCGTCGTCGCGTAAGCCCAGCTTGTGCAGCATCGCTATAATTTTCGGGCCCGCGAAGCGGCGCATCAGATCATCTTCGAGCGAAAGGTAGAAGCGCGTAGATCCTGGGTCACCTTGGCGGCCCGAGCGCCCGCGCAACTGGTTGTCGATACGCCGTGCCTCATGGCGTTCTGTGCCCAGCACATGCAAGCCGCCGCGCTGCGCCACTTCGACGCTCAGTTTGATATCTGTGCCGCGGCCCGCCATGTTGGTGGCGATGGTCACGCGGCCCGGCTGCCCAGCTTTGGCAATGATTTCGGCTTCGCGCGCGTGTTGCTTGGCGTTCAGCACTTCGTGTTGAATGCCCTTGTGCGTCAGCACTTGCGAGAGTCTCTCAGACTTCTCGATGGAAGTGGTGCCCACCAAAACTGGGCGTCCACCATTGTGCTTTTCCAAGATGTCCGTGACCACCGCGGTGAACTTGGCGCGTTCGGACGCGTACAGCAGGTCTTCCATGTCGTCTCGCACCATGGGCCGATTGGTCGGCACGGGCACCACATCCAAACCATAGATGCGCATAAACTCGCCCGCTTCGGTAACGGCTGTGCCGGTCATGCCAGCGAGCTTGTCGTAGAGCCTGAAGAAGTTCTGAAAGGTGATGGTCGCGAGAGTTTGGTTTTCAGCGCGAATGACGATGCGCTCTTTCGCTTCCACCGCCTGATGCAAACCGTCGCCCCAACGGCGACCTGCCATCAAACGGCCCGTGAACTCGTCCACGATGACTACTTCTTGCTGGCCGCCTTCGCCTGGCTGCACCACATAATCCACATCGCACTTGTAGACATGGTGGGCCCGCAGCGATTGTTCGATCAGGTGCGGCCACTCCATGTGGCGCCCTGAGTAGAACGACTCCACGCCCGCCAGATTCTGCGCCTCGATGATGCCGTCTTCCGTGAGCGTCGCTTGCTGTTCTTTTTCCTTCACCTCGAAGTGGCTGCCAACGCTGAGCCGCCGCGCGATGGAATCTGCCTTTCCATATTTCCAAGTGTCACCTTCAGACGGCCCCGAGATGATCAGCGGCGTACGCGCTTCGTCGATCAAGATGTTGTCGACTTCGTCCAAGATGGCGAAGTTGCGCCGCTGCACCTGCGATTCCAGCGTCGACTTCATGTTGTCGCGCAAGTAATCGAATCCGAATTCGTTGTTGGTGCCGTAGGTGATGTCGGCGTCGTAGGCCAGCTTGCGCTGCGACGGATTCATGTCCGACTGAATCACACCGACGCTCAGCCCCAAGCGTTCGTAGATAGGGCCCATCCACTCGCGGTCGCGCCGCGCCAAGTAATCGTTAACCGTAATCACGTGCACGCCGCGGCCGCTCAAGGCGTTCAAGTACGCCGGGCAAGTGGCCACGAGTGTCTTGCCTTCGCCGGTAGCCATTTCTGAAATCTTGCCTTGATGCAACACGATGCCGCCTAGGATTTGCACATCGAAATGTCGCAGGCCTTTCTCGGCGCCTGGCGGTGGCGTGCGCGTGCTCATTTCGCGCACCAAGGCGAACGCATCCACGAGGATGTCATCAAGTGTGGCGCCGCCTGCAACGCGGGCCTTCAGCGTGTCGGTCATGGCGCGCAGTTCTGCGTCGCTCAGCGCGGCCATTGCTGGCGCACGAGCAGACACCGCCTGCACTAGCGGCATCAGCCGCCGGATCTCGCGCTCAGTCCGCGACCCAAAGATGCGTGTGAATATTTTGAAGAACTTGTCCATCATGACAACCGCCCACCTCTCTCACGACGCGCACCAGCTTCCGGCGTGCCCACATGGCGCTCCACGAACTTCAGCAACACTCCAGTCTCGAAGGGCTTCACAAGGAATCCATCAATGACGGAGAAATTTGTCGATGCGATACTTGCCGCCGTGGCAAGAATGAAAGGGATCTTTGCTGTGGACTCTTGGCCACGCAACTTTGCCGCTAGGTCCAGCCCACTCATGCCGGCTCCCATTTCGAGGTCGCTCAGCACAAGGTCTGGTGCACACTCCGCGATGGCCGTCAGCGCGTCCTCGCCGGTGTGAACGAGGCGCACGCGATAGCCACGGCGTTGCAACATTGAGCGCACGCCTTGGGCGATGCTCTTGTCGTCATCTACCACCAACACCAACGGCGCGGTTACCCGCGCTGCGGGGCCAGGGGGCGTCTCTGCTTCCACGCGAGCAACGATATCCAAGAAAGTGGGCACACTGGCCGCACGCCACGCGCGCTCGATACTCTCTTTCAATTCCTGATTCCAACGCTTCAGTTCCAGCCACTCGTCGTAGTCTGGGAAACAATCTTTCAGCTCGACTTCGTCGTGTGTGTCCACTGCGAAAAAGAAACGGCCTTTCACCAACAGCTCTTGGAAAACCAGTTTCATGAAGGGGTAGCGTTTGTTTCCTAAGCGCATCGTCCAGCGGCGCATGTTGCCGGCACGCTGATCGCGCTGAAAAAGACTGAGGGCTGCGTCCACATCGGCGCAGTTGCCAAGTTGCGGCAAACCTTCCGGCTGAACATCGAAGGCAGTGGCCGCGTAGACATCAATGGCCCGCTGAAAAACAGCAACACCAATGCCTCCTGTGTCGAGTTCGCTCATGCGCGCGGCACCTGCAAGCTGCCCACCAGTTCGCGCAAGACGCTGATGCCTTCGCGGCGACACAACGCATCTAACGCTGCGGCCACCTGCACGGGCGCCGCCGGATCGGCGAAATTGGCCGTGCCCAGCTGCACCGCACTGGCCCCACAGACGATGAATTCCATAACATCGTCGGCGTTGCGAATGCCACCGATGCCGATCAACGGCACGCTGACTGCGCGACGCACGCGCCAGAGCGCCGCTAACGCCAGAGGCTTGATCGCCGGCCCAGAAAGCCCGCCCATGCCGCTGGGCGAGCCCAGTTCGGGGCGCTTGCGGCGCCAATCCACCGCCATGCCTTGGTACGTGTTCACCAACGACAGCGCGTCGGCGCCGCCGGCTACCGCTGCTTGCGCGAGTTCCACGATGTCAGTGACATTGGGCGTCAGCTTCACAATCAATGGCCGTTGTGTACGGCCGCGGCACTCGCGCACGAGCGCGGTCAACTCCGCTGGGCGCGTGCCGAAATCCAGCCCACCCGAAACATTGGGGCACGACACATTCAGCTCTAATGCATCCACGCCCTCAACCGCACCGAAGCGCTGCGTCAGCGTAGCGAAGTCGTCCACCGATTCTCCGGCGATGTTCAGGATGCGCGCGCACGGCAGATGTGTGAACTCTTGCAGTACCTTCGCGGCGAAACCATCAGCACCCGGGTTCATGAGCCCAATGGAGTTCAGCATGCCCCCGTTGGTTTCGTAGATGCGTGGGGCTGGATTGCCGCGGCGCGCTTTGGTGGTGACCGATTTTGTCACTACGCCACCAATGCGCGAGAGGTCTGCTAACGGTGCCGCCTCCAAACCGCTGCCGTAGGTGCCGCTGGCAACGAGGATCGGGTTGCGCAGATTCAACCCTGCGAAGCTGCAGCCGAGGTCGATAGTCATGCGGCTGCCATTCTGCGCGCTCGCCGCGGTTCCAGCCACAAGAACCACAAGGCCAGCATGCAGGCGCCCACACTGATCAAGCTGTCGGCCACATTGAATGTTGGGAATGGCCAACCCCAAAACACCAGTGTGATGAAATCGCGCACGCGCCCGTTGCCCGTCATGTTGTCGTACAGATTGCCGAGCGCTCCGCTGAGAACAAAGAGGAACGCGGTACGGACCCAAGCTGGATAGCTGGCGTTGCGCAGCACATGCACCAGCATTAATCCGAACACGCTGCCGCGCACCACCACCCAGAACCATGCGGGCAATCCTTGAAACAGGCTCCACATAGCACCGTCATTCTCAGCGTGCGTGATGTAGAAGAAACCGCGCACCACCTCTACGGGTGGCGAGGTGTACTCGGGCACACGCTGGAACGCGAGCGACTTTGTCGCGAGGTCCAAGACGCAAAGCACCAACAACGCAGCAACAAACAGCAGGCGCCGCATCATGTCACGCGCGGCCCGACTCCTGCGCTTCCTGGCATTGCAGACACAGCCGTGCGAAGGGCAGAGCCTCGAGGCGTTCTTTGCGGATGTTATCGGTGCAGTTCTCGCACTTGCCGTAAGTGCCTTCGGAAATCTTCATCAGCGACTCGTCAATGGACTGGATCATCACTTGTTCGTTTTCCACCAACGACAACGTGATGTCTTGATCGAACACATCCGTGCCGTGGTCGGCAATGGAGTCGTGCGATAGCGCGTCGTCCTTCTCGAGCGCCTCGCTGCGCATGCCGGAGACCGTGCCAGTGAGACGCGCCTTAGTGATGATGAGCGCGGTGCGCAAGCGATCGACATCCGCAGTTGCCAGCGGTGAGACCTTCTTGCGCGGCGGAGCCTTCACTGGCGGCATCACCGAACCGATCACGGGCTTGGACACATATAGCGGTGGCAGCTTGGCGCGCTCTTTCAGCCCTTTGGCAGGCTTGCCTGCAGGGGCCCTCATGCCGAACGCTGGACCCGGAGCAGGCTTCGCAGCAACGGCGACCGCGCCCTTGGCAGCGACGACTGCTGCCGCGCCCTTTGCGCCGGGTTTCGCAGGCGGAGCAACTGCCGCGCCCTTTGCGCCGGGTTTGGTCGCAGGAGCAACCGCACCCTTCGCACCAAGTTTCGTGCCAGCCGCAACGCCCTTGCTGCCAAATTTCGCGGATGTGGCCACGGGCTTCGCCGGTGCTGCCCTAGCTGGCTGCGCCTTCGCAGGCCGTTTTGCCGCTGCAGCCTTGGCGGGCACTGCCTTCACGGGCTTCGCCGCTGCTTTCGCAACGGGCTTGGCCGCCGCCTTCGAGGCAGGCTTAGACAGTGGCTTGGCCTTCTGCGCTGGCTTGTTGCTGGTCTGAGCCTTGAGTGGCTTCTTGATTGGCATGGTTCTCATCCGCAGCAAGTCACTGTGCTGCATCAGGTTACGCCCAAACTACGGCCGTGAGCGAGGGGCGGAAGTGTACAGCATGATCTTGCAGCCTTCAAGCCGCTGGAGCGCCATCTTTCCTGCGCCTAAGCTGCGCCCGTGGCGGCGGTGGCAAAAAACAATCCCGGTGTGCCCTCAGCGGCCTTGCAAACACGCCTTCGTGCCGATGCAGGGCACGTCACCGCGTTCTTGGACAACCTCTCGCTGGAGCGCGGCATCTCCACCCACACGCGCAGCGCCTACGCACGAGACCTCTCCTTGCTGGCTGCATCACTCGAAGCGCGAAGCCTGACGCTGCTGCAAGCCGACATGGACGGCATCGTGCGGTTCCTCGAAGAGTGCGCAGACCAAGGCGCTGCCCCGCGGACACGTGCGCGCCGCGCCGCAGCGATCCGCAGTTTCTACCGTTACGCCACTGCCGATGGTTTGTGCGCAATCGACCCGGCGCGGCTCATTCCCAGCCCGCGCATGCCGCGACTACTGCCCAAGGCGCTCTCGCACGCCGACACCGAACGCCTGCTGCAAGCCGACCACGACGACGCCACGACGCCGCAAGGCAGCAACCGACTAGTGTTGGAACTCCTCTACGGCTGCGGCTTGCGCGTGAGTGAACTGGCAGGGCTGCGCTGCTCCGATTTCGATCTTGATGGCGGCTTCGTGCGCGTCACCGGCAAGGGCGGCAAGGCGCGCTCGGTTCCGATCGGGCAGTCGGTGCGCGAATCGCTAGCAGCGTGGCTGCAACACGGTCGCCAACAAGTGCGCACTCCCGAAAGTGGCGACACGCTGTTGTTGACCATCACGGGCAAACCGGTCAGCCGCATGCAATTGCATGCCATGGTGCGCGCCTGCGCACGCCGCGCTGGTTTCTCGCGCAGCATCACGCCGCACACGTTGCGTCACACGTTCGCCACGCACTTGGTGAAAGGCGGCGCAGACTTGCGCGCCGTGCAGGAAATGTTGGGGCACGCGTCCATCGATACCACACAGATTTACACCACCCTTGCCGAAGAGCATTTGCATGCTGCGCACAAGCGCTTCCACCCGCGCAGCTGAATTGCGCACACTGTCCGCACGCCTCTGTGAGTGCCGCCGTTGCCCACGCTTGGCGGCCTATGTTGGCAGCTTCAGCGCAGACCCGGCCTACTGGGCGCGCCCGGTGCCTGGCTTCGGCGACAGCGCGGCGAAATTATTGGTCTTGGGCCTCGCCCCCGGGGCTCATGGAGCCAACCGCACCGGGCGACCGTTCACTGGCGACGGTGCAGGCGTGTTGCTGTATCAAACGCTGCATGATTTCGGCCTCGCAACGAAAGCTGTGCCTGTGAGTCGCGACGACGGTCTGCGACTGCGCGGCGTGTGGATCACCAACGCGGTGCGCTGTGCGCCGCCAGAAAATAAAACCACGCCCGATGAAGAACGCGAATGTTCTTCGTGGCTGCACGCTGAGATTGCGTTGCTACCGAGCATTCGTGCAGTTGTAGCGTTAGGGCGCACCGCGCATGATGCTGCGCTGCGCTTGGCACGCGCCAAAGGTAAAGTGCGCAGCGCAGACTTTGCCTTCGCACACGGCGCCACCCATGCAGTGCCCGGCATCCCACCTCTGTTCGACTGCTTCCACACCAGCCGCTACAACACCAATACGGGCCGCGTCAATTTAGCGATGGTGCACGCAGTTTTTCGGCACGCGGCGGCCGCAGCGGGCTTGGCTATTCCATCACCCTAAGTTGCTCAAGGATGCGCGTGGCTAGGGCGGTGGAAATGCCCTTGCTGGCCGCAAGCGTTGCAGCGTCCAGCTTGCGAATGGCGGCGACGGATCCAAAAGAGCGCAGCAACCCGCGTGCGCGGGCAGGGCCGACTCCGGGGATGGACTCCAACGCGCTCTTCACCGCACTCCCGCGTTTGAGTGTGCGGCTATGACGCAAGGCGCGGCGGTGTGCTTCGTCGCGCACGCGCATCAGCAACAACAAGGCTGGGTCTTGCGCATCCAAGATCAGCGGTGCTTCCGCCCCTGGCAGCCACACGCGCTCGTGCCCGCGCTCGCTGCCCACGGCGGCGCTACGTCCTTTCGCCAGCGCCAGCACATCCACTTGCGAAGCGCCCGTTTCTCGCAGCACGCGTAGGGCGCGCGCCAACTGCGGCGGGCCGCCGTCCAGCAGCAACAAATCGGGCAAGTCGCCTTCGCTCAAGCCGCGCGTAATGCGCCGTCGCAACACTTCTTCCATAGCGGCGAAGTCGTCGTTGCGTTGCACTTCGCGCAGTTTGTAGCTGCGGTAGCGTGCGGCGTCAGGGTGGCCACCAAGAAAGGCAACACACGAGCCCGTGACATGGCTGCCTGCTTGATGCGAAATGTCGAAGCCCTCGATGCGGGCAGGCAAGTGCCGCAACTGAAAGCGTTGCTGCACCGCGGCCAACACAGCGGCCCGCGCGCCTTGTTGCTCTTCGGCATTCTCCAAACGCAGCTGCGCGTTGCGAGTAGCCAGCTCTTGCAAGCGCGCTGAAGGGCCCCTCGACGCCGTGCGCACTTTGGTGGCCCCGCCACGCAAGTCGCTCAGCAGCGCAGCAAAGGCAGCGGCCCCCTCGGGCAACTGCGGCACCAGTACGCTGCGGGGTGGCTTGCGTTCCTCGGAGTAGTGCTGCGAGAGGATGGCTTCCACTAAGCCTGGAACATCTTCGCGGTCCGCCACTTCGTAGTGCGTGCTGCCCGATAACACGCCAACGCGCACTTGCAGCACGCAAATGGCCGCACGGCCCCCAGCGCGCACAATGCCGATGACATCTTCTTCACTGTCGCCACGGCGCGACAGTTGCGGCTGCTGCAGCACACTGCGCACGGCGGCGATGCGATCGCGCAAGTCTGCGGCGCGTTCATACTCAAGCGCCTCCGCGGCTGCGTGCATGCGCTCTTCGATGCCAGCGACAATGCCTTGGTCCTTGCCGCGCAGGAGGCCGATGAGATCGCCGACAATGCGTTGATATTCGGCGCTGGTGCACGCTGCGATACAAGGCGCCACACAGCGGCCGATTTCATGTTCGATGCAAGGACGCGAGCGATTGTGCAGCGCTTCGTCGTCACAGGAGCGCAACGGAAAAATGCTGTTCAGTTCGCGCACCAAGCGCCGCGCCCCGCGCACACTGGTGTAGGGCCCGAAGAAGAGCGAGCCTACAGGGCCCTTACGCCGACGCACCACGCGCAACCGAGGCCACTCTTCACGCGGGTCGATTTGCAGCGAAAAATAGAGGCTGTCGTCACGCAGTTTCACATTCAGGCTGGGTTTGTGTTGCTTGATCAGGCTGTTTTCCAGAACCAATGCCTGCTTTTCGTCGGAGGTGATCACCCAGTCGATGCTGCGCGCTCGGCCTTCAATCAAGCGCGTGACTGGCCGCCCATCGTCGCTGCCGAAATAGCTGCGCACGCGGTCGCGCAAGCGCTTGGCTTTACCTACATAAAGCACTTTGCCTGCGGCATCACGAAACAAGTACACGCCGGACTCTGCCGGGATGCGTGCGCAAGACTCGATGGCGAATGCCAGCACAGGCCTGCCGCTCCCTCAACCGAGGGTGCGGGCCTCCAGTTGGCGCACTTCGTCGCGCAAACTTGCAGCTTCCTCGTAGCGCTGCTCGCTGGCTGCGGTGTACATGGCGCTGCGCAGTTCTTTCAGTTGTGCCGCCACCGCCTCCATGGAGAACACTGCCGTGCCTGCGGGGGCCGGAGCGTCGTCTTCGTCGTTGGCATAAAAGCTCTCCGGCAATTCGCCGATGCGCTTCATGATGGTGCGCGGTGTGATGCCGTGCGCGGCGTTGTAGTCGGCTTGAATCACTCTGCGGCGCGCGGTTTCTGCCAGAGCGGCCTTGATGGAATCCGTTTCGCGGTCGGCGTATAGGATCACGCGGCCCTCTACGTTGCGCGCGGCGCGCCCGATGGTTTGGATCAAGCTGCCACGACTGCGCAAGAAGCCTTCTTTGTCGGCGTCGAGGATGCCAACCAGCGCCACTTCCGGAATGTCCAAACCTTCGCGCAACAGATTGATGCCCACCAGCACATCGAAAGTGCCGAGACGCAAGTCTCTGATGATGGCGCTGCGCTCCAAAGTTTCGATGTCGGAGTGCAGATACTTCACCTTCAACCCCGCTTCGCGGAAGAATGTGGTGAGGTCTTCGGCCATACGCTTAGTGAGGCATGTGACCAGTACGCGCCAGCCTCTTGCGATGACAGTGCGGCTAACAGCCAGCACATCGTCCACTTGGCCTCGAGCGGGGCGTATTTCTACCTCTGGGTCCAGCAGCCCCGTGGGGCGGATCACTTGTTCGGCACTGACACCGCCATAGCGCTCCAGTTCGTACTTGCCCGGCGTAGCCGAGACAAACACGCTTTGGTGCACGCGCTGTTCAAACTCCTCGAAAGTGAGAGGGCGATTGTCGGCGGCGCTGGGCAAGCGAAATCCGTGGTCCACCAGCACTTGCTTGCGCGCGCGGTCGCCGCGGTGCATTCCAGCCACCTGCGGGATGGTGATGTGCGCTTCATCCACAAACAGCAAGAAGTCGTCGGGAAAGTAGTCGAGCAGTGTGGCCGGCGGCTCGCCCGCCCCGCGGCCATCCAAGTGACGGCTGTAATTCTCGATGCCGCTACAGTGGCCAAGCTCTGTGAGCAACTCGATGTCGCAGCGCGTGCGCTGTTCCAGCCGCTGCGCTTCCAGCAACTTGCCACCTTTGTTGAAAAACGCGAGGCGCTCTTCCAGTTCGGCTTCGATAGCCGCAATAGCGGGCAGCAATCTTTCCTTCGGCGTCACATAGTGCGACGACGGAAAAATGACCGCCTCGTCGAGTTCCTCGAGAACCGTGCCATTCAAGGCATCTACGCGATCCAGCGCCTCGATGGTGTCGCCGAAGAGTTCCACTCGCAGCAGCGTGCCCTCTTCCCAAGCAGGGCAGATTTCCACCACGTCGCCACGCGCGCGAAATGTTGCCCTCCGTGGGGCCACATCGTTCCGCATGTATTGCATCTGTACCAAACGGCGCAGCAGTTGGTCGCGTTCGATTTCCGCCCCGCGGCGCAGTTCCAGCCGCATGCCACCGTAAGTTTCTGGCGAGCCGATGCCATAGATGCACGACACCGACGCAATGATGATCACGTCTTTTCTCAGCATGAGGCTGCTGGTGGCGGCGTGACGCATGCGATCGATGCGGTCGTCGATGCTGGCATCCTTCGCAATGTAGGTGTCTGAAGCCGCCACATACGCTTCGGGCTGAAAGTAGTCGTAGTACGAGATGAAGAACTCGACCGAGTTCTGCGGGAAAAGTTCGCGGAACTCCGCAAAGAGCTGCGCTGCGAGGGTCTTGTTCGGCGCCAAGATCAGCGCGGGGCGCTGCGCGGCGGCGATCACGCTGGCCATAGTGAACGTCTTGCCGGATCCCGTCACGCCTAACAGCGTTTGGCCCTTGCGCCCTTCTTTCAGGCCTTTGAGCAACGCTGCGATGGCACCGGGCTGGTCACCCTTGGGCTCCAGCGCACCTGCAAGTTGAAATGGTTGTGGAGCTGTCATGTCACGCAGCACTAAACAGCGTGAGCGCTGCAACGAAATAACCAGCGCCCAGCACGCCGCACACGAGCAGTGGTGTCGCGAGGCGCCGCCACGAACTCATGAGAGGCGACCCGAAATGTTCCGCGGATAACACCAAGCACATGTGCACGGGCGATAACATGTAGCCAAGGAACGCTGCTGCATATGCCGCGGCAAACAGCCAGACGCGTTCTTGGCCATCCACCGCGGCCATGCCGGGCAGCGCGGCCACCAGCGGGAAGGCCACCGACACTGCGGCGACAGTATTGCCAGTGGCCAAGCCCGCCGCCAAAGGCACAGCCGTCAATCCCAGCACCACGCTGCCTGTGACGCCGATGCAATCGGCCAACACAACGGCGCTGCCTCCGGCTCCCACCATGGCGCCGAAAACTTTCATGCTCCAAGCCACAATTACCAACCCCCAAGTACGCCGTGCGCACAGCGCGCGACCAAGCGACGCGCCTCCGTGCCGCAACACCAGAAACGCCATGCCAGGCAAACAAGCTGCGGCCAGTCCCCATTCCGAACCGAGCAACCCCACCGCAGCCAGCCACTTTTCCGCCAGCGGCATGCACAAGAGCATGAGTCCCAAGGGCACCAGCACGCTACTGATGCCGCCTCCGTTCGCGGGCGCCGCACTGCGTGTTGCCGGAATGGATCGCAACAGCCACAGAGCGCCAACGATCACCAGCACCAACATGAGTGGAGCCAGCGCCAATGCAAAATCGGACAGGCGACATCCGCTCATGCCTGCCGCCAGCAGTACCGGTGGATAAAGAGGCCACCAGATTTCCCAGATGTGGCGGAACCAGTAATTGATGCTGTGCTGTGTGTCGCGGCTGCCGTGGCCGCACTGCTCCACCATGGGTGCCGAAACCACGGCGCCGCCTGGCATGGGCAACAGCCCGATCAGCGCCGGTAGCGCCGCCATGCGCAGCCGCGGGTTGCGCAGCGACCGACTCGCGGCTTGAGTGAGCGCCCTCAGTGCGCCGCATTGTTGCAGTTGCGCGCTGAGCACGAAAACGCATAACACCGCCACCACAAAGGCGAGTGTGCGTGGCGCGACGATGCTGTATCCCAGTGCAGTGAAGCCCGCTGCGCTGCCCATTGTGCCGCACACCGCAAGCAACAGTGCACCGACGAAAAATGCCACGCCTGGCGAAAGTCCGCGCAAGCGCGGTGCGGCCAGCACCAACAGCAAAGACGCACCAAGAGCCATCAGCGCCACCATGCGTCCACTCTATCGTGCGGCGCGCTGATGGTTGGATCGGTCAGCGATCAGGTGCGCCGCTGATCTTCAGTTCGCAGCAGTCGATCATGCTCTGAAGCGCGCCGCAGAGGAACTCCGCTTCCTTCAGTCGCAGTAAACCTTCGCGTGCACCCCAAGCGTCACCGAGGCACAAGCTGCTGCACGCCATCACAAAGGCCACATCTTGGCTCGCGGCCCGCAGCATGCACTTCTGCGCAGCAACCAGTACATCGCGCGCGAACACTTCGCTGGATGCGAAGGCCGTGATCAGTTCGGGCGCGCGCGTTGTCAGCGAGCCATCCAGTTCCAGCGCCTGCGACAGCGCCGACGCGCTCAAAGTCCAGCGACCGGAAGCCGCCAAGGCCAGCCCCAGTTGCGAGGCTGCCCACGCATCCGTTTCTTGCGCCATCCATGCACGGCGGAATGCTTCCGCAGCGAGCAGATAGTTGCGCGTGCGCAGCCAGCCTTCGCCCCGAGCCAAACACTCGCTGGGTGAAAGTCCGGTTGGGAACTCTGGATCCAGCGGCGTGTGGAAAGCCACAGGCACCCGCGACATGCGCGGCAGTGCAGCAGCGACGCCGCCATCGATCACTTCCGATTCGTACTCAACGTAGGGATCAGAAGTTTCGAGGTAATCCACCACCGTGCCGCGGTGGTACAGCGTGCTGTAGCCGGGGTAGTAGGCGACTGTGCTGTAGTAGCTCCACGGGTAGTAACCGTAGGTGAGGTAACTGGATGTTGCGCACGGATCCCAGTACGAGGTGCTGCAATAGCCAAAGCCCACGGACACACGCCACGAGGGCCTGCACCAACTGACCCACGACCAACCTGGTGCATAGAAGCACCACGACGGTGTGCACCACGCGGGCGAATACAGCCATGAGCAGGGCGACCAAGACGGGTCCCAGCAGCCATAGCTCCAGTACGAATTGCTGCCGTAGCCGTAGGTCCATGGGTACGAGCCAAACGGCACGCACGCAGTGGGCGGACAAAATGGAATGCCCCCGATCACGCCGACGCTAGCGTTGCCTGTTGCAGGCGACGCGGCTGGAACCGCAGTAAGCGGCGGCACTATGGCCTGTACCGGGCGCACCGCTCCGCCGAATGCGTTCACCGGCGTTGGCGTTGTGCTGATGGGCCGCCAGACATCACTGGTGTTCGCGCTGCCCTTAGGCGGTCCGTCCGTGTTCGGAGTGGTATTGGCTCGCGAATTCCACCCGGCTGCGGGCTTGGTGCTCACTGCGCTGCGGCCCGGTTCCGCTGGTTCGTGTGAGCGCGGGCGGAGCCCCGTGTCGGTGTCGCGTCCTGACGTGCGTATGTCATCGGACAAACCACGCACCACCGGGGCAGGACGGCTGCTTGTTGCGCGTGGCGAGGTCAAACCGCGTGAATTGCTCGACGGCGTCGCGTTGCCTCCCGAGGCGCCGCTGTTCCAGCCCGAACCGCCACTCGTGCGGCCACCCGTGTCAGGCTGTGAATTGCCGCGCGTTGGCTGCGTCACTGCAGGCGGATTGTTGCTAGGCCGTGAGATCGTTGTCGGGGGCGTGTTGCTCGGGCGTACTACTGGTGCAGGCGCTGTGTAGTTGGGTCGGGAAACCGGCGCGCTGCGCGGCGTGCTGTCTGGAGCGCTTCGTGGCGTGGTGACCACGCGCGGGCCTGCGTCCTGCGGCACAGACCGCGAAGGCGCTGATGGCGTGTAGCTGGGTCGAGAAACCGGTGCAGGTGGCGCGTAGCTGGCACGCGGTGCAGGAGCAGGGCTCGGCATCGGTTGCCCTCGTGGCGCAGGCGTGGGCATACGCCCGACGCCCCCACCTTGGGTGTCCGAACCAGGCCCAACGCGAATCTGAGCAGTCAGGGATCCGGTCAGCAGCAGCAACAACAACCAGCGCGTGCTTTTCATGATGCGTTCCTTGGTGGGCGTGCAGAGGTGCCCCACTTCTCTATGCAGAAACCGTGCCGTGGCGTGGAATTCCGCTCGAAGTGCCCTAAGAGCTTATCCCATCAAGGTGTAGAGCACAGCGCCGTCCTTCGATAGCCCGGCTGCCGTGTCCACTCCCGGTGACACATCACTCACAAGCTGCCCTGAAGTCACTAGCCACTCGGACCAAAACGACAGCAGGGCCACCTTGCGGCGGCCCTACGTCTTTCATCCGGCCGAAGCCGGATGGTTCACATCATCCTCAGCTCAGAACGCGATACGCGCCTGAATGTAGACGAAGGTGGCGCTGTCGCCCACATCTGGGCTCAGGAAGGCGATGCCGCCACCCAAAGTAGCGTTGTCGGCGCAGGCGTGTTCCGCCCACAGATCGACTTCGCTGGCGCCGCTGTCGTCAGCATCCTGGTCGAACAGCGCGATGGTGGCACCTGCTGTCCACCCAGAACCGCAAGCCATAGCAGCACCCACTTGAAGGATGGAGACATCGCTGCTGCCGCTGGAGGTGGGGAGGACATCGGCGAGGCCGTAGCGTGCGCGGTAACCCGTGTTGCTGTGGCGATTGCCGGTGAAGATGTAGCCAGTCTCTGCTTGGTAGGCGCGGGCGAAGAGGCCCAACTCCTTGTTGATGTCGTAATTAACATTCGCTTCCCAAGCGAATGTGTCATCACCGCTGACGGAATTCTCCTGCACATCCAGGTTTGCATCGAACCCGAGGCCACCGAAGCAGCCCGCGAAATGCGCGCCGTAACGATCATTGTCCAGAGGGGACAAGTTGTTATCGGCGCTCTGGTAGTAAGCCTCAACGGTCATGTCCTTGAGGGACTTGAGCGCGGCGTGCAACAGGTAGCTTTGGTTGTGGTCACTGCCGAAGCCGTTGTTGAGGATGTAGATCAAAGCAATCGCGAACGATTCGGTGCTGTAGCCGAAGTTGATGGCGTCAGTTGCAGTTCCGAAGTCCCAATCGTCCACACCAAAAGCGAACTGGTTGCCGAACTTGATCTCTTGGCGACCGATCCGGGCGCTCAGGCCATTGAGGCCGAGGAAATTCATCCAGTTGCTGTAGGCTTGGTAAACACCAATGGCGAGCGCGTCCGAGCCACCGTTCTGACCAAGGGTCCAGCCGGGGAAACTGAACGAACTCCCAGAATCTTTGAAAGCCTCTACAACGCTGAAAGCCTCCACATCGAGCTGGAAGGAGATGCCGTTGCCAACATCGTAGCCGAAGCCCACGAGAGCACGGTTTTCGATGCCCCAGATGCGATCATTTGATCCGCCAAGGCCGTCAGCAAATCCGTCATCAAAATTCTCATACCGGCTGCGGAATTCGCCCGAGAAGGTGACCTTCGGGGCGGCGCTGCCAACAGAGAAACGCTCGGCAAGAGCATTCACTTGGCCTTCAAGGGCCGTACCATCGTTGGCGCCCTTGAGCGCCGAGTTCTCCACCTCGAGAGCCGCAACGCGACTCTTCAGGGCTTGGAGATCCTTCGAAACACTATCCGTCGACTGCGCGAAGCTGGTGGGCACCACGAGGGCAACCGCCAGCAGGGCAGCGAGAACATTCCAATTTCTCATGTGCGTCCTTGCTCCTCAGTAAAGACATAATCCAGGCCGAGTTCGAGACCTTCCTAGAACTCGTACTGTCGCGAGTGTTGGTGGGATGGACTCGCCGCTAGTTGCAGCGAAGGGCCAGCCCCAACCGGCACCCGTTGAGAACACTATGGGCCTTGCGACCCAAGACGTCAACCGCTGACGCCTCAATTTTCAGCCCCGAGAGGCGGAACCCCCTCGGATTGGCGCGTAGCATACACGGCAACACTTTGGAGGCAAGCCCTTGCGGCGGGCAAGCGAGCCCGTTCTCGCATGATTTTCTGTAAACAATTACACAGCATAGCCTTGCACAACGTTGCTAAATCCGATCCGGGGCGTTTTCCTTCAAAACATCGACATTTACCCCGACTCCGCGAAGGTATGCAACTGCTCGGTCCAGTTCTGCCGGGTCGCCTTCCATCTCCAGCGCCATGAGCGCCTCGTCCTTGCTTATGGATGCCCCTTGGATGTTCGGCACAACCTTGAAGTCGCGGCCCAATGTGTAGAGCAGCGGTTCCCCGAGGATTTTCTGCGGAAAAGATAAGAAGAGTCTGCGCTTCATGCGGGTGTCCTAAGACAAGAAATGTCAGCTCCTTGGCAGCTCAAGCGTGCCTCGGACTGCGCTCGGGCCTGCGCCCAAGCTGTTGCAGGTTAGGTGCCCCCGAGCGCATCAAAAGGTCGCTGACAGCGGCGTGCCACTGCGCCAAGGCCGAGGCATACCGCGGCCACCGCAGCCGGCGTGCGCAATTCCGCGATGCCTGGCATCAGACAATGGCGGTCGCCAGCGAGTTCATAGAAGCCCGGGGCGCGCAGCCAATCCTGTTCCAACACAGTGCCTAAGGCCCAGGACTGTGGGACGAAGCTGATGGCAGCCAGCGGAACTGCGCCGCCTGGCCACCAAGCCGGCAGCAGCAATGCTGCACCTGCGGCCAACACCACGACTACTCGCGTCGGCCCGCGGCGGCCGCAAGCAATGATGGGCCACGCAAGAACGCTAAGCCACGCTTCCCACGCCATCACCACCAGCGCGAGTCCCAAGGACTGCAGCAATGTGGCGCCATGTACGAACACTGCCACCAAGGTGGGCAGCGCCAAGGCTAGCGGCGCGACCAAACCCGACAAGTGTGCTGGATTATCGGAGGAAATGCGCCAGATCAAACGCAAGGGCACAGCGCACAGCAACAGCCCCACCGCCAAAGCTGCACGCTGAGATGGTGCGCCAAGAAGCGCCAGCACGGCGCAAGCGGCGCAGAGCGCTGCCGACGTGAGATGCGGTTTCCAGTGCATCAGCCCGCCCATTACAGCGCCCCCTCAGTGCCCCTTGCGACAGGCGGCCAAAGCCATCAGTGCGTAGCTGGTGCAGAGAATCGGCGAGCCCTCCCACCAGCGGTCCTTGGCATTCACCCACGAACCATCTTTCGCTTGTTTCGCCAGCAGCACCTTGCTGAGTTCGCTGCGCCAGTCGCGCAGATCCATGGCTGCAAGGTCCAGCCCGCGTTGTTCTGCAGCAGCCAACGCCCGCGCCACGGTCAAGTAGTAATAGTAAAGGCCTTCGTAGCGCTGCTCGGGCTTGTCGCGGAACTCCATGCCTGGGTTCCACTCCAGTTGCCAGTTCTTGCTGATCCACTGCAACGCGGCGGTCACCCGCGGGTCTTTCGCATCCAGTTCGCACAGCAAGTAGCTCTTCAACAGTGCATAAGTCATGGTGCCGTAGCTGCGAAAGACCTTGCGGCCATCGGCCAGAGCTTCGACGCCTGCCTTGCTGTCGCCGGGGCGGTAAATGCCACCTCCGTCGTTTCCCGGAACCACCGCTGTGCCATCCGGCAGGGTGTGCTTCTGATCGTTGCTCTCGCTGCGGTTTTGGCTGCGCTGCAGGAAAACCAGCGCTTTGCTGTAGTACTGATCATCCTTGGGCAAGCCGGCCTCGCGCGCAGCATCCACCGCCCACTGGGTGGTGGACATGTTGATGTCCCCTGCCCCGCCATAGCCAATCCCACCGTAATCCTCTGAACTCTGTTGCACCCCTTCGCCTTCGTCTGTCTGAGCGACGCGCAAGTACTCACGGCCCTTGCGCAGCGCCGCATCCCACGAGGAGTCCTTTGCGTTGGCCAGTGCCATGAGCGCAGCCGCAGTGCAGTACACCGCAAGTTGCTTGTCAAAGATGGACCCGTCCGGTTTCTGCATGCCCACCAACCAGGTCAACCCCGGCAGGCAAAACGCTGCGGTTTCTGGCCCAGGGACGGTTTCGATGGCGGTCAAAGCCAGCGCCGTCATGCCCACATCGTGGCCCTTGGTTGGGTCGTAGGAAAAGCGCCCGCCGTCTGCCGCAGCGCGCAGAAACGCAGCGCCTCGCTGCATCGCGGCATTTATAGGGTTGGACAGTGCGTCTGACACGGCGGCGGCAGCAGGTGCAGCCGACTTAGACGCAGCATCTGGGCTACATGCAGCGGATGCCAGCACCAGCGCACAAACAAGAGCGATACCGCAAGCACCTGCGGCCACACTGAATTTGCTTGAAGACATGGGTATTCTCATGGGAGCTAAGGATAGCGCGAGCGCGCGCGCGGAAGTTGAGCCAGCTTCTTCAAAAGCGCTTCTGGAACCGCTGTGGTTCAGCTGAGCGTGAAGATCAAGCAGATATGCCGCGCGCACCACGCCAGCATCCAGGCGAGAGCAGTGAATGTGAGGAACTGCGCCAACGCGAAACGCCATGAACCACTCTCGCGCGCCACCACAGCAATGGTGGAAGTGCACTGAAGTGCTACCGCGTAGAAGACCAGCAGAGCAACCACCGTGGCTAGGGTGAACATGGGCCCGCCATCCGATTCCCGCCGTGCCCTTCTGAAACCTGTGACCAGATTAGCGTCACCCTCAGCCTGTCCTGTTTCTTCAACCGCATAAACGACGGACATGGTGCTGTTGAACACTTCACGAGCAGCCAGCGAGGCCACGATGCCGATGCCGATACGCCAGTCAAAACCGAGCGGCTCGATCAGCGGCTCGATGATGCGCCCCAGTTGCCCAGCATAGCTGCCTTCGAGCGCCGCAGATTTTTCCAACGCGGTGCTCGGCGCCACGCTCGCTTGCGGATACGTCGTCAGCACCCAGACAACTAGCGAGAACGCCAGAATGACGGTGCCCGCGCGGCGCATGAAGGAGCCCGCGCGTTGCGCAATACGAATAGCCACCGTGCGCAGAGATGGAACGCGATAAATAGGCAATTCCAATAATAGCGGCACCGGATTTGCCTTGCGCAGCACACGATCTAACACCCAAGCCGCCAACGCGGCCAAGACGCCGCCCAACAAGTAGAGCCCCAGCAACACTAAGCCTTGGAGAGTCAATAAACCCCAATATAGGGTCTGCGGAATAAACGCACTAATGAGCAATGCATACACCGGCAGCCGCGCACTGCAGGTCAGCAGCGGAGCCACAAACATTGCTACGCGGCGCTCGCGTTGGTCGTCGACACTGCGCAGCCCGAGAATGCTAGGCACCGCGCAGGCAAACGATGAGAGCAGCGGCGCGAAGGAGCGCCCGCTCAACCCAACGGCAGCGAAGGGGCGGTCTGCAATAAAGGCTGCACGCGCAAGATAGCCAGTGTCTTCCAATAAAATAAGGAATGTGAATAGGAATAGGATCTGCGGCAGGAACACGACAACAGCAGAGATGCCTGCAAAGGCGCCGTCCACGAGTAGGTCGACGAAGAACCCGGTGCCCAGCAGTGAGCGCAACCCACCCCCTGCAGCGCTGAAGAGCGACCCGATGCCATCCGCAGCTGGAGTGGCCAGCAGGAAGACACCTTGAAAAACCGCTCCCATGACCAGCAGGAAGAGCAATGGCCCAAACACCGCATGCAAGCACCAGCGGTCGATGCGGTCGCTGCGCAGCCTCAAGCGGCAAGTGTGCGCCGTGCGTACGCCTGCCATGACGTGTTCGGCAAAGCGCCAGCGCGCCGAAACTTCTTGCTGCACCAAGCCGCTGGCATCCACGGCTTCACGAATACGGGCCCACCGCTCCGGACTGGGTGGTTCCGTAATATTAATTCCCGGAATATCCGCGCATAAGAAGCCAGGCCGCTGTGCATGGGTCGGCAAGGCCTCTACTGGGCGTTGGCATCGCGCCCCTGTTGGCGTGGGCTCCGCCACAGACTCTGTCCGTGCATAATTTGCAGCAATGCCTGCCCGCAATTGAGCTGCCAGCGCTGCGACACCGTCGCCGCACGGCGCCGATGTAGCCACCACCGGCATGCCTCCGAGTGCTTTGGACAAACCCTCGGTGTCCACTGCGCTGCCTTCAGCAGCCGCCTCATCCGCCATATTGACACACACAATGCAAGGAATGCCCGTGTCCAGCACTTGAGACAGCAGGAAGAGCCCGCGGCGCAACTGCGTAGCGTCTAACACCACCACCGCGCCGTCAACTTCGGCACGCACAGCACCAACACCAAGCAGGGATGCGGCGGTGATTTCTTCGTCGAGCGCGCGCGGCACCAACGAGCGCACTCCAGGCAAATCAACGATGCGCACAATCGCGCCGGGACCGCACAGGACACCCTCGCGCCGCTCCACGGTCACGCCGGCGTAATTCGCGACGCGCTGGTGCAGGCCTGTGAGCGCATTGAACAATGCCGTCTTGCCCACATTGGGGTTGCCGACCAGCGCATAGCATGGAGCTTTCGACGAGGCAGTCTCACGCATGCGGGTATACCGACACCGAGGCTGCGGTTTCTGCCCGCAAGGAAAATCGCGCTCCATCGACTTCGACTTCCAACGGCGAACCAAGTGGCGCCCGCCGTACGAGGCGGAGCTTGGCCCCAGGTACAAAACCAACTTCGGCCAGTTTCAGGGCGATCAGGTCGTCGCCACTGAGACCCGCCATGGTCCCGCTACTGCCTTCCGGCATGCGGCTGAGGGCCACGACGGGACGCGCTGGTTCTTGCTGTCCGCAAGTCAACTCTGAGACCATGTCTCAGTGTACCCTCGCCCAACGAGAGGCCAACGGGGGCGGGGTGGCGCACTTGCGACAGACCCACTCAGCGGGGCTGAGCAGCTGCCGCACGCTTGGGGCCGCATGCCGCGCAGTAGCCGTACAGCTTTAGGCTGTGCGAGGTCAGTTCGAAATTGGATTCGGCGGCTACGCGTTCCTGCATGGCCTCGATGCCAGGCGACGTGAATTCTGTGATAGTGCGGCAGTCGACGCAGAAGAAGTGGTCGTGGTGCGCTTGCCCCAGCGAAGATTCAAAAAACAGCGCGCCTTGGCCGAATTCGTGGCTGATCAGAAGACCACATTCGCACATCATGCCTAGCGTGCGATAAAGAGTTGCCTTGCTCACGCGCACCTGGGGATCCAGCCGACCTTGCAGAGTTTCTGCTGTGAAGTGGCCTGACAAGCTGGCGATGTTGCGCACCAATTCGGTGCGTACTTTGGATGACTTTAGTTTCCGGTCGCGGACGTGACGCTCGAAAATGCACCGAGCATCCTCGGCGATGGCACTGCGATTTTCGGCGCTGCGCGGGGTTCGCTGCATGGCTAGCTCCGCTGGAAGACTATCAGGCGCGCGCGGCGCCACCGAGCGCTCGCACACCGATGTCGCGGCGGAAATGCATGCCCTCGAAGTGGATCTTGGCAACTGCGGCGTAGGCCGTTTGGCGGGCGGCGGCGATGTCGACACCCATGGCAGTCACGGCAAGCACACGCCCCGCGGCCACGCGAAGACGCCCTCCCTGCAGCACTGTTCCTGCGTGGAACACCAGCACATCGGGGAGTTTTTCAGCGGCGTCGACGCCTTCAATGACCTCGCCTCGCTGCGGGCTCAGCGGGTATCCCGCCGCGCACAGCATCACGGTAACGGCTGCTCGCGAATCCCATGAGAACACCGCGTCGGACACTGTGTCCAAGCGCCCTTCGGCACATGCCAAGAGCGGCTCGATGAAGTCGCACAGCATGCGCGGCACCAATACCTCGGTTTCCGGATCGCCGAAACGCGCGTTGTATTCGAGCACCTTGGCACCAGTGCGAGTCATCATGAGCCCCGCGTAGATAACGCCGCGGTAGCTGCGCCCCATGCGCGAAAGTTGATGCAGGGTCGGGAATAGGATTTCTTCTTCAACACGCCGAATCCCCTTGGCATCGAGGTTGGTGGCAGGCGATACAGCGCCCATGCCGCCTGTGTTCGGGCCTTCGTCCCCGTCCAAGAGCCGCTTATGGTCTTGCGATGTCGGCAACGTCAACATGGTTCTGCCATCGGTGAGGCAGTGCACGCTGACTTCTTCGCCTGTCAGAAACTCTTCGATAACCACGGTGGCGCCTCCATCGCCATGCAGACGCGCGTCGATCATGTCATTCACCGCTTCCAGCGCGGCGAGTTCATCAGTGCAGACCACCACACCCTTACCGGCAGCTAGGCCTGAAGCCTTCACCACCACTGGGTACGAAATGCCGCCGCGCAAATACTCGCGCGCCATGCGCGCATCGTGAAACACTTTGAATGTTGCCGTGGGAATGCCACCGCGGCTCATCAAGTTCTTGCTGAAGGCCTTAGAGCCTTCTAATTCCGCGCCATCGCGCGAAGGCCCAAACACAGCAATCTCATCGGCCCGCAGTGCGTCGGCAAGCCCAGCCACCAAAGGGGCTTCGGGGCCAACCACCACGAACGAGACTTGGTTCTGTTTGCAGAATGCGACGATGCCAGGGACATCGGTGGCGTCCAGCGCGACATTCTCCGCTACGCTCGCGGTTCCGGGGTTCCCGGGCGCGCAAAAGAGGCGAGTCACCAGCGTGCTCTGCGCGAACTTCCAGCACAAAGCGTGCTCGCGGCCACCGCCGCCGACCACCAACACTCGCATGGCAAAGATCTCCGCTCGGGCCGCAAGGGCCAGCTGCCCATCCTAGAGCAGCCGAAGCAGAGCATAGAAGCGTGCGGGGCGCGGCACCAGTCGTGGCGCAGCATCCCGCGGCGATCCCTTTCAGTGCCAAATCAAGGAACGAACGTCACCCCAATGACATTGCTGGAGAGCACGCTGTTGAAGTAGGTGGTGTCGACCACGAACCCCTGAGTCCACAGAGTCAACCCGGTCAGCGACGCTGGAATCGGGATGCTCATGGACATGGCGCCGCTGGCGTCAGTGGTGCCCGTCAGCAGCACAAATGCTGGTGCGCCAATGCCGACCACGCCACCCCAAGAATTGCCCGCAATGCGGGAACTGCCCACACCCAGCACAGCGACGCTGTTGGGAACTCCGTCCACCTGCAAGTCGATGTTTGTGTTCACTTGATGATTCACGGCCCACGCTGGCTGGCCGTCCACGCGGTGCACGCAAAGCGCGAGGCGCAGTCCGTTCAGAGCGCTGATGCTACCAGCACCGTGGTTGTTTTCCTTGCCTGCCACACTGCCGCTGCTCGACGCCGTTTGATGCGTGATCATGGCGATGTCCTCGGGGGTGAGGCTCATGTTCGCGCTCTTCCATAGACACATTACGCCGTTGGCGACAGGTGTTGCGTTGCTGGTGCCGCTGAAGGTCGTCGTGCCGCAAGTACCTGAGCCGCTCGGAGTCGTAGTTCCTGTAGGGGCGCTGATGTCCGGCTTCAACAGCGCCATCTGCGTGCCGCTGGTCCACGGGTAGTCGTTGTGCAGCGCTGGATCCCAATTGGCTTGCGGGTAGCTGGCGTTGACAGCAAGCAAATCGCTCAAGTGCCACGCGAAAGGGCCGCACGGGCTGTAGCTCACCAAATTATTGGCTAAGTCGTGCGCCGCCACTCCGATCACGCCGCTCTTCCCACCGGCGAGAGTCTGGTTGGGGTCGATGTAGGGCGCGGGCAAACAGCCTGGCGCGCTGATGTTGAACGGCCTGCGGTTCAGCGAAGTCGTGCTGGTGCAGAGAGATCCATTGTTGGATGTCGAATTAGTGCGAATCAACCCGGCCGCGAGCGATGTGTCACCGACTTGGCGGTGCATCTTGTAGTTCGGAGCTGAGTTGTTCTTGTAGCTATGCGAACTTGTTTGGCAGTGCGCGCCTTCGGCGATGCCATAGGCGATGGCAGCCCACTGCGAACTCTCGGTGCTCAACATGCCGGTCATCACTTTCGCGCCGGGCGCTTGGCCATAAACGGTTCCGTTGCAAGTGCCATCCGCAACCAAGCAACCAGCCGTGTTGGTGCCGTGCCCGCCGCTGTCGTTAATGCTGGCGTTGTTGCCTCCAAAGTTCCAACCATTCACATCGTCGATCTTGCCGTTGCCATCGTCGTCGACACCGTTGGCAGGAGTTTCCCCAGGATTCTGCCAGAGTCGGTTCACCAAGTCGTTGTGAGCAGCATTGATGCCGCTGTCGGTGTTCATCACCACCACTCCCGTGCCGTTGAAGCCAATACTCCAGACTTGATCGGCTCCAGTGTTGATCGGCCCGTTACCTGCAAGCGTCGGGATGGCTGCGCTGCCAATGCCCACTGGTGCGAACGGCATAGGCGAGCCGTCTTCAACTTCACTCAGTAGCGGCGCCACATCCAACCACACTTCCTCTACGGAACTCAGAGCAGCTACATCCAGAATGACACTGGGCTCTGCGATGCAGCGCACGAAGTTGCCCAGCCAGTTCGCACTCAAGGACTCACAGCGTCCGCTCGCACGGGCGGCTTCCAGAAGTGCCAGAGTTTCAGCCTGCGTACGCTTCGCGAGTTCCGTGCATTCGCGCAACACCGTCGCACGCCGCTCTTCCACACCCAGCCTGTCCATGCGTGGGAACCAGTGATCCCAACCGAACTGTTCGCGCATCACGAAGTAGACAGGAACTTGTCCACCTGCGGCTGCATTCATCAGGGCCGTCGCGGCACGCGGATGCAGTTTGAACACGGGGTCTTGCGCACAGGCTACTGAAATCAGGACCGCGCCCATCAAGAGCACATGGCTGGATCGCATTGAAGAACCTCCTCAGATTTGATGTGTCGGGTGATTGCCGTTCTCGGGAACAGAAACAGGCTACCCCAGCGGCCCAAGCCAAGTCCATAGCCGCTTCGGCACGCGTGTTCGACATTCCTTGCGTCGGGCATTGTCTCGCACCGGAGCATATAGCGCCTAGGTGCTGCGCAAACCAGCGCCCCGACTTCGTGAAATGGAAAGACCTTCGGTGTTTGTTGGCCTCCGATGGGCTTGGACAGGCACGGTGACCCTTCTAACCCGTACACTCCCCGCCGATGCACCCCGCCACTATTGGCCCATTCCAGACCCAGCGTGAACTTGGCCGCGGCGGGTTTGCCACAACAAAGGTCGAGGTAGCTTCAAGATGCGACTGAAAGACTTGCTCCTCACGGCGTTCATCTTCTTGGCGGTGTACATGCGGGGGGCCGCCACGGCGGAAGCCGCGGAGCCCAAGCCGCTCAAGGTATTCATCCTCGCCGGTCAGTCGAACATGGAGGGACAGGGCGTCGTTGACCTTGCAGGCAAGGACTACAACGACGCCAAGGGGACACTCGTCTCGCTGATGATGGATCCGGCGAAGAAGGATCACTTCGCGCACCTCAAGGACGAGAAGGGGAACTGGCGGGTTCGTGACGATGTGTGGGTGCGATACCAACCTGAGGGCCGTCCGCTGCGGACCGGACCGCTGACGTTTGGGTTCACAGCGTATGGCGACCAGCACCACTTCGGTCCGGAACTTCAGTTTGGGCACGTCCTCGGCAACGCTCTCGACAACGAGGTGCTGCTCATCAAGACGGCGTGGGGCGGCAAGAGTCTGTGCGTGGACTTCCGCCCGCCATCCTCCGGTGGCGCCACCGGACCGAACTACACGCTAATGATCCAGCAGGTGCGCGACACCCTCGCGAACATCAAGAAGGACTTCCCGCTGTCAAAAGCGGATGGGTACGAAATCGCGGGCTTCGTGTGGTACCACGGCTGGAACGACGGGTGCGACCCTAAGCGCGCGGTCCCCGAGTACGAGAACAACCTAGTCAACCTCATCAAGGATGTCCGCAAGGACCTGAGGGTTCCGAACCTGCCGGTGGTGATCGGCGAACTCACGGGGCCATGGGTGAAGGCGCCCAATGAGTGGGAGCAACTGCGCAGGGCGCAGGCGGCGGCCGCCGCCCGCCCGGAGTTCGCGGGCAATGTTGTATTCGTCTCGACGCGCGATTTCGTGCGAGCGCCGGAGAATTCGCCGAACCCGGGGCACGGGCATCACGAATTCGGCAACGCCGAGACGTACTTCCTGGTCGGGGATGCGCTGGGCGCGGGCTTGATGGACCTGCTGCGGGGCAAGTCGGCGCCCGCACACATCGCCCAGATCCAGGAAGGAGAAATGGCGGGCTATCTGCTGGTGTCCGCCGAGAAAGTTCCGGCGAACTTCAACGCCGGCTTCTCTCTCTATGCGGCGGCGTGGCCTCTGCTCCAGCGGTACCCGGGGCATCGGTTCCAGACCGGGCTCTTCGGGACATGGATGCACGCGCAGTACGAGGGCAAGGCGCCGCCGAACTTGTACTCAGACATCGAGGGCGGGCTGGGATGGTGGCGCGACACGCGGTTCCCGACCGAGACTCCGAAGTTCATCATGGGCGGCGTGGCGGTGAACTTCAATGAAATCGCGAACGGCCCGGCCCACGGCCGCGGCACATGGGAGAAGCCCGCGGGGCTCTACGGCGTTGCGCAACTTAGCCCCTGGCTGCTCTTTCCGATCGACGGGCTGAACGTCAAGCAGGGCACGTGCGGCGACCTGTTCGGCTACGGCTACCTTCCGCTGCCGCTCATCGCCGCGAAGACAACCACCGCCGGGAAGGACATCCCGACCGGTGACAACTGCTGGACGCTATTCCTGAATACTAGGACGTTCAAGGGTCCCGTCTGCTTCTTCACGCCGTACTTCTGGTCGCACTCAGCCGTCGTCGATCCGAAGTACGCTGGCCAACTGCTCGACTCGCGCGGGTCGGACCCCAACAAGGCATTCCAGATGGAGACGCAGTACGTGCCCGGTGCGCTCGGGTCGGACGCCACGGGCGAGACCTTTGCCCGAGTTGCACCGACCTCGTTTCCCGTTGACGCAGATGGCAAGACTGTTGTGCTGCACCGCCTGACGTGCTACGCGAAGGCGGCGCTTTGGGAGGGCGTGAAGGTGTGGTTAGATGGCGGCGAGCCGGTCAGCGGCGCGATCAATCCTGCGGGCGAGTTTGTGCAGACGTTCCGCCCGGAGGGCGGGTCCACCTGGAAGATCTATTCGGAGGACACCCCGAAGGAGAAGAAGGTCTCGATGGCTTGGAAGTCCTTCGCGACGCCGATCGCTCCCGATCACACAACGTACGGCTATGAATGGAACGCTCAGCTCGTAACGCGCGCGGCTTCCCCTTCCGGTGACATGGTAAGGCTTCCCGAGTATTACCGTCTTCGGAACGAGGGAAAGAAGGCCGAGTGGGTTGCTACAACACCTGCCGAGGTTCCGGCCGAGACAGGCCTGAAGGACGCTCGCTTCGACCGGCCTCGCGAAGAGCCGCCGGAACCCTACGACACGCCGCTCGCGGCGGACAGCTCGTGGAAGAGACCAGGCCCCGCCGCCGGGCCGTTCACGGCACGCCTTGGCGATGGCAGCGTCGTCACGTACTACTGGTATCGGTTCGCCGACCAGCCCGCGCTCTTGAATGCCGACCTCACCAGAGAGGAACGGGAACGGATGCAGACGAAAGTGGAGAAGTTGCACCGCAGGTGGACGAAGGATCGTGAGTATCTCGCGCCGCCGATGGTTGGCACGCTTGCCGAGCTCGACCCTGCCCAGATCGTGCAGCCGCCGAAGGGCTTGGAGATCGGGTACGTCCCGATCGCCACGCGGCAGGAGCTGGCGAAAGAGCCTAGTAAGGGTAAATAAGTGATGGAATGGTCAACAGTGACTGACATTTGGTGATGCGCCGGACCATCGGGCGGGCCCGGTCACTCAAACCAGGTTGCCAGTTCAAATCCCGTTGCCAGCGGCCCAAATCGGTCGCGTTTCGGGCCATATTCGCCAACCGGTCGAACCACCGGCATTCGTCCGCAAGTCTCGTTCCCACAAAGAGAAAGCCCTTCGACATGCTCGTCGAAGGGCTTGATCTCTCGAAAAGTCGGGGCGAGAGGATTTGAACCTCCGACCCTCTGCTCCCAAAGCAGATGCTCTACCAGGCTGAGCCACGCCCCGAAGCGTGCAGAAGTTGCGAGCCATCTTGCACTGCGCTGCGCTCAGCAGCAAGCCCGCTGCGCAACGCGCAGCGGCCGACACAGCACCGGCTCACAGTCTAATAATATGAGGGCAACGCGCCCAAGGAGATCTCCGACACAGGCATCCAGGATGCCCCATCGTTACCCGTGATTTCCAGCAAAGTCGTGCCTTGCGCTGTGCCAGATCGCAAGTGAAATCCTTGACCACTGCCCAGCATAAATGTTGAAAAATCTGGCGCGGGCCCGCTGCAGGCCTGCATCCAAGTCACGCCCATCCAACTGCGACCGCCATCACCGCTTTTGAAGATGCACTCGCGCGCCTCGCCAGATTTCGCATCTACCGTTGCAACCGCGATGGTGCCTTCGTTGTCAGTCTCGCGTTTCATGGCGCGAATGCCGGTCAACACCAAGTCTGTTTGCAGCGGCAACATGCTCTCGCGCCAGTGGTTTCCGCCATCTTCGGTGCGCAACACGATCGCTTGCGTGTGTCCTGCGGCATTCACGCGAATACCTGCAACCCAGCCGCGCAACCTGTCCACGAAGCTAATGCAATCCAGCCGTAATCCCTGAATCGGCGTGAATTCTACAGCGTGTCTGCGCCAAGTCTTGCCGCCATCGCTCGTGAGCAGCACTAACGCCTCGGGCGCCCCGCCCACGCACATCAGGTGCCCAGCAACGACCATCTCGCGCGTCGACAGGGCATGCACAGCTGTTGGAACGATCGCGCTATAGCGGTCGTGGGATGGAGTTGGCAGCTCGAGCACAGGGGCTTCTGAGCATGCAGCAAGCAGCAAACACAGAAAAAATAAATGCCAGCGGGCTGGGGACATCGGTTGCTCCGAGCGAGACTTCTTTAGTGATCGCCCGCCACTTATCGGGCGGAACGGTGTCAGCAGTGACACCACAGTTTTGTGGCGGCCGAGATTCCAACGCGGGCATTCTAACCGGCTTCGCGCGGCGGGATTTCCGGATTCGGTCGCCACAGGCGGAGGTCCGTTCCAACGCAAATCGCTGTCAATAAATGGGTAGCGACGAATGTGCATTTTTTGTGGAAATGAGTTGACAACGGGGCCCCTTTAGTGGAAACTCACAAACGGACCTTGGTTCTGGAGTTGCCGGCCCGCAGCTCTGGAAAAACCTCTGGTGCATCGCCCGGTTTCTGGCACCCAACCGGGAGTGACGAGCGCCTGAGATCTGCCTCGGTTCATGGGTATTTGCGTCATACCAACACAGTTTTTTGAAGTTCACAGTTCGCGCTCCGCACAAGCTCGCCGTGAGTCGATGGCCCTCGACTCACGAAAACACGAACTTTCGGAGCAGGAAGGGTTCACATGTCTATTCGCCGCTTGCTCGGATTCGTTCTGGCGTGTTTGCTGGCAGTTGCCTGCGACAACATTGCGTCAGACACCAGCGCTCCACTCACTCCCGGCGGCGAGCTTCCGCCACCTCCGAATCTGAGTCCTGAGGGACGTGAGTTTGCCCAAGCGGCAGCGTCCGTTGCCAGTTTCCCTGCGCCTGCCAGCAGGCCGTCCCAACCACCCGTTGGCGGTGGCGGCACAGGTGGCGGCACAGGTGGCGGCACAGGTGGCGGCACAGGTGGCGGCACAGGTGGCGGCACAGGTGGCGGCACAGGTGGCGGCA
>CAMDTN010000029.1 GCA_945907755.1 Singulisphaera sp. GP187 | reverse complement strand
CTGAATCCTTGTCCGCCGCAGGATGCAGCGGGCCCTCCGCAGCAACCGCCGCCGCCGTGCAAGCAGCGGCCGCTGGTTCTGGCACGCAATTGCAAGTAGCGCAGGAATGGCTGGCGGATGGCGCGCTCAGCGCCGCCGAAGCGGCACTGGCCAAAGTCACAGAAACTGGCGAGAGTGTGCAATTAGTGCGCGCTGCGCTGTTGCGTCGCAAGGGCGACACTGCCGGCGCATTGACCGCGCTGGGATCACTGGAAACACCTGGCACCTCCGTGTGCATCGAGAAAGCACGCTCGCTGATCATGCAACGCAACTTGGACGAAGCCATTGCTGCGTTGAAGACTGTGCGGCGCGGCCGCGACCAAACCGAAGCCCATTGGCTGCGCGGCGTGTGCCATTTCTTCTTGCACAACGACAGCATGGCCGAACATGAATGGCGCCAAGCCGCTGCGGGCGCACCGGACAACAGCTTCACCGCGCGCGCTGCCGCATGTGTGCGCGATGGCCGCGACTTGACGCCGGTGGGGCCCATGCCCCACGGTTTCGAAGACCCCTTCCCTGCGCGCATGGCGCGCGATGCCGCAGCGAGTGGCACTTCCATGCCGCGTCCGGTGCAACAAGCCCGCGCCATCGCACCGTCGGCGGTGGATTATCTGTTGGCACTGCAACGCGAAGGCGGCGGCTGGACCGACAGCCGCTACGCCTACTGGCCCACGCCAGACCTGACCCCGAATGCGTGGATGGCGGCCACCGCATTGAGCATGACCGCGCTGCTGGAATGGCGCTCGGTAGACCCAGCCCGCATCGACGCAGCCTTAGCCAACGGCGAGCGCTATTTGTTCGACGAGCGCAAACTGAACCGTGGCAGCAACGAAGAGATCTACGCGGATGCTTATCGCTTGCTGTACCTCACACGCAAGCACGCCACTGCCGGCAGCGACAAGGCCGCCGTCATGGAACGCATGAAGATGCTCACCGGCGAACTGTCGCGCACGCAGCAGCAAGGCCGCGGCAAAGGGTTTTGGGCGCATGAATACCCGAATCCGTTTTCCACCGGCGCCGTGATGGACATCTTGTTGCAAGCGCGCGACGCGGGCGCACCCATCGCACCTGCACTACTGAACGACGCTGCCGAAGCGTTGCTATCGGTGCGTTCCAAGACCGGAGCCTTTGCTTATGGCGCGGGCCGCGCCCCAGGCGACAACGATGAATCTGCCAAGAACAGCATGGCGCGCGCAGCCATCTGCGAAGCCGCGATCTTGCGCACGGGCCACATCCAAGGCAGCGCCGAGAAACTCGAAGCCAGCTTGGGCACCTTCTGGAAATATCTGCCGCGCCTAGAACGCGTACGCCGCTGCGATTTCCACACCGACGGCGAACTCGCAGGCTTCTTCTTCTGGCACTCGCTGTATCACACGAGCAATGCCATGGCGGCCGCGCCCGGCACTTCTGCCGCGCAGCACAAGGCGCGCTTGTTGGAATACCTTGTCACCTTGCAAGAGATTGATGGGTCGTTCCTCGACAGCCACGAAATGGGCAAAGCTGTGGGCACCGCCTATGGCCTGCTGACTCTGGCCAATTTGCTGCAAGCGCAGAATTGAACCTTGCCTCCGTGCGCCTGCTGAGCACGCTCAGGAACCGCGATCGAAAATTAAATGGAATGGGAATGCGCATGCGAAATTTTCGGCGCTCAATCCCTTTGCGTCAGTCATCGGTGGTCACACTCTGTGCTTGGCCCGCGCCACGGCCAAGATTTTGTAGTCTGCGCTGACCAGTCCATACATCGCAGGGAAACCTCCTCGGATGAGGACCGTGCCGGAGCCTGCCAGCAATCGCATAGAACGCGCAGAGCCTTTCGGATACCCTCCGCGCGCAGTCTTTACGCAGCAAGCCACCGACATGCCGTCCGCCAACTTCTTCGCAGCATTGCGCGCCATCACTGGAACCGAGCGGTGCATCACCGACCCGGGCCTGCTGCTGGCCTACGAATGCGACGCCATCACCCACTTGCGCACCACACCGGTGGCCGCAGTGCTGCCGGAAACGCGAGACGAGGTGGTGCGCATCGTGCAATTGTGCGCGCAGCACGGCGTGCCACTAACGGGGCGCGGTGCGGGCACCTGTTTATCCGGCGGCGCCATCGCCAGCCCCGGCGGCATTCTGGTGGCATTCCCGCGCATGAACCGCATCTTGCAGGTGGATGCCGCCAATCGCATCGCGGTGGTGCAACCCGGCGTCATTAACGCACGCCTTTCGCAGGTGCTGCGCCCGCTGGGGCTGGCTTACATGCCCGATCCCTCCAGCCAGACCGCCTGCACGCTAGGCGGCAATGTTGGTGAGAACAGCGGCGGCCCTCACTGCATCAAGCATGGTTCCACAGCGGCCAGTGTGCTGGCGTTGGAAATGGTGCTCGCCGATGGAAGCGTGGCGCACATTGGACACGCGCGCGGGCGGACTGGTGGGCCCGACCTGCGCGGGTTGGTCGTTGGCTCTGAAGGCACTCTCGGCTTGGTCACCGCCATCACGCTGCGTCTCGAACGCATTCCATCCACGGAACTCACGCTGCTGGCTTCTTATCGCGATATGCGCGCTGCCTGCGCGGCGGTGAGCAGCATCATTGCGGCGGGCATCTTGCCTTCGGCGCTGGAAGCGCTGGACGACCGCACCATCGCAGCGCTGGAAGCGAGCGGACGCGAATCGGGATATCCGCGCGACGCCGCCGCGGTACTGCTGATTGAATTCGATGGCGAAGCGGCGGCGGTGCGCGCCGAAGCAGATGCCACCATCGCGCTGTTGCACAAGGCTGATGCCATCGCAGTAGACGAAGCTACAGACGCCGCACAACGCGCGCGACTATGGCGCGGGCGCAAAGGGGCTTTCGGTGCCATGGGCCGTTTGGCCCCAGACTTGTATGTGATGGACACGGTGGTGCCGCGTTCGAAATTGCCCGAAGTGCTACCGCGCATCGGGCAGATTTGCGATGAACTGCACCTGCGCTTGGCCAATGTGTTCCACGCGGGCGAAGGCAACTTGCACCCGAATATCAGCTACGACGGGCGCAACCCTGAAGAAGTGCAGCGTGTGATCCTAGCGGGCAAGCGCATTGTGGAGTTGTGCCTTGCTGCTGGCGGGGCGCTGAGCGGCGAACACGGCATCGGCACAGAAAAGCTGGACTACATGCCGTTGATGTTTGACGAAGCCAGCATGGCTGCCATGCACACCGTGCGCGAAGTGTTCGATGCGCAAAAACTGTTCAACCCTGGCAAAGTGCTGCCAACGCCGCGCATCTGCGCCGAATCTGCACCGCCGCGCCACAGAGGGCCGCACGCATGAGCGCACCGGCCACACTGTTCGCCTCCGCCATCGGCGCCGCAGCAGTCACGCACACCGATTCCGGCCCGTTGCAAGGCCGTCACATGCCCGTGGTGACTCCGGGTAATGTGGCCGAGTGCGTCGAAGTGGTGCGCATCGCAGCGCGGGAACGCATTGCGCTGTATGTGCGCGGTGGCGGCAGCGAACCGCGCACGGCGAAGCACGAAGGCCCCGCCGCACTGCTGTGCACAACACGCCTCGATCAAGTCATCGACCATGCGCGCGACGATCTCACTTTCACTGCCGAAGCAGGCTTGGGGCTTACCGCGGCGCAAGCGTTGCTGCGCACTCATGGCCAGCGCTTGCCACTTTCATCGCGGCACGCGGCATCCACGCTGGGCGGCATCCTCACCCGCGATGCGGAAGGTTGGACGCGCAAGTCCTGCGGCATGGTGCGCGATCAGATCCTTGGCTGCACGGTGGTGCTTGGCGACGGCCGTGTGATCACCGAAGGCAGCCGCTTGGTGAAAAATGTCAGCGGCTACAACCTCACACGCTTGTTCGGCGGGGCTCGTGCAGCGTTTGGCGTGGTGCTGTCACTGACAGTGCGACTGAAAGCGCAGCCTCAAGCGCGCCGCGTCAGTTGGCACGGTGCTGCAAACCCCGCAGCGGCTTTCGCCTTAGCAGCACAGATGCACGCGAGCATTGCAGACGCCGAAGTGGTGCGGGTGCGCATCGAGCACAGCACAACGGGACAAAAATGCGCGGTGGTCTTGTCGCTTGCAGGTGCGAAGGCGCGAGTGGATGAAGCCTGCGCTCAAGCCGACAAACTTGCGGGCGCGCCAATGCTGTTGCCCGCCGCAGCCCTGCAAGAAGGCGGCACGCCGCAATGCGTCATCGAAGTGCGTCCTGCGGACACCAGCGCAGCTACGCAGGCGCTGTTAGCGCAGGCACACTGCGGCAGCATCGACGCAGACATCGCCACCGGCACGGTGGAATTGCTGGCACCAAGCGCCCCCACTTGGACCACCGCAGCGCTGCAAACACTGGACAGCAGCTTGCGCGGCTTGGAAGCACTGGTCACTTTTCCGGCCAACCCCGATGCCGCGAATTTGCAACGCAACTGTTGCGCCACACCCAATCCGCAAGTTCATTCACTACTGCGCGGTATGGCGCAGCGCTTCGATCCTTCAGGGGTCCTTGAACCCGGGATGCATTCATGGAAGTGAAGTGCAGCCCTCACATTTCTGCTGCAAGCATGCAAGAAGCCCTTGCCTGCGTGCACTGCGGACTGTGCACGCAATACTGCCCGACTTATCTCGTCACGGGCCGGGAAACGGCCAATCCGCGTGGGCGCCTGTGGACCATGCGCGCGCTGGGTGAAGGTCGCCTGCAACCCACGCCTGCAGTGCTGGCCGAGTTGGACAACTGCCTTGTGTGCCGCGCCTGCGAAAGCGTGTGCCCGAGCTCTGTGCAATACGCCCATGTCATTGGCAGCGTTCGCGCGTTGACGCGCAAGCGCGGCTTGGCGCGGCGCCTTAGCTTCAAGGTGTTGGAAAGCCCTGCTTTGTTGCGCATGGTCGCAGCACTGCTGCGCGTGTGGCAACGCACGCCGCTGCACCACATGCGTGCATTGCTGCCGCGGCGTCTGCAGCACATGGAAGCGTGCTTGCCGCCAGTGCCTGCTGCTGCCGAACGCCAGGCACTTCCTGCGCTGACAGCATCCGTGGGCGTGCGCCGCGGCACCGTGGGGCTGCTGGAAGGTTGCGTCATGAGCGTTTTATTCGCTGATGTGAATCGCGACACAGTGAAGCTTTTGGCACACGCGGGCTATGAAGTGCGCGTACCACAAGGCCAAGGTTGCTGCGGTGCGCTGCACGAGCACGACGGCGATGCTGCCGGGGCGCGGCGTTTGTTGCAACGCAACGCGGCAGCATTCGGCGCGGCAATGCTGGACGCCATCGTCATGAACAGCAGCGGCTGCGGTGCTGCATTCCACGATGCCACACACCACTTGGGCACGGCGGGTGCAGACTTGCAGCGCTTGAGCGTCGACGCGCTGCGCTTCTTGCTGGACCACGGTGAACAACTGCGCTTTCATCCATATGCCGGAACCGTCACTTGGGATGCGCCGTGCCACTTGCAACACGCGCAGCAAGAAACCTCGGCTCCGTTGCAACTGCTGCGGCGCGTGCCGGGGCTGCATTTAGTCGAAATGCACGACGCGGCGCTGTGCTGCGGCGCGGCAGGTGTCTACAACTTGGACCACCCGCAAATGTCTGCCGCCATTCTTGCGGGCAAGCTGGATAGCCTTGCTGCAACGGGCGCGACTCTGCTGCTCAGTAGCAACCCAGGATGTTTGTTGCAGTGGCGCCGTGGTGTGGCCGAGCGCGGCCTGCCCGTCGAAGTGCAACATCCGCTCACCTTCCTTGCCCGATTACTGCGCCCATGATGCAACCTTGCCCACGCTTATTGGTGTTCGACATGGACGGCACGCTTACGGACACGCTGCCGGTGATGGTCGAGACCATGAACAGCGCCATCCGGGCAGTGACAAACAGCGCCCCGCCTGCTGAAGCGCTGGTGCGCGAGGGTTTGGGCGTCGAATTGCTGGAAACGGTGCAGGCATTGCTGCCCGATCAAAGCGCCGCGCTGCACGACGCCGTAGTGCAGCATTACTGCGCAACCTACCGCGGCATCGAAGCCGAGATGGGTTTGCGTCTATTCCCAGGGGTGTTTGCGGCACTGGAAATCCTGCAGGCGCGCGGCTTCATGCTGGCCATTGGCACCGGGAAATCTCGTGCGGGCTTAGAGCGCGTGATGCCGTTGTTGGGGCTGCAACATCTATTCCGCTGGTCGCGCACGGCTGATGAAACCGCGCACAAGCCAGATCCAACAATGCTGCATGAACTCATGGCAGTCAGTGCTTGCGGCGCAGTAGAAACGCTAATGATCGGCGACACCAGCTTTGATGTGCACATGGCTCACGCCGCCGGGGTGCGCAGTGTGGCCTTGCATTCTGGCACTCATTCTGCGGCGCGCCTCGCCGCCGCTCGCCCTACCCTGACACTCACGAGCGTGGCGCACTTGCCTGCACACTTGTTCAGCGGGCCCGCGCAGGCTCGATGAAGCTCAATATCAGTGGCGCCCCCAAGGCTGCGTGTGGCAGTGCCGCCAACGCCGCCATTCCCGCATGGGGCACACGCAGCAACACAACTTCTGCACCACTAGCTTGAATGCGCGTTGCCATGCGCTGCAACCCACGCGGGTCGCGCAAGTCCGAGCCCGCGTCGAACGCACCCACCAAGTTCAAACCTCGGTGCAGGCGGCGCAATTGCAGACCCCACGGCACCACTCGCGCATCCGCGCCGATGCACACCACACGCCGGCCTTGAGCCCGCGCCAAACTCAACGCAAAGCTGGCAGCGCGCTGCCCTCGGGCACATTCGTTGCCCAAGAAGCGCGTCAGCAAACTGCCTTCTGGCAGCACCAGTTCTTGCTGCGCCAAAAGCGGCTCTAACCACGCGCGCCCAGCCCACTGCGCGTGCAACGAACTGCTCGCAATGCGCGTCGGCTCGCGCGCTTCTATGCGCGCTGCAAGTACTGAGCGCAACTGATCCGGCTCGATGGCGTCGAAGCGCAGCGAGCCAAGCGTGCGACGGCGGGCCACAAAACTTTGCCGGGGCGCCACTACAGGCGTCATGTCGTGAACTGCTGTTTGCATGTTTCGGGGATATCGTCACGATGGCCACGCACCGTGAGCCAGAATCATGCCGCGCAGCCGCCCTATAATCCGCGGCACACCGCACCAATGACCAAAACCACTCAACGCTTTCTTGAATTGCAGCGCGGCGAGCGCAGCGGCGAACGCAACAACTTAATGGCCCGCATCGCTGCGGTGCCGTGGTTCGAGCGCGCGCTGCGCCTCACCGACCCAAGCGCGCGCGTAGCCGACGCGCTCTCCGAGCACATTCGTTTGTTGGGCATCGAGCCAGCCCCTTCGCGCTTGGAAGTGCTGGGCCGCGACGAGGGCCTAGTGTTGCTGCATCAGAGCGCGACGCCGCTGGCCCGCCCCTTCTGGGAGCCGCACCTCGTGCAACGCTTTGAATTGGCTGCAAAGGCATTGCTCAATGGGCGCCGCGTCGATGGCGATCCGCTTTTTGCAGTGGCCGGCCGTTCCGTGCTCATGGAATCTACCGTGCTGCCCGTGGCGCAAGACCGCGTGCTGGCGCGGCTGGTAGATCCACGCGGCTATGGCCTCTCTGCCCTGTTGGCTCAGAAACTATTGGACCGCTTATTGTGGGAACTGGGCGCAATGGTGGCGTGGGAAACTGTGGCAGACACTCTGGGTCCCAATCCCTTCACGCCACTATTAGCCATTCACGAAGAAGGCCTCGTATTGCTGGATTTAGACCCCCATCGCGTCCTGCTCTGGGCATAGGCAACGCGGAAGACTAATACTCGAGGCGGATGGGGCTGGGGTTGCAGCCGGTGGCCAGCGAGATTTCGTCGTCGGGGTTGGCAACAACGACAATCAAGTCGCGCTCGCAATGCAGCACCACACCTTGGCCTATCTGTGACGGCGCTTCCATCGCACTGAAGACACCTTCCGCATCCACATCCGTGCGTCGGAAAAGGTGCACTGGGCGGGGCAGAGTTTTCAGCGCCACTCCAATGGACGCAAGTGCGGCCAGCGCCCATTCGGTGCAACCAGCACGCTTGCCGTCTTCGCCATAAAACAACATGCGCGCGCACGCCGACGATGATGGCTGCATCAGATCGTGGCGATTGACAGTGTCTTCCACCAAAGTCAGCAACGGTTCATAGCGCCCCGAATAGAACTTGCTCTTTTCGGTGGGCCACAACCTGCCGGTGACCTCCATGGTGACCGAAGGGTCCAGATACTCGCTTGCGTCCGTGGCATCGAAGGCCCACAGCTCGCAGGATTGGTGCCCTTCCAAATCGCGAATGCCCAGCAAAGTGCCCTTCGGCAGGCGCAAAGCCACCGCTGTCCCCGGTTGCACGGTGTTGCCGCTCATGCTTGCTCCAATCGCAGGCGCATGGCCGCGAGCCGCGCGGGGCGGTCCTTCGCGTATCGCCGAATGCCTTCAAGAATCCATTTCGTAGAGATGTGCGCCTCGTCGAGGATCTCTTCAACCGAGCCACCTGTGCGCCAGCGGTTGTCCCAATCTGGCGTGATGGCGTATTCCTCGGCCCAACGCGTGGGCAGCCAGTCGCGCACCGCTTTGCGCGCGCAATTGGCAATAACCGTCGCATCCAGCCAATCACCTTCGCTCAGCACTGCATTGCGATAGGCCGCGTCTTCGCGGCGGAATAGATCCCACGAGGGGCACGCAACCAGCTTCACATTCAGGCCTTCGCGCTCGAAGGTGCCATCCATCAGCAGCTTCACCGTCTGCTCCATGGCGCTGCTGCCTTGCACCAATATGGTGCCTGCGCGCGGCTGATCCGTGCGATAGGCACGCATGACATAGGCGCCACGACCCGCGTCGAGATGCCCGGCCATACCCAGCTTGACGCGGTCTGGCACTTCAATGTTGGGGCGCGTGAGGTGCAGCACAATCAGCGGCACATCGGCGGCCATAGCGGCCCCCAGCAAAGGCGCTACTTCGTTGTGCTCGTAGGGGTACAGATTCAACACATGTCCGTCGGGGAAAAGTTGCGTCACCGCGGGAGCAAAGATGCCGAAGTGCGTGCGGCTGTCTTCCGCCGTTTCAGGGCCGCTGTGTCCGGCGACCCAAATGATTTTGCCCGTCTTTAAATCGCAGTCTTGCGCCAACTGCGAGAACAAACGCATGGGGCCGTACTTCAAGTACGAGAACGAACCGTAGGTGCTGCAGGCGCCGTAGAAGCCCGAGTATTCCTTGAATGGGTCTGCGGCGAAGTTCACTGAAGCGAGCCCTGCCATCATGCCCGCATTGCAGAACTCGGTGATCTGCGTGGGCAGCAACGCACCGCCAGTATTGCTGTTGCGCTCGTAGCGGCCGAAGCCCGCGAAGCCGTCCCAATCTTTGGCGAAGCCAGAGATGTTGGTGGAATCTGCGAGGTCGGCGCTGCAAGCAATGACCAGCGGACGGCCATAGTGCTTGTTCCCGTGGGCGTTCAAGAATGCGCCTACCGTGGCGAAGCCCTTGCGATTGGGCGCCTTGGTGCCGGGCGTGGCGTACAGCGACGCGGGCCAATTGCGCCAGTCGCGCAAGTACGCGTCCTTGGATGGGTCCTGCGTGGGTGTGCAGCGCACGCCTGCAATTTGCTGCGGCACAGAATCGCCCAGTTCCACCAACCTGTCGGTGATGTATTCGAGCAACGCCGTGTCGCGACGCAGCACTTCGAACACGGTGTCTAACTGACTGGCAGCTCGCGCGCGCGAGCGCGCAGCGTCGTTGGGGTCTGGCGTGCCGAAGTCTGCGAAAGTCACGCCGTTGCGCTCGGCAAAATCTTTGCGGCCTGCCCAGAAGAGTTCGGAATCGCGCTTGTGCGCTTCACCGTGTGACTTGAAGTCGTACACGCCATAGCCGCGGCCCTTGCGTGTTTTCATCCACATGCAGCGCGGGGCCTTCGCAGTGTTCTCGCCACAAGCGGCTTCCAGCAAACCCGCAGTGAGCGGCGCGAATTCGTTGCCCGATTCCACACCAACAGTGTGAAACCCATAAGGCTCGAACCAGTCTTGCGGGGTGCCGGGCACCACCGCAGAGCACGGGCGCGAATCAATGCCGTGGTCGTTCCAATCCAACAAATAAACAAAGTTGTCGAGGCCCAAGCCCCACGCTGTGTGCTTGGTTTCGTGCGTGCCGCCGGCAGTGTGCCCGCCTTCGCCATCCAAATTGAACACCTTCACTTCGCCAGCCCCGGCGAGTTTCAACGCCAACGCCTCGCCCGCTGCCGCAGGTGTGCCGTGCCCCGTGGGCCCAGTGTTGAATTTGAAGAACAGCGTGCGCCCTTCCATTTCGGCGTGGCCGGGCAATCCGTGACGGCGGCGCAGATCCAACAAATGTTCGGGATACAGCGCGAAGCGCTCAGGATTGGGCACGCTGAAGCGCGCGTCGCCACTGCGCTGATGGCGCAGCCGCAACGCTTCGTTGTACACCGCGAGCATGGCGTAAACCGCCGGGTTGGCGTGGCCCGCAGCCAGTACAAATCGATCGGCAAAGGCCTTCCATGGCGCGCGCACATCCCAGCGCATGGCGCCAGACAAAGTGAGCGACACCAGCAAGTGCACCTTCGAGCGCGAACCACCTGGATGCCCGCTCTGGCGGTGGTTGAGCATGACGTCGATGCACTGATCGATGAGGTCTTGGATCTTTGCCCAGTGCGCGAAATCGGCGCTCAGTTTCTGACAACGAGCCTGCGTCTGTGGGGTGATAGAGCTCATGCCCGCATCCTATGCACGCGCCCGCTTCGCGCCAATCAGTGGCGGCACAAAGCTGCGCTGCTAATGCAGGTCAGGCAGAGGCAAGGCGGCGCGCGAGGCGCTGCCGCGAATTGAATCAGGCTTCCATTTCGCCCATAGGCGGCGCGTTCGATGTGAGCACGCGCACATTTTGCGCGAGCTTGCCCTTCGGGCCCTGAATCACTTCGTAGTTGACCGTGTCGCCGTCGTTCAGGCTACGGAAGCCCTCGCCGGTGATGTTCTTGTAATGGACAAAGATGTCCTCGCCCGCTTCTGTAGCGATGAAGCCGAAGCCCTTGCGATTATCGAACCATTTAATCGTTCCGACCGGCATATGCGGTACTCCCCTGATTCACCGGCCCATGTAATGGCAGGCTCGCTGCCTGCTCTCGGAAACCGGCACCAGCGCCATGCCGCCCGGCAGACGCCCGCACCCTTTTCCGTTCGCATTATAGGCACGCGTTGCAAGGCGTCACTACCAGCAACCGAAAAATGCTGATCGAGCACACCCGAAGCACGCAAGGCCCGACCGGGGTTGATCCCGATCAGGCCTTGTTGCGTGCAGCGCTGAGCTGCGGGCGCCCACGATCAGTGAGCGCGCGCCTCAGGCATCAGTCGTGGTTGCGAGGACCGCCTTGGTCGCCGCCGCCTTGGCCGCCATCGTCGCGTCCGCCGCGATCGCCACCGGGGCCGCCTTGACCGCCACCGTCGCGTCCGCCGCGATCACCACCGGGGCCGCCGCGACCGCCACCGGGGCCGCCGCGACCGCCGCCGCCGTAGCCACCGCCACGACCACCGCGTCCGCCACGATCACCACCGGGACCACCGCGTCCGCCGCCGCCGCCACCACCGTAGCCACCGCCGCGTCCGCCGCGATCGCCACCAGGGCCGCCACGACCACCGCCGCCGCCACCGCCGCCGCCGTAACCACCGCGACCGCCGCCACCACCACCGCCGTAACCACCACGACCACCGCCGCCATCGCGACTGGGGCCACGGTCGTAACCGCGACCATCGCCGCCACCATCGGGCCCGCGGTTTTCGCCTGCAGGAGCACCATTGTCAGCACCCACTGGCACAGCGTCGCCGCCTTCGCCATTGGGCCCCTGCTCTGGCCCGCTTGCTTGCGGCGCGCCGCCTGCACGCTCGAACAGCGCGGCACGACGCGACAACTTCAAGCGACCCTGCTCGTCGCGCAGAACGATCTTCACCGGGATGATGTCGCCCAAGCTGACCACATCGCCCACCATGTTCACGCGGTTCTCGTCGAGTTCGGAAATGTGGCACAGACCTTCTTGGCCCGGCAACACTTCAACGAAGCAGCCGAAGTCCTTGATGCTGACCACGCGGCCTTCGTAGATGCGTCCAACTTCAACTTCGGCAGTGACCTGCTCGATCATGGCCTTCGCAGCCATAGCCGAAGCGGCCTGCACGGCGCTGATGATCACCTTGCCCGTGTCTTCGATTTCGACAGTGGCGCCGGTGGTCTCTTGGATCTTCTTGATGTTCTTGCCCGCCGGTCCAATGATCATGCCGATCTTGTCGATGGGGACCATGATCGAGAGCAAGCGTGGCGCGTGCTGGCTGATGTCCGCGTTGGGACGCGGCACTGCCTTGATCATTTCGCGCAGGATGTGCAGACGACCCTCGCGGGCCTGACGCAACGCCTGCACCAGCAAGTCGCGGCTGATGCCCGCGATCTTGATGTCCATCTGCACCGCGGTGATGCCGCGGCCCGTGCCTGCCACTTTGAAATCCATGTCGCCGAGGTGATCCTCTGTGCCAAGGATGTCAGAGAGGATGGCGCTACGGTCGCCATCTTTGATGAGGCCCATGGCAATGCCCGCCACCGGTTGGGTGATGGGAACGCCTGCGTCCATCAGTGCGAGTGTGCCACCGCACACTGAAGCCATGGATGAACTGCCGTTGCTCTCGGTGATTTCCGAAACCAAGCGGATGGTGTAGGGGAAACGGTCATCGCCCGGCAGCACCGGCGCGACAGCGCGCTCGGCCAAATTGCCGTGCCCGATTTCGCGGCGACCAACGCCGCGGATGGGCTTCACTTCGCCGGTAGAGAACGGCGGGAAGTTGTACTGCAAGTCGAAGCGCTTGCTGTATTCCTCGCTGAGTCCGTCCACGATCTGCTGATCGCGCGGCGTGCCGAGAGTGGTGATCACAATGGCCTGCGTCTCGCCGCGCGTGAACAGCGCCGAGCCGTGGGTGCGTGGCAACACGCCGGTCTGGATGGTGATCTGGCGCACGTCCTTGAGGTTGCGGCCGTCGATGCGCAGACCCTCGTCGAGGATCATGTTGCGCGTCACTTCGCTCTCGAGTTCCTTCAGCGCGGCCTTCACCGCTGCCTTCTGCTCGACGGCATCTGCAGCATCCGCTTTCACAAACTCCGCCACGGCGTCTTCCGACACCTTGGCGATGGCTGCGTAACGCGTGTGCTTGCCGCTGGTCAGCACGGCTTCGCGCATGGCCTTGGCCATGCGGCGCTTGGCCTTGGTGGCGCAATCAAGCACGGTCACCACGGGGGCCGTCCAAGTGCATGGCTCGGGCTTCGCCTTTTTCTTCAACTCCTCCATCAGATCCAAGATCTTCTGGATGATGCCGTTGCCAAAGTCCAGAGCGGCGAGGAAATCCTCTTCGCTGACTTCCTTGCCCAAGCCTTCGACCATCACGATGGCGTCGCGGGTCGCGGCCATGATCATTTCGAGGTCGCCGCTATCGGCTTCCGCCACTGTGGGGAATGCAACCAGCTTGCCTTCGATGCGGCAGACGCGCACTGCTGCGACGGGGCCGTTGAAGGGCACCTGCGTCAGGTAAGTGGCGGCGAAGGCGCAGTTCATGGCCAGCACATCGGGATCATTCACGCGATCGGCGGACATGACCGTGGCCAGCACTTGCAATTCGTCCTTAAATGCGGCGGGAAACAGCGGCCGCAGAGGGCGGTCGATGAGGCGACAAGTCAGGATCTCTTTGTCCTTGGGGCGCGTCTCGCGCTTGATGAAGCCGCCGGGGAACTTGCCCGCGGCGTAGGTCTTTTCGCGGTACTCCACGGTCATGGGGAAGAAATCGATGCCCGCACGCGGGGTCGCGGTGCACACAGTCGCCAGCACAACATTGTCGCCGTGGCTTCCGAAGACGGCGCCGCCAGCTTGTCTAGCGATGCGTCCAGTCTCGAAGCTCAGCACGCGGCCGGCGATCTCTCGCTCAACTTTGGTGATATTCATTGGTCCTCTTTTTTCTTTGTTTGGTGAATTAGTGGCGCAGGCCCAGGCGGCCGACCAGCGTCGAGTAGCGCGATGGCGCGGTGTTGCGCAGGTAGCGCAAGATGGTGGCGCGCTTGCCCACCATCATCAGCAAACCACGACGCGAGGCGTGATCCTTGCGGTGCGTCTTGAGGTGCCCCGTGAGGTAGCGGATGCGAGCGGTGAAGACCGCCGCCTGCACTTCGGGAGAACCAGTGTCGCCGGGATGGGTGGCGTATTCCTGCACCACCGCTAGCTTGATAGCCGCATCAAATTCCATGAGAGCACTCCATAGCGAGGCCTGGGGTTTCGTGCCCTTCCGGCTGCACCGCAAAATTGCTGCGGCATGCCCTGAAGGGCCCGACAAACCATGCGATTTCGGTCGTCCTTGCAGCCAGTGCGCGGGTCCGCCACACCATGCGGCGATCTCCCTAAACGACCAGCAACAGGAATCCAAAGCCGCTTCAGCCGCCCTGACATGATCAGGTGCCCTGCCAACCAGGGCGACGCGGCATTCCGGGTCTCGTTCTTGATTATCCGCAGCCAATGTAGCCGCCGACCCCACCCCGGCAAGCGGGGCTCCGCCCGGGATGGAAGAGTCGACCCGTGACCGCGTAGCCCCCCAAGTGCGCGCGGAGCGACGAGCCGAGCGCCCATGGCACACGCAGACGCGCGGGTTAGCGCAGAGGGCCGTGTTCGAGGAAGGTGCGCAGGATGAGGATGGCGGCGGCGCGGTCGCGCATGGATTTGCGCTTGCGGGTGTCTTTGGGGAAACGCTCTTTGAGGTGTTCGTCCGCTTCGATGGAGGTGTAGCGCTCGTCGACAAACACCACTGGCAAGCCTGCTGCGGTGCCCACCGCTGCGCCGAAGGCGCGTGCCGCCGCGGCCATGCCCCCCTCGGTGCCGTCCGCGTTCAAAGGCAACCCGATGGCCAATAACACCGCGCTCTCTTCCTTGGCCAAGAGCGCCACGCGCTGCGCATCGTTGCCGCCTTCACGCACGAGAGTCTCGCGCCCGAACACGAACGAACGCCCAGGGTCTGTGATCGCCAAGCCGATGCGCTTGGTGCCGTAGTCAACGCCAAAGACCGATCCACTCACAGCAGATGCGTCAGCCCGCGGGATTCCAATTCCTTCACCACTTCCCTCACGCGTTCGGCATCAGCGCGGCGCATCACTAACACTGTGTCGCCCGTGCGCACCACCAACAAATCGTCGACACCGCTGATCACCACGGTGCCCGGCGCGTCATTAATCACCAGTGCGCCCTTCGCATCATGAAACACGGCGCTGCCGCGCGCGAGATTGTGCCCACTGCTCTGCGCGGCATGGCGTGCCACGGCTTCGAAAGTGCCGAGGTCGTCCCAGTCGAAATTGGCCTCGACCACAATGCGGTTGGTAGCGCGTTCCATCACGCCATAGTCGATGGAGATCTTTTGCAGCGTGGGATAGATACGCGCGAGCTCTTCGAACGAACTCGGGTTGTGCAATGTGAGCAGCGCGCTGTGGAGTTCCGGCAGGTGGCGTTGCAATTCGCCGAGGATGGTGGTGACCGAGAACGCGAAGATGCCGCTGTTCCAGAGGAAATCGCCACCCAAGACGAAGCGCGCCGCCGTTTCGGCGTCGGGCTTCTCGCGGAAACTGCGCACGCGAAAACCCGGCGGATTGCCTTGGTCGATGCGCTCGCCGATTTCCACATAGCCGTAGCCCGTAGCGGGGCGGTCTGGGCGTAAGCCCAAGTTCACCAACGCACCGGAATCCGCCGCCAGTTCAGCCGCACGCTGAATGGCTTCGCGAAAGCGCTGCTCGTCGCCCACCAGATGATCGGCGGATAGCACCACCAACACAGCGTCAGCGCGCACTTGGCGCGCGACCAATGCGCCTACCCCGATGCACGCTGCGGTGTCGCGGCCTTCGGGCTCTGCGATGACATTGGCAGCGGGCACACCCGCGTGCTGCTGCGCCAGCGCGGCGTGTTCTGCGCCAGTGATCACGAACACGCGCTCGCGCGGGATCAGCCCGTCCAAACGGCGCACGGTGGCGGACAACAACGATTCGTCGCCGCCAAAGTTCAAGAACTGTTTGGGCAAACTGCGACGGCTGCACGGCCAGAAGCGCGTGCCGCTGCCACCTGCCATCACCAAAGCCACGATGCGCGAAGTGTCCATGAAAGTCTCGTGCGAGTGTAGCAGTGCGCGCACGGCGCAGCGTGCTAACGGTCGGTGCCCAACGCGGAAGAGCCACCGTCGACCTCGGGTTGTTCCAACGTGCCACGCACGCGGATGGTGTCCAGCAACAACGACGGCAACAGCCCGAGGATGTCCGAGATCAGCGGCACGCCGCCGCCGTGACTGACAGAAAAATCCATATGCACGCCGCCATCAAAGCCCACGCGCCCTGGTGGCGTGAGTTGCAGCGTGAGCCCTGCGGATTTCACGCGTGTATGCAGCAAGTCCAAGCGCGCTTCCAGCACATTGAAACTCACTTCGATGCGTGCGCGACGCTGGTCGGAAAATAGCGCGGTGACATCCACCGCTTTCAACACGCCCAACATCAGTGGCAAGTGGATGGCGTTCCACACATCAGCATTCACTGTGCCGCGGCCAGTCCATGCCGCACTATTCGCCAACGGTCCGGCGAGTTCGAGAGAGCCCCTCAAACGCCCACGCACTTCGCCAGGGTCGCCACCAAGAATGCCGATGGCCGAACCAACGGCCACATCTGACAGTGCCAGTTTCAATGCGAAATCGCCCTGCCATCCGATGCCCAAACTGGTGCCTTCTTCCAACAGCAACCCCAGCGGACGCGCGTCGCGTCCGCGCTGCAAGATGTCGCGCAATTCTTCGGCGCTGCGGCGCCGCGCCAAGGCTTCGGGCTCCAGCCCGCGCTCGCGCACCAGTGTGACCAAATCTTCTTGCGACAACCCCGTCAGATTCAGTGCACCTTTCGCTTGCACCAAAGCGCGAATGTCTTGCTCTTGCGCTTCGGCTGCACGCGCCGCATCCATCCAACCGTTTTCCACAGCGCGCGCGCGCACCGCTTCCAGCGCTGCGGTAGCGGCGTCGAAGCGGTCTTCGCTGTAGCCGAAGACCACACCGCCGAGCGCTTCGATGCGCATGCCGTTGTCGTCGCCGCTCAACGCGCCGCGCAGCTCCGGAATGGGCAAGCGCAACAGCCGCGCGTTGCGTGCTTGCAACCAGCCTTGGAAACGCAACACACTGTTCAACATTTCCAGCGAGAAATTAGCTACCTCGCCCGCTTCCATGGTGAACGACGCTTCGCGCCCCATGCTCAGTTGCCGCAAGCGCGCACGCCCGCCACCCATTTCCAATCCAGTGGGTAACAACCGCGTCATTTGCACATCGATGTCGGCCACCCCTGTAAACCCTGCGGGCCACACAGCGTCTTGCTTGGCTGCATCTTGGCCACCCAAACCCAAGATCCACGGCTCTAATGGCAAATCGCGGAACGAGACATCTTGCAACAACACGCTGACGCCGGCGCTCGCGTCGGGGCCAACGCCCGCAGTTTCCACAACTTGCACATGTGCGGCGCTCAGAGTGGTTCTGCGCTCGGCGCTGAACGGGCGCGTGCCGGACGGGTCTGCAGTCAACGGCAGCGCAGGCAACGACGCCGGGCGTTCCAACACCGCAACCAAGCGTCCGATGTTCACTCCTGCGGCACTCGCCGCGAGCGTGCCCGCCGCCTCGATCAAGCGTGTGCCCTTCCAACTGGGCATGGCGAAGCGCATGGCGTGCAACCCAGCATTCACTTGCCAGCGCAGCGCAGCGCCTTCGCCGCTGAATACGACGCGCGGGCTGATGCGGCCTTCGATGATCGGCCGCGTGCTGGCATCGCCGAACGCAGGCACCACACCACGCAGCGCTATCAGCAACTCTGCGTCCACTTCAGTGCTGTCGCTTTCCAGAACAAACTCGTAGCCCTTGGCGAAATCGCAGCGGCCGGAGACGCGCAACGGCCTGCCGCAAAACTCTGCGGTGGCCCCGGGCAACACCAACAATTCGTGGCGCTCGCCTGTGTCGGCAAGGTCCAGCCAGCCATTCAAGTTGTGCAGTACGACGCCCGTACCCATGGGTTCGACACGCGCACCTTCCAGTTGCAAGCTGCCGACAACCAACGGGCGAGCACTGCCTGCTGCTGCGGTCAAGCGCACATTCATGTGCACGGCACCGCTCAGTCCGATGCGGCGCAACGCGGCGCCCGCGCCTGGCGCGATGTGTTCGAGGGCGCGGAATAAGTTCTCGTCCAGCGGCACTGATCGACCGGTGATGGTCAAATCCAGCAGACCAGCTTTCGCATCCAATCCCACCACGCCCTCGATGCCAATAGTGCCTGCACCGTGACGCGCACTGACACCTTCAAGGCGCACAATGTCGCCTTGCGGCAGCACACGCCCGCGCACATCAGACAGGCTCCACGGAAAAAATGCCGGGGTCATGGACATGCCACCCGGTTCGATCAGCAGTTGCTCTGGCGGCGCTGCGCCATACGGCGAAGTGCGTTCGGCGTGCACAGACAAATCCAGTTCGCCACTGAGCGCGAGCAATTCCACCGTGCGCCGAAGTTCTTCAGATAAGACTGCCAACAACTTCGCATCCACAGGCATGTGCCGCGCTTGCGCGTTCACTATGTAGGTTTCTTCGCCGCGCTTGCGGTAATCAACTTCTACCGAAGCTTTGAATTCCAGCGTGCCGTCTTTGGCATGCAAGTCGTCGGCCTTCAAACCCAAGTCCGTCACCAGCAAGCGCCCGCCAAAACCCTTGAAGGGATAGGCAAATACCCCCGAGTAGCTGAATTCGCCGTCGCTGAGGACCATGTCCATCTCTGGTTGCAGCGCAAAGATGCCCGCCGCCCGAGTACCGGGGCGTTCGACCACGCGCCAGCCCGTGTCCAAGCGCCCGCGCATCCGAAACACCGATAACTGCCGCGCCACTTCAGGGCCTGGCGCGGGCATGGCGCGAATGCGTTCGATCAGCGCATCGCTAAGTGCCAAGTTGTCGAGACGCCCGCGAATGTCCACCAACGGCACGGCTTGGTCCAAGTGCACCGAACCACGCGCAGAGAACGGCGCCCCCGCCAGCAATCCGCTGAGCGGTGCGCCTTCGGGGATGGTCAGCACTCCGTCTTCATAGGCGACGCTGCCGTACAAATCTTCCAGCGCCAAACTCCAACCACGAAAGGCTGCGCGCGCGCCCGACAACGCAACACCGCCACTGAACGCCACGCGCGGTGTGCCATCCTTGCCAGCGACTGTGCGCAAGCGCCCGCTGATGGTGGCTGCACCACCAAGATCCAAGCCCCCAACAATGAGTGCGAATTGCGGCGACAACAGCTCGGCCAACTCGGGCGACAAGGCCAGCCCGTCGCGCGTCACTTCGACATCGAATTCGCCGCCGCCGATGCTGCCGCGCGCACTCATGGCCCCCAAAACCTTGCTGGTCAGCGATGCGCGAAAACCAAAAGTGCGGGCCCCGGGCCGCGTGGGCGCAAGATCAAAATCCAAGTCTGCCATGGGCACGCTCACATCGCGGCGCACCAAGTAGGGCGCGTCCACAATGCGCACTTCCAGCCCGCGCACGCGCACGCGCGGCAACTGCGGCGTTTCGGTGGTGGTGGATTCTGTGCGCAAGATGTCGGGCAACAACAAGCGGCCATCCGGGGCGAAGGCCAAGGTCAGTTGCACGCCATCCAGCTCGACGCTGCTCACCACGGGGCGGCCAAACAGCGGCCCCAACAACGCAGGCGTCACGCGCATGCGGCGCACTAATGCGAACTCTGCTGTTGGGTCTCCCCCGCGCAGCAAGCGCACATCGACCAACTCCAGCCCTTCGCGCACATCGCCGTGCAAGCTGGCGTAGGTCAGTTCACCGCCCAGCGAATCGGCGAGCGCATTGTCCAATAATGCGCGCAAGTTGCGCGTCGACAGCAACAGCAACGCATCCGCTGCCAACAAGGCCAGCACAAACAGCAGCGCAAAAAGCAGCGCACGCCTACGGCTCATCCTTGAGACACCGCAGTCACTGGGATGCGCACCACGCGGCGTCCAAGCCCGCACAAGATGTCGTAAGGAATGGTGCCCGCGGCTGCGGCTAATTGTTCCACGGTCTGGCTTTCGCGGCCATCGGCACCAATCAGCGTCACCATGTCGCCAACGGTGGCACTGGCCACATCGGTGACATCCAGCGTGGAGTAGTCCATCGACACCGCACCCACCAAGGGCGCACGCCGCCCACGCACCAACGCATGACCCCGGTTGGCCAGTCCGCGTTTCACTCCGTCGTAATAGCCCAACGGAATAATCGCCAAGCGCGTTCTGCGCCGTGGGTTGAAAGTGCCCCCATAGCCCACCGGTGCATGTTGCGCCACATCTTTCATGAACACGATTTGCGTGCGCAGCGCCAACACGGGATGAAAACCGGCCGGAGGTTCTGTTCCCGCCGCCGCGAATCCATACAAGCACGCCCCTGCGCGTACGAGGCTTTCCCCAGGCAGTTGCGCTTCACAGTCCATCAGGCCAGAGCTATTGCGAATGTGCACATGACGCGGCTGCGCTCCTAACGCGCGCAGATCATCCAGCACTACGGCAAAGCGTTGCATTTGCACGCGGTTCGCCGCGGCTTCTTGCGGCCACGCACCGGCAAGATGGCTCATCAGCCCATCCAGCACCATGTGCTTCGATTGCAGAATGCGCTTGGCCACTTCTTTCACGCGTGCGGGGTTCATCCCCATGCGCCCCATGCCGGTGTCCACTTTCAAATGCACGCGCACGCGGCGGCCTTGCGCGGCGGCTTCGTGTTCCAGTTCTTCCACGCGCCCATAACCGTGCACCACTGGGATGATGCCGGCATCAATCACCGAAGGGATTTCGCTGGACACCAAACCGCCTAAGACCAACAAGTCTGCTTCCACCCCTGCACGGCGCAGTTCCAGCGCTTCGGTGGAATCGCCCACGCCCAGCATGGCGGCGCCCGCAGACTGCGCAGCATTGGCGATGGCCAACGCGCCATGGCCATACGCGTCGGCCTTCAGCACCGCCAACACTTGCCCGTTCGGCGCCAGCGCGCGCGCTTGCGCGAAGTTGTGGCGGAAGGCAGCGAGGTCGATCTCCGCCCATGAACGCGGACGATGGCGCAATACTGTTTCGCGCGGCGCTGAGTCTCCGGTTGGGGCGCTCATGCTCAGATCCTATGCCGCATGCGCCACAGATTCACGCCGGCAGCACAGGTTCGACACAAAGTAAATCTGCCGGGCCACTGCCGCAGGCAGCGGCACGCTGCGCCAATTGCACAAGATTGCTGGCGTCGGGCCAGCGGTAGGTCGAAGCGCCGTGCGCGCGGTCGCCGATGCAGCGCACCGCTATGTCCGGCGCGCATTCTGCGGGCAGGCACAACCGTGGTGCCTGCACCATTTGCGGCAGCCCTTCGACAACGCGCCACAAAGAGCAATACAGCTTGGCCCCGTGCCCGCCATGCTGCACGCACAGCGTTTCTTCAGGTTTGCCGTGCAACGCCGCTAACACCGCGTGATCGCTGAAGGCATACAGCGGCAGGCCGCGCACCAAGGCGAAAGTCTTGGCAAAGCTCAAGGCCATGCGGATGCCGGTGTACGAACCAGGCCCAAGGGCCACCGCCACGGCTTCAGGGGCTGCGGCCACCCCGGCTTGATCGAGCACCTGTGCGACCAACGGCCCCGGCGTGCCACCCGCAGCATTGCGTTCCATGCGCGCTTCAAAGCTGCGCACGCCATCACTGAGAACCACCGAGGCTTCGGCGCCAGAAAAGCTGATGCCAAGAATGCGCATCACCCGGCCCCGAGGCAGCGCCGCGCCACAACCGCGAGTTCTTCACCCATGGCGGCCACTGTCGCTTCGTCCGGCCCTTCGACCATCACGCGCAGCAACAATTCGGTACCCGAATAGCGCAACAGCACGCGGCCATCGGCGCCCAAACGCGCTTCCACAGCGGCCTGGGCCTGCATCAGTTCTGGCACTTGGTCCAGGGCCACGCGTTTGGCCACGCGCACTCCCAACAAGCACTGCGGGAACTTGCGAATCGGTGCCGTGAGCGCGCTCAGACTGAGGCCCGTGCGCGCCATGATCTCCAACATGCGCAGCGCGGTGTACAGGCCATCGCCATACCAACGCGAGCCCTGCCGGAAGATGATGTGCCCCGACTGTTCGCCACCGAGGACGGCTTTCAAACGGTCCATTCCTGCGGCCACGTGGCGGTCGCCCACTGGGGTCAATTCGCAATGCAGACCCAGTTGTTTGCAGCGCTGCACTAAACCGATGTTGGCCATGACCGTGCTGACCAAAGCGCGTCCATCCAACAAACCGCGCGTGGCCAGATCTGCTGCAAACACACCCAACATGTGATCGCCATCGCGCACCGCACCGCATTCATCGACGAAGAGCGCGCGGTCGGCGTCGCCATCCAGCGCAATGCCAATGCATGCGCTGTGCACCGCCACGGGCGCCGCAAGTTCGGCCACATGAAACACGCCTGCACCCGCGTTGATGTTCAAACCGTCAGGCGACACACCGCGTGCGATCACTTCAGCACCGAACGAGCGCAAGGCGCGCGGCCCAATGTCCGCTGCGGCGCCATGAGCGCAATCGAGCACCAAGATGCGGCCGCTCAAATCCAACTCTGGAAAACACACTTCGCGCAGGAAGCGCACATAGCGGCGCGCGGCTGCGGGATCTGCCAAGCGATGCCCACTGCGGCCGATCTTGCGTGGATTTGCCAATTCTTCGTCTATCAATGCTTCGATGCGCAGCTCGGTGGCATCGGGCAATTTGCGCCCATCGCGTCCAAAGAACTTCAGCCCGTTGTCGGCTGCGGGATTGTGCGACGCACTAACAACCACGGCGAGATCAAAGCCCTCTTCGCGCGCGAGAGTCTGCACCGCTGGCGTGGTGAGAACGCCGCCATCGCTAAGGACATGCCCGTGATCCAACAAGCCTTCAGCCAGTTGATCCAACAGTTCTGGGCCCGAGCGTCTTGTGTCGCGGCCCGCAAGCACACGCGCTTCGGTTCCGCTGGCGGCCAGCAGCGCGCCCAGCGCACGCCCGCACGCGCGCACCACTTCCGGCGCCAGCAAGCCAACGCCAGCCACATCACGAATGCCGTCGGTTCCGAAGTACTTCCTGCTCATCTTGTGCTCATTCAAAGAATGCGTTTCAACCGCGTCACCGCCACGGGCACCACCAACCGTTTCTCCTTCGGAGCCAAGCCGTGGGGTGCCAGAGCTTCGGAGGGTAACGAAGCCAGCACCTCCAACACACGCTTCTCGCCTGGCGCGATGGGTGTGCGTTCGCGTTCGGCAGCGCGCTCTGCGGGCACCAGCACTAACAGTTCTGAACGCAAGCGTTGCAGCGCGTGCGCATCTTCCTTCAAGCGCATGATGGCGCTGCGCGGGCCCACCAAAGTCACATTCATGTGCTCCAGTTCGTAGGGCGGTTCCAGCGCGAAATCGAAAGCCGGTTTCAGCGAGCGCAACACCACGATGCGCACATTGGGCAGCACCAACGAATCCGCTTCGCGCGACGTGAGGCGCACCACGGCAGTCAACTTGATGTCCTCGGACCAACGCACGCCCAAGCGTTGCAGCTCTGGCGGCATGCTGCTGATCTCGCGCGACTCCGCCGATTCGCCGGGCGGGGCCTGCAAAGGCAAGTCCAGCGTGCGCAAGCGCCGCAGCAGCGGCGCTGGGCCGCGCACCCACACGCGTGACGGTGTGAATTCCGCCGCCATCTCAAAGCCATCGGGCAGCGGGGCCGCGGGCACGCCGCGCACTTCCAATTCCAATTCATCTTCGCGAGCCACCGGGATGCGCACCGGATTTCCGAAACTGATTTCGACACCGGTGAGCGCGGCCACCTGCAAGTCGGCAGGTTCAAGGCTCACCCATTCGCTGCGTTCCACGCCGATGGAAGCCAAGCGTTCATCGGGGATCACCGCGCGGAAAGGAAGCTGCAAACGCCCGCGATCTTTGCGCCGTCCCTTCACATGCAACAACGCAGTCAACGGCGTGGCCGCGCCTTCGCGTGCCAGCGTAAACCCCGGCGGCAGCGTGACGCTGATGGCGTTGCCGGTGATGCCTTCACCGGCAACGATGCTGACGACCTCGGAATACAGCGTGTCTTGCAGTTCGCGATCGATGAGCAACACGAACAGCACTGCCAGCGCCAACGCGAACAACTTCGCGAGCCAAAAGCGTGCGAGGAAGCGGCGCAGCGTGCTTCCGAACCCTGCGGTGGTGGCTTCTGCACTCATGCGTGCTCCGCTCCAGCGGCCGAAGGCTCTACTGCGACTTCATCTGTCTCCAACAGGGCGCGCAAGCGCTCCGGCGTGACATCTTCTTCGATGCGCCCGCGCATCACGATGGCAATGCGTTGGGTTTCTTCTGAAACCACCACAGCAACAGCATCCGTTTCTTCCGTTGCGCCCACGGCAGCGCGGTGGCGCGTGCCCAGCGCGCGCGGCAAATTCGGGTTTTCAGACAACGGCAGCAAGCACCCGGCGGCGGCGATGCGCCCCGCGCGCACAATCACAGCGCCATCGTGCAGAGGTGCATCTTTGAAAAAGATCGACACCAACAACGCTGCTGAAACTTGCGCGTCGATCGCTGTGGCGCCTTCGGCAAAACCAGCGATGCCTTCTTCACGCTCGATCAAGATCAGCCCGCCGAGCCCGCGCCGCGCAAGGCGTTCAGCAGCTTGGCTGACTTCGACCGCCACGCCAGAGCGCTGCGAACGCCGCCTTGAACCGCGCCGCAACAAGCGCGATTCGCCGAGGCGCACCAAGGCTTGTCGGATTTCTGGTTGGAACACCACCACCAGAGTAATCAACAACAGCGGCAGGCCTTGGTCGGCGATGTAAGCCAAGTGTTCCAAGCCCAGCATTTCGACCGCGACCAAGAACACCGCACCCAAGATGATCAGCGCGAACACGAAGCCGCGCATCACACCACTGCCGCGTGTGTCCTGCAAGAAGCGAAGGAAGGCGTAGACCAACGCCGCCAAGACCACAACTTCTACGGCAATTTTCAGCAGCGTGGCCCAAGGCATCAGAGCTGCCCTCGCAAAGCGGCGGCCACGGCGAGTGCATCGGCTGCTGGGCCCGGTGCGTGCACGCGCCACAGCGCCACAGGTGCGGCTGCGAGGCAGGCGATGAGCGCGGTGGTGGCGTGGTCGCGCTCTTGCGGCTGGCCGCGCCCTGTAAGCGCGCCCAAGAAACGCTTGCGCGAAGGCCCAAGCACCAAAGGCACACCCAAGTCCAACAGCTCGCCGATGCGCCGCAACAACGCAACATTCTGCGCAGTGTCTTTGGCGAAACCGAGGCCGGGATCTGCCAATAAATGTTGGCGCTGAATACCAGCAGCCTGTGCAGCTTCCAAACAGGCGCCCAACTCGCTGCGCACTTCGCCCAGCACATCGCTGTACTGCGCATGCGCATCCATGTCTGCCGGCGTGCCGCGCATGTGCATCACCAACACCGCCGCATCGGTGCGCGCTGCTTCGGCGGCCATGGCGCTGTCAGCGCGCAGCCCGCTGACATCATTCAACATGGACGCACCCGCGCGCCACGCGGCACAGAACACAGCAGCGCGGCGTGTGTCCACAGAAACAGGCACGCCCACGCGCTCGACGATGGCCCGCACCGCCGGCACCACGCGACGCTCTTCCTCTTCCGCATCCACCGCTGCTGCGTTTGGCCGGGTGCTTTCGCCACCGACATCGACGATGACGGCGTGGTTCTCCACAGCGGCTCGCGCACGAGCCACTGCGGCTGCAACGCCAGCACACTCTCCGCCGTCGCTGAAAGAGTCTGGGGTGACATTGATGATGGCCATGAGGCCGGGGCGGTCCGAACGCTCAAAGAACCTGCCGCGGCCCAGCGGCACGAGTTGCGGGCCCATGATCCGATCCTATCAGCGCGAGGTTTTCAGCGCGGCGCTGCGCATCTGTTCGGCACAAATGCGGTCTACTGCATCGCGTGCACACAGTCGCGCTGCCGCGAGCAACGCGGTGTGCGGTGTTTCGCCACGCGCGCCCACAGCTTCGGCGCGGCGCACCACTCGGAACGGCCCCACCAGAGGCTCACCACTGCGCGGGTCTTCCAATGCAAACTCCACAGTCACCGCCACGCCTTCTTCCAGAGTGATATCGGCACCACCTTCAGCCAACGGATTGCGGCGCACGCCGACGATGCGGCCTCGCAACACGGCATCGGCTGCGCGCAACTGCACCAAAGTGACCCCCGCACGCCGCGTCAGTTCCTGCGAAACACTGCGCGTGAATTCCATTTCGACGCCACGCCATTCGGTTTCGTTTTCAAAGGCCACCACCGCAACGCGCTGCACGCCACCGGGCATCAACGATCCCGTGCTGTAACCACAAGCGGCGAGGCACAGCAGCGCGGCGAGCAGACTCAAGCGACAGATCACGGCGCGTCCTTCGCCGCCGTGGCTGGTGCAGTGGCGGGCACCACTGCAGCACCCGGCAACATGTCCAGCAAAACCTTGGCGCGCTGGCCAGCCGCAGTGCTGCCATGGAGAACCGTTAGTTTCGTCAGCCAGTAGCGCGCGGCCCAGGGCTTCTCCATCCCCAAGTACCACTCGGCCACCGTCAGTTGATGCTGCGCCTCCAACTCGACGATTTCGCCTAACGCCGCGCGCGCTTCGTCCGCCCAGCCTTGGTGGCGCGCCTCACGCAGGTAGCGCTCGAAACTATCACGCGCCTGCTCCATGGTCGCGCCGTCGTAGGCCTCGCCTTTTATCAAGCGGTAGCGGCACCACGCGGCGTAATAAAGCGCCGCCGCGTTCCACTCACTTTCGGGCCAGCGCTCCACCAGCACGCCAAACTCTTCCACCGCAGCAACATGATCGCCTTCGTGCATCGAATAGCGAGCCAGCGCCCACTGCGCATCGGCGGCTCGCCCGCCACCGGGGAATGTCTCCACTAGATTGCGCAGCATCTCGACGCCTTTGGCTCTGCGGCCAAAGATGCCCAAGAATGCGCTGCGCCGCCCTTCGATGCATTCGAGCCCCATGCGATAGATGATCTGCATGGAAGGCTCGCTCCACGAGGACACGGGATACAGCGCCAAGTACTCCTTGAAAGCGTCGAAAGACAAATCCCATTCGTCATCGCGATACAGACTGTCGGCCAACAAGAAGCGGAGCTCTTGGTCGTGGCGGCTGATCGCAAAGTCGTCGATGTAACCGCGCACCAATTCGCCGCACTCTTCCCAGTCGCCAGACTGGTACACCTGCACGATGTCGCTGCGCAGACGATCTTGACGCTCGAGATCGTCGGCAGACCACGCGCGGCCTTCGTGCAGTTCCTTGAACAGCTTCATCTCTTCGCCGCCAGGGCTGGCGCGCAAGAAATCTGGCAGTGCTGAATTCACTTCACGCGACAAGCTGCGGCAACTGGCGAAGAATGGCAGGAGCAACAGCAAGAGGACAGGCGCCTTGGTCATGGCGCCATCGTAGGAAAGCTCGCGTCGCCCGTAAAGCGGCCTAGGTGCGCGACAGTGCCAGCACTGGCAGCGGGTGGTCGAGGCTTAGCCCCACCAACATTCGCAGCAGCGGGATCAGGGACGCGCGCACGCGCGCATCCGCCAGCATTGCCGCAGCCTCGCGTGGGTCTGCCGATCTCGCAAGGCCATGCAAGGCTGCGCGCGCGGCAGGGCTGAGCGGCACCAATCTGTCGGCCGAGCCGCGCAGGCAAGTACGGCAGATCAGCCCGCCTTGCAAAGGGTCTAAGCGTGCGGGCTTGGGTGCCGGTGCTTCACGCCCGCAGTGCACGCAAGCGTCTAAGTGAGGCGCACGCCCGCTGAGGATCAAAAACTGCAACTCGAAGCGTAGTAGCACCGCTTCCAGCGTGGTGACTTCGCCGTGTTCAAAGGCGGCCAGTGTCTCGAGCGCCAAGCGCAGCAACCCCGGTTGCGACACTGCGCGGGTTCCGTCGCGCAAGATTTCGATGACATCGAAGGCCGCCAGCAGGCGTTCGTGGTGTGCTGCCAGCCGCGCAAAGCTGCCTACCGCTTCAAAACCCACCAACCGAAATCCGTCGCTCTGCTTTTCCAAGCAAGCGCTGCCCCATTGCATGACATCCAGCGGGCCATAACGAAAATCTGAAGTCATGCGGCGGCTGCCGCGCGCGATGACGCTGATGGACCCGTGGGCTTCGGTCAGCAGACGCACGATCTGACTGCTGTTGCTCCAGCTCTGCACGCTGAGGACCAGCGCCTGCGCCGTCTCGCGCGCGCCGCTCACACGCTGGTACTCACGCGAATCCGGCGGATGCAACGCGCGTCGGCATCCAAGATCTCATAGCGCACGCCTTCGATGTCGCACACCTCACCCAATCGCGGCACGCGCCCCAATTGCGCCGAAACATAGCCCGCGATGGTGTCGAAGCCCGCGTGCTCAGGCAGCGAAAGATCGAGTGCTTTGTTCACATCGTCAATCTGCGCGGTGCCTTCGAGATCGGCTCCGTGGTCGCCCGTCATATTCACGCCACTCTTCTCGCGCTCAGACAGTGCGTCGTATTCGTCGGCGATTTCGCCAACGATTTCTTCGAGAATATCTTCCACCGTGATCACGCCCGACATGCCGCCATATTCATCCAGCACAATGGCCATGTGCACGCGGTCGCGCCGCAGGACTGCCAACAGGTCTTTCGCCAGTTTGGTTTCGGGCACGAAGAGTGGCGCGCGCAGCAGCGTGGTTAGGCCGCCGGGCGGGCCTTCCATGGTGCCCCACCAACGCAACAGATCTTTGGCGAGCATGATGCCCACCACATTGTCGATGGTGCCTTTGTAAACCGGAATGCGGGAGTGTCCGTGCTCAATGACAGCGGCGGCTGCATCGGCCAAAGTGGCATCAACCGAAATGGCAAACACGGAAGTGCGCGGCGTCATGAGGCGCGTCACTGGCTGGTCTTGCACTTCGATGATGTTCTCGATCATGGCGCCAGCTTCTTCTTCGATGGCCCCTTCGCGTTCGCCTTCAGTAACAGCGTCCAAGATGTCGTGGCGCGCGGTTTCTTCGGTGTCGCGCACTGCCAGCCCAAAAATCCGGCAAGCAGCGTGGCCCATGATGTCGCTGATCCACGCGAAGGGCAGGGCCAACGCCGCCAACAATCGTCCGAGCGGCAACAACAACACCAAGACGCGTTCCGGCGCAGCCCGCGCCATGCCGCGCACAATGCCATACACGCCGGCGAACATCGCTAACAACGCCAGCCCCAAGTCGGCCAACACGGCGCTCGCATCCCGTTGCGTCGCATCCTCCGCCAACACGCCCAGCGCCATCAACAGAAACACATAGGAAGCGATGGTGCGCATGGCACCAATGCCATCCAGCAAGCGGCGTTCATCGGAAAGTTGCCGTTTCAAACGCTCAAGGCGCGGCCCAGTGCCCAAGCGATCTTGCAAACGCGCCCAAAGGAAATTGCGCATGGCGGATTCGGTGGCCACGGCCACAGTCATCACTGCCAACGAAATCAGCAGGATCAGCCCGCGCGTGCCGACCCAATCACTTCCCAAGGACAGCCTCCTTCCAAGCAGACTGTGCGTCTTCCAATTCCATCTCGTCAGCCTCGGGGTTGTAGCGAATGTCTTTGCCGCTCAGTTTCTTCAGCGCTGCGTAGGCGGCCTTGCGCACCGACAACGCTTCGTCGGTGAGCGCGCGCACCAAACCCTTCAGCGCATCTTTGTCTGGAACGCCCAACTCTGCCAACGCTTCGGCCACCGCCACGCGCGCATCCTCATCGTGGCAGTTCACCAGCGTCGCCAGCTTTGGCACCGCCGCCTTCAACGCAAATTTGCGCACCATGCGCACGCAGGGCACCAGTGCTTTCGGATCCAGCGCACCCAAAATGAAGCACACGCGCTCGCCCTGCGCGGCGGTCAGTTTCTTTTCCAGCACCAACACACCTGCAAGCTGCACCGTGCTGTCGATTTCGTCGCGCACGAAGGCGATGATGCTCTCGATGTCCATGGCAGGAAGTGAGTCCAACGCTGCCAGCGCGCGCAAGCGCACCTCAGGATCTTTGTCGCTGAGCGCTTTCGATGCAGCTGCTGCCCCAATAGTGGCGTCGATGGCGGCAAGCGCTTCAACCGCTGCGGCCCGCGCTACGCCTTCAACATCACTCAGGCCCTTTTGCAGCACTGGGATCAGTGCCTTGCCTGCTGCGCCGAGAGACTTGGCCTTGTGGTAAAGCTCGGCCCGATCGAAGGCGTCCTTCGTCTTCTCGATGGCCATGGCCATGCGCGCGGCCACCCCCGCATCCAGTTTGGGGGCGTCAGGCTGAGCCTCCGCCACCACGGGCTTTTCAAGTTCGGCCTTACCTAACGACTTAACAGGCGCAGAGTCGTCCGGCGCTGGCTTGTCGCCGCAAGCAGCAAAAAGCAGTGCCAGTAGAGGCAGCATCAATAATGCGCGCATAGGCGGGCTTGTTTCCATGTTGCAGCATCCGCCCCGGCGGCTTGGGCGTCAATAGCGGAGCACTCGCATGGTAGGAGTGCCGCAACGCAAACAAGCTCCACTGCGCGCCATTTATCTATAATTATCGAGAGAAATGCTCAAGTTTGCTGGGCACCATGGCTGTGTGGCGCGGTAGTCTCTGAGTGCTGCGTTGGCCTGTGCCATGCAGCATGTGTCCACCCGCCAACCTTTGAGCGTCGTTGCTGCACCAACTTTGCGTGGCTCGTTGCTGCGCATGGTGTTGTGCGGATACCAACTCGCTACTCCGGAGTTCATCATCCCATGAAGTTATCGCTCACCCTCGCCTTGGTCGCCATGTTGTCCGTGGCCGCCAGCGCCCAAATACTGACCTTGCAAAGCACCCTCCAAGGTGGCAACGGTCAGAAGGGCACAATGTTCAATGTGAACAACATTTCTGCCGGGCCCATCACGGTCACCTCGCTTGACCAAAACTTCTTAGCTGCGGGCACTTCCACCATGGAGATCTACACCAAGGCTGGAAGCTACGCGGGTTCTGAAACCCTCGCTGCGAATTGGACCCTTGTTGGTTCGGTCGCCGGCGTTGTGCACGGCGGCGCGGGTATCGCCGTGCCGATTCCGATGACTCTAAATGTGACCATTCCTGCGGGCACGACCCGAGGGTTTTATGTCACCTGCACCGCTGCTGCAGCCACCAATGTGGCCTACACCAACGGCAACCTCGTGCTGCCGCTGCCAGTCGGCGCAGGTGCCAACGGCCCCGCTGACGCGAACATCCGGTTCGTGGGCGGCATTGGCAATGCTTATCCCTTTGGCGCCACCTTCGGTGGCCCGACGCCGGGCGGCGTGGGCCGCTGCTGGAACGGGAAAATCAACTATGTGGTCGGCGGCGCATCCGCACCACTGTGGCAAGTGAACGGCCCCGCGGCCTACCTCGACTTCGACTTTGTGCTCGCCACACCAGTGAGCCCGGCCGTTGTCAACAAGTGTGTCGGCGCGTCAGTGAACGCCTGCGCGGACAGCTTCGGCAACCCCGCAGACATCGCGCTGAACACGCTGCCGATCGTGTCTTCCGTGGCCGGTGGCTTTCCCCTCAGCCCCACTATCGTGGTGAATCTCGACCTGTCAGGCGGATTCCTCTGGCTGATTAATTCGTTCATCCCACTCGGCGCGGCCTCGGGCACTTGCCCAGTGTTCTTCAATGCCTTCCCCGGCACCCTTTCGGCGCAAGTTGTTGCGCTAGACCCAACCTCGCCCATCTTCGTCAGCCTCTCGCAGGCAAGCCAGTGCAC
>CAMDTN010000028.1 GCA_945907755.1 Singulisphaera sp. GP187 | reverse complement strand
GTGCCCAATCTCACTGGAAAAAACACTGCTGCCGGAACTGGCTTTCAAATCCACAATGCGCCGCGCACCTGTCCACTCGTAAACCAAATCGTATTGCCCTTGGAACCAGCCTTGCGGAATGACTTCGTTCCAGTGCTCCCCCGGCACCGCTTCCGGCGCATGCCACGGGCGCACCGCAACCCAAGCATCGCCAACTGCGCCGAAAGCCGGCAACCCGATGCGTGCGCCAGTGCGCGGATGACGGTCTTGCAACCACGCTGCCACTTCCGCCGTGTGGAACTTCAGTCCTTGGCGCGCATAGCCAGCGTATTGCTCCTCGCTGATATCGAAGCTACCCACCGCATTCGGGTTGGCCGCGTAGGTTTGCACCGCCGCCCCCCACGCCTTCGCGAAATTGATGCCCACGCGCTTGGCCGCACGCCCTTCCAAATCTTCGGCCGTGACATCCGTTGCGGGGTTGTTGTCGAACACCGCTTGCAGCACATCCTGCACCACATGCCCCGCTTCTTGCGGCGGCGTGGTCCATGTGGCGTGCCAATCCAAGGCTGTGTGCCGGTACCAAGCCGGGCATCGGCGGTGCGCCGCGAAGCGCGAAAAGCTCATGCGCGCCCAAGGGTTGTCGGCCCAGTAGCTGGCATTCGGCAGATTCGACTCGGTCATGATGCAACGATCTCCGACTGCGATCCTACCCGCGGCGTTCGTGATGGGCATCTGTGCGGCTATGCTGCGGCGCCATGGCACGCGCTGACAACACCGATGACGCCGCACGGCAGCGCGCAGCAGAGATCCGCAGGACAGACGACAGCGTTTGGGACATGGTGGGCTGCCTCGTGCACCCTGCGGCGCTGTATGTGCTTTTGCAACTGTTGATCTTGGACCGCTTCAGCACGGTGCCACCGTGGGATTCTTCCGGGCCGCTGAGCACGCCTGCGCTAACGCTGTATGGCGCGCAATTCTTGGGCGCTTGGGCGGTGTTCTACACGACTCTCCTGCGCGACATGGGCCTGCGCAGCAAAGGCGGCACCGTGTTGCTGCTGAGCGCCAGTGCCACGGTGCTGCTGCAATACTTGCTGCCTCCTCCGGCCGATCTGCCTGCGTGGGTGGCGATCTTCATGCCGGGCACGCAAGCGCTGTTGGGTGTCATGACTTTCTTCATCACTTGGTGGCGCTGGCGCCGCGAGAAAGCACTGTGGGAAAAACGCAGCGCCGACGAGCATGCGGCCCTGAGCTTCGGCGCGATAGCGCTGCTGCTGCCGCAACAAGCACGCGGCGCGGGCCAAGATGTCAGCGCGGCCAGCGACGACTTTTTCTCTTGGATCATTTGGTTGCTGGTGCTGGTGCCGGCGTTAGTGGTGCTGCTGTTAGCCATGAAAAAACGCAAGGGCGAACCGCAGCTTCCTCATGTGAGCGATTTCACTTGGCAAGTGGATGTGGTGGACGCGCGCTTGCCAGTGCTGGTGCACGCGTACCACGCGTGGAGCATCGGAGACCGCGTCATCGAGAGCCAAGTGCTGCGTTTGCAAGAGACGCTGCGCGGCCGCGCTCATGTGCTGTGGCTGGACTTAGACAAGAACCCCACCACGCGCGGGCAGTACCCAACGCTCGAACAGCGCTCTGTTGGTTTTTTCCGCGAAGGCAAACTGCTGTGGCAGAGCACCGGCGTCGAAGATGCGGTGTCGATCTTGGAAGAACTGGAACGCTTGAAGCTGTTGCCCGCCTGAACCGCTATTAGTACGGCAGCAGGCCGTTTTCGACTTCCCACTGGCCGGTGGGCAGCATCACGATGGCGTCCCAAGGGCAGCCGTCTAACCATGTGCCGTTGGGGCCCTTGGTCATGCACTTGGTGCAACCGATGCACTTCACGGGATCGACCCACACATAGCCAAAGGGCTCGTGCTCTTTGTCGTGGATGAGGAGCATGCAGTTATCCACGGGGCACAACGGAATGCATGTGGGCGAGCCGGCGCATCCGGTGCATTGATCCGTGATCACCGCCATTTCCTTTGGCTTTTTCTTGCGCTTGGTGCTGATGAGTTTTTCGGCCATGGCGGGCTCCGCTTGGGGGTGAATCGTAGTGGGGGCTGGATGTGCTGACAACTCAGCGGCGTCGGAGCGCCTCCAGCGTGCGCTCGGTTTGTGCGGCGACTTCGGGCTGTTTGCCTGCAGGGCTGGTCTCGCGCAGAGCATCGATCAGCGCTACTTCAGCACGAGTTCCAACGAGTTGCAGTGCCAGCAACACATTCAGCAGCGTGGGCGCATCCGGCGCGATTTCCGCCAGCACAGCGCCGGCCGCCACGGTGGCACCATCGGCCTGATGCATGCGCTGCACCCAGCCATTCATGGCCACGCGCACGGGCGCAGATCCGTCAGCAGTGGTCACACTGCCAAGGTCGCGCCCTAAACTGACGGCCTCTTGCACCTTGGCTCGGGTGCTGAACTTGCCCGCCACCGGAGCACTCACGGCGAAGGGCACTAATGCGTCGCGCAACTCGCTCAGCCCAGCAGCGTCGTTGTAGTTCGCCAAAGCCACAGCCGCATTGATGCGCACGCCGCGGTCTTCGTCGCGCAGCATGTCTTGCAGCGCGCTGCGATTGCGCCCTGATGGATCGTGCCCCATGGCCCAAGCCGCCGCACGGCGCACTTCCCACTGCGGGTGCTGCTTCAATGCCCCGAGGGCTTCTGCGAAATCGCCACGCAATGCCGCCGCGTCGCGGCGCGCAAAACGACTGACCAATTGTTCGGTGCCGTGTTGCACTGCTTGGGCTGAATCTTGCGTGCGCAGAGCAACGACCAGTTCTGCGTCGTCCAGCGTCGCGCCAAACCAGTTGACGCGGAAGGCGAAAAACATCAGCAGCAGCGTGCCCACCACCGCTAACAGTAGGACGGGCACGCGCGAGCGCTGTCCACCCCCCGCTGCTTCGGTTGCGTTCATTGCTGCGGCATCACTTCTTGCGCGCGTCTTGTTGGAACGCCGATTCCTCGGCGGTCCACTGCGCGAAGTAGCGCATCAACAACTCGGCGTGATCGCCCGTGTAGCTGGCCAAACGCTTCAGGCGCTCGTCGCCCACGCGGCGCATGGCCGTAGCACTGAGCTTCGCGGTGTTGACAATCCATCGTTCGCCACCAGCTTCGCGTTGCAGAATGGCGGGCATGGCCGTGCCGGGAATGATGGTGTTGGGTTCGGTGACCCAACGATGCGTCCAGCCCGGACGGATGCGTTCGCGCACCACTTCGAACGAAGGCGCGTAAGTGGTGTCGGGGTTCACGGCGGTTTCGCCGCCGAGCAAGTGGCAGTTGGCGCAGTCACCAGCGGTGAACGCTGAACGCGCGAGATCCAATTCCGCTGCGTCCAGCGGAGCGAACTCAGGGCGCACATAGTCGGTGGTGCTCAAATCCGAAAGCGCTTGGAAGAAGCGCACCAGCGTGCCACGCTCGCGTTCGGACAAGTAGAAGGTGGGCATGCGCACGGTCATGCCTTGACGCACGCCGTTGCGCAGATGCGCGTCAGTAGCATCAGCCGCCAGCGCCGGATTGGCGAGGAAGCGCGACAGCCACACAGGATCGACGCGGCTGCCCTCGCCCACCAGCGTGGGCGGACGGCCGTTCTTGCCGGGAACGCCAGTGAAGCTGGCGGTCTCTTCGTAGATGGGCAGCGTCCACAACACAGGCGTCGCGCCCGGCAGAATCTGGTGGCAACCGTCGCAGTTGTATTTCTTGATCAGCCACCAACCCTGCTGGATGTCCTTGGCTGCGCCTTCCGGCATGTACTGCAACGAAGGCGGAATGTGCGCTTCGGTGCTGCCCAACAAGAATGTTGTCAGCGCATCGATTTCGCCATTGATGCTGCCCTTCAGCTCTTCGTAGCCCGCCTGTCCTTCCAGCGGGAAGAACTCGGGCATGCGCAAGCGGTCGCTCCAACTCGCGAACTCTTTGTCCTTGTCGTAGGTGGACGGGCTCGTCAACTTGGCTTCGAAGAAGCCCTTGTGGTTGTAGGTGTGGGCACCCTTGTATTCCTTGGTGCGTGTGCCGAAATCCAAGCGTTCCAGCGGCTTGCTGCCTTCTTCGCTCAGCTCCGTGCCGATGCGGCCTTCGTTTTCGAGTCCGTTGATTTCGTGGCAGGCCGCGCAGCCGAGATGCTGCACCAGTTTCTTGCCACGCTCGAAGCGGCCCTTGTCGCCCAAGAGCGCCAACGCCGCGGCGTTGTCGAGATAGACAGCCTTGTCGCTCTTCAACGACGACAGCCACGCAGCGATGTTGACGCAGTCCTCATCGGAGAGACGCAGCGACGGCATCACTGTGTAGCGGTTGTGGTAGCGCGGGTTTTTCACCCAACTGGCGATGTAGGCCGCGCTGGTCTTTTCGCCCATGCGCGAGAGTTCGGCGGAAAACTCGTTGCCGATGGCATCGAATTCGTCGGTGGTGACTTTGTGGCAAGCCAAGCAACCGCGCGAGATAACCAATTCTTGGCCACGCTCGGCATCGCCGTCGCCGTCAATGGCCGCGATTTCCTTGGGCGTCGAGTTTTGCCACAAGAATGCCGCGATGTCGCGCACCTGTTCGTCGTCCACGCGGAAGCGCGGCATCTTGGTGGTGGGCCGGAATGCGCGCGGATCTTTCAGCCAAGCCAGAATCCACTCGGGTTTCAGCTTGCTGGCCGCTTCCTTCAGATTGGGCCCAATCTTCTTCACTTCAAGATCGAGGCTGGCGACATCTTGGGCCAGTTGCTGCCCGCGTGTGCGCGCGAGGTGCAAATCTTGGCGCAGGCGCGTGGCTTCGCGGTAAGCGCCGTCCACCGCCTCGGCGCTCGCGTTCGCGTCTTCGGTGATCTCCACCTGACGCACGATGGCGATCTCTACTGCGTCTTGGTCCTTGAGCACGCCGACAACGGCCTTCTCGGCGAGTTTCAGTTCTTCTGCCTCGCGCCCAAAGCCCTCGTAGCGATGGCAGCCAACGCAGCCGCGCCACTGGAACAAATGCTTGCCTTCATTGACAGTGGATGCATGCGCCAACCACAAATCGTCCTTGTGGCACTGCATGCAGCCCGCTTCAGTGTTTTCCTTGGCGAGCATGGGCCACAGCCAATGCTTGTTCTTGCCGTGGGCCATCGCCACAGATTCCACCGCAATGCCATTGCCGCCGTGGCACGGGCTGCAACCGAATCGTTCGGGTGGGTGCAGCTTTAGTAGATCCATAGAAGGATGGCTGGCAAACACCTTGTGGCCGGCAAGCTCTGCAGCGTCCAACGGCACCGGCGAAAGAATGCCTGTGTGGCAAGACTCGCAGCGCTCGATGAGTTCGCCGTCATCGATTTTGATGTGGATCTGCTTGATGTCGTGTTCGAAGCTGTCAATGCTGTCGATCAACGCCTGCACCGAAGCCGGTGACGCCGTACGCAAGTGCGCATCGCGCCAGCCGTTGAATGCCGCGCGCGCTGCGTCCGCTTCGCGCCGCACCACTGCGGTCTGGCCTTGCAGTTCACCCTGAAGCGACTTCAGGCGATTGAACTCCGTCACCATTTGCTCGAAGCCCCAAGACTCCGGTGCCGTGCCGCCGGGCATCGACACCGCGCTCTTGCGCGCTTTCAGCGCCGCCAATTCCGCTTCGTAATGCTTGGCTTCTTGCGCGTGGCCGTGCGCGCGTGCGTGTTCCAAGCGGTAGGTCATTGCGGCGGCTTCCGAGCGCGCCACTTTCACTGGTTGCGACAGCGCGGCGATGCGCGGCAACACTTCGCTGTTCATCTGCGTCGCGAGGCGCGTCACTTCGGGGGCCACCTTGGCCTCCGCCGCGCGCATCGCTGTTTCCAGTGCCTTGTATTCAGGCGCCGATGTCACGCGCGTCCATTCCGCTTGAGACGCAGCGAGCTTGCTGCCGTAGGCTTGCTTCGCCGTCGCCACCCACTCGTTTTGATAGTCCTTGTAAGGACGCCGTGTGTAGAACTCGTCCCACACACACCACACCGAGCTGGCAACCAGCGCGACCATGGCCAGGAAAACGGGCCACAAGATGGACTTGGTGACTACCGGATCCTGCTCTTCGCTCTGTGCTTCCGGTGTCTGAATGATGTCAGCCATGGCGTAATGCTCTCGCTGCAGGATTTGTCAGATATTGAACCAAGGGGTCACCAAGAAGTTCTTCACGGTGAACCCGAGACGGGCGATGATCTTGGCGACCACAAGCATCATCAGAACCCACAACTGCAACATAGTCGCGTACTGCACCAAGGACATGCGCTTGCGCATCAGGGGCATGCACTTCACCACCCAGAGGTGGGTGATGCCGCCGACGATGGCGCAGAAGCCGCCCACGAAAGCCGCGCCGAACGCAATCACCTGCCATGCGCCAGTCACTCCGAAGAGTTCGTGCAAGTCGTAGTTCACTTGATGGTCCACACGGTGGTGGTCCCATGTTTCGCCGAGGTTGAACCACAGCCAGCCGGGCCCTCGAATGAAGGTGCCGATGATGACCAGCAACACCCACAGCACGAGGAAACCGAACAGGAAGGTGGCGATAGCGAACTTGCGCTGCTTCCACGTGTAGTAGCCGTTGCCCAGCGGATTCACATCGATGTAGGGAATGGCCATGAGGCCCATCAGGATGATGCTCGGCAGCACCACGCCGGCGATCCACGGATCGAAGTACACCAGCAGCTCTTGCAAGCCGAGGAAGTACCACGGGGCCTTCGACGGATTCATCGTGAGGCTGGGGTTCGCAGGCTCTTCCAGTGGCGCGTCCAAACAGATCGACCATACGATCATCACCACAGTGACGATGATGGCGGCGAGGAACTCGCGCTTCAGCAAATGCGGCCACACATGCACCGTCTTGGGCCAACCCGGTTTCCACGGGTACGGCACGCGGTGGTGCGTCTTGCGCATGTCCGGATCGCGTTCGAGTTCGGCAATAAGCCTGTCATTACGCCCAGCTTCGCGGAATGCGAGCCATGTGTAGAACGGCACCATCAGCAGCAACAGCACGATGGGGACGTTGTCGGGCAACGAAACCAATTCCCAGACCTGATGCCAGTCCATGCGAGGCTCCTTTGCTCAGTCCGTGATTTCGCTTGCGAGCATCACTGGAGCAGGACCAGAAATGGCCCCGTCCTTCCTGATGCGCCAGAAGTGCACGATCAACAACACCGACGCGATGATCGGAATGGCGATGCAGTGCCAGATGTAAGCGCGCAAGAGCGCGTTCGCATCCACCACCGAACCTCCCAGCAACGCGAAGCGCACATCGTTGAACGCAGTGAAGCCCAACTCGGGCCCAAAGGGGCCTTCGTGGCCCATCACCGGCGTCGCGCGCGCCATGTTGGTGCCCACGGTGACAGCCCAGAAGCCAAGCTGATCGTCCGGCAACAAGTAGCCCGTGAAGGACAACAGCATGGTGAACAGCAGCAACAACACGCCGATGTTCCAGTTGAACTCGCGCGGTGGCTTGTACGAACCGCTCATGAACACGCGCATCATGTGCAGCCAAGTGGTGATCACCATGGCGTGCGCGCACCAGCGGTGCATGTTGCGCAGCAGATTGCCGAAGGGCACATCATGCTGCAGGAACATGATGTCGCGGTAGGCCTCACCCTTCGAAGGATGGAAGTAGAACATCAACAGCGTGCCCGTCAGCGTCAGCAGGACGAACAGGTAGAAAGTGATCCCGCCCATGCCCCAAGTGAAGTTGTAACGGACCGCATCGCGATTGACGCGCGCGGGGTGTAAGTGCAAGAAGACGCTGGACAGCACCGCGAGTGAGCGGTTGCGGGCCGAATCGTCCAGCTTGTGCCGGAAGATCGACTTCCACACTTGGGTGTTTTTCAACTCGGCTTGCAACTGCGCCGGCGACTTCGCCTTCGCACGCAGCTTTGTGAACAACCCGCCAGGGTTGCCCTCACCCGCCGGCGTTTCCGGCTCTGGCGGCACTTCATCATGGCCATGCGACATGCTTCAAAAACCTCCGGCGCTCAGACCACAAGCAGCGGGCCGTTAGTGCCAGGCTGCAAGTTCTTGAATTGCTTAGTGCCCACATCGAAGTCGTAGAGATTCAACGAATCCACCAGCACTTGGCCGGTGGGGTCGATCTCGAGATGGCAGCGCAACATGGGTTTCGGCGCTGGCCCCTCATAATTCATGCCTTCAGCATCGAAGCCCGAGCCGTGGCACGGGCACTTGAACTTGTTCTCTGCGGGCTTCCAGTCCGGTGTGCAACCGAGGTGGGTGCAACGCGCATAGATAACGAACAAGCCCGACGCATTGCGGCACACCCAAATGCGATACTTCTGCTGCCACTTGGTGTCGACACCGAAACCGTAGTCGCCCGGATAGCCGATGGTGAAACGAGTCTTGGGTTCGAACAGCGTGCGCGGGAAGAAGAAGCGCGCGAAGCACACGATGAGCAAGGTGATGAAACCCGCCATGGTGTGGAACACGAAAGCCCGCCGCCCGGTGTCGCCCGGGGTGTCCTTAGCCTTCGCCTGCACGGGTTCTTTTTGACGCGGCGCGCGCGGCTGCAAAGCCTCGCTCGACGCTGCTTTCGGTGCTGATTCGCTGTGGTCTTCTGCCATGGCAAGCAAGAACGGCGTGACACCGCCCCTTATTGGCCGCCCCTTGATGGAACGGCCGTGAAACCAATTTCGCAATCCGGCAAGCGTGCTGCTGCCACCACGCGCTTGCCCCTCTTTGGTTGCAACCAAAGTGCGGCGCGGGCGTGTCGATAGTAGGGCGCTGCCTGCTTAGCATCAAGGAAGCAGCATTGCGCACTGCGTGCGGCAACCTGCCGCACGGCCCCACGCATCCATGCCGCATTGATGCTGGACAAGAGTGCCTGCAAGATGTTGCGGCCGCGACTCTTCCACCGCCCACGGGGCATCCCGTGGCGAGATGAGTACGAGCCGCCGGAGGTTCATCATCATGCTCGCACGCTCACTTTGCTTAGTCCTCGTTCTTGTCGGCATCACTGTGGCCCAAGCCGGTTCGGTGAAAGGCACCATCAAGTGGGAAGGCAAGACGCCTAAGAACGCACTGATCCAGATGGATTCCGACCCTGTGTGCAAAACCGCAGCGGAAGGCAAAGAGATGCGCAAGGAAACCACCGTGGTGGACGCCAACGGCAATCTCGCGAATGTCATCGTGTATGTCAGCAAGGGTTTGCCCGAAGGCCAGAAGTTCGCGGTGAAGACCGAAACGGTGACCCTCGACCAGAAGGGCTGCACCTACTTTCCCCATGTGGTTGCCATCCAACTCGGCCAGAAGATTGAGTTGCGCAACTCGGACAAGACCACTCACAACGTGCACTTCCAGTCCAAGCTGAACGGTGACTGGAATTTGACCCAGAGCACCGAGGGCGTTGTGCCCGCCGCGCAAGACATGAAGCGCGCCGAAATCGGCACCTGCTCTTTCAAGTGCGATATCCACTCGTGGATGGAATCCCGCGTGGCAATCTTCGAGCATCCCTTCTTCGCGGTGTCAGCCGCAGATGGCAGCTTCAAGATTGACAATCTTCCGCCCGGCACCTACACACTCACCGCGTGGCACGAAAAGGAAAAGCCCAAGGACATCGAGGTGACCATCGCGGCCGGAGCAGCCGCCGATGCAAACTTCTCCTTCGGCAAGAAGTGATTTCCTGATTCGGGTCCCGTGCAGCAACTAGTTTTCCTAACGGAATGAATGTGGAATGTGCGGGGGAGCTCATGCTCCCCCGCAAACATTGGAGATCGCAATGGCACAGAGCAATGCCACGCCTACGAGCCGCCCCGTGCTGCTCGTTCTTGCCTTGGCCTTAGTCGTCCTTCTCTGCTACGGCATGAGAGTGGCGTTTGAAAAGCCGAGCACCGCCTTGAAGTTGGCGCTGCCAGCCAGCGCAGGCGTCAATGCAACATTCACACTGGAGGATGGCTCGCGCATGCCAGGCACCGGCAATCTGCTGGTGGACGACGAACTCGTTGCCGTGCAACGCATCACCGCAGAGGGCAGCCCGGTGAACAGCGGCATCTTGCTGCTGACCAACCAGCACACCTTCAAGGTGCTGGAACGCGGGGCCGCGGGCACCAAAGCGGTGGACCACGCAGCAGGCGCCGCGGTGAAAGAGCCAGGAACTCTGTTTTTCCCAGAGAATTTCGCATCTTTCGGGGATGCAGTAGACGAGCTCTTCTACTTGATCCTGTGGATCACAGGCATCGCCTTCATCCTGACCGAAGGCTTCTTCCTGTTCTGCTTGTTCTCGTTCTGGGGCAAGCCCGGCATGCGCGCGGCGCATACCCACGGCAATCACAAACTGGAGCTGATCTGGACGCTCATCCCAGCAGTGATCTTGGTGGCTATCGCCTTGCTGCAAGCGGGCATGTGGAAATCCATGAAGATGGAAATCCCGGAGGCTGGCGCGCCGAATGTGTTTGAAGCCCAAGTGGCCGCGAAGCAGTTCGAATGGAACTTCCGCTTGGCCGGCAGCGACGGCAAGTTTGCCACTGCAGACGATGTGCCAGCGGTCGGCGAATTGCATGTGCCCGTGGGGCGCAAGGTGCGCATCGTGCAGCGCTCCATGGATGTCATCCACAGTTTCTTTCTGCCGAATTACCGCGTGAAGCAAGACGTGGTGCCCGGCTTGGCCGTGCCGGTGTGGTTCGACACCTCGCGTGCCGGACGCTTCCCCATCATGTGCGCAGAGCTGTGCGGGCTGGGCCACACCAAGATGGGCGCCACCCTGGTGGTGCATGAAGTGGCCGAATTTGAATTGTGGCTCAAAGCGGAATCCACCAAGTGGGCCAGCGAAAACGATGGCATCGACCGCCCGGATTGGTCCGGCGCGTCTTCCAAGGTTTGGTGGTGGTGGGACCAAAACGATGTTGCGGTGCATTACCAGGGCGAAACGACCAATCGCTGAGGCGGAAGGAACACAATCATGCAACTCATGGAAGCCACTGACTTCAATGTCACCACAACTCCTTGGCTGGTCATTCTCGGCCTCTGTGTCGTGATGGCCTTGGTGCGCCTCATCGCACCGAAGTTCTATAGCCATTACCTGTGGTCGGGAGACCACAAGATGATCGGCAAACAGTTCCTCGTCTCGTCGCTCCTCTGGGCGGTGGTTGGCGGGGCACTTGCCTTGGGCGTGCGCTGGCAGTTGGCTTGGCCTGGCACGGAAGTTCCTGGGTTCAAGCAGCTCTTCAACTGGGCCGACGGCGGCGCAGCACCAGAGCACTACAATGTCATGTTCACCATGCATGCCTCGGTGATGATCTTCTTTGTGATCATCCCGTTGCTGGTGGGCGCATTCGGCAATTTCGTCGTGCCGTTGCAATTGGGCGCGCAGGACATGGCCTTCCCCTTCCTGAACGCGCTGTCTTATTGGTTGATGTGGCCGGCCTTTGTATTCATGGCCTTCAGCTTCTATGTGCCCGGCGATGGCGCCGGCGCTGGCTGGACCAGCTATCCGCCGCTTTCAGAAACAATGCTGGGCGACGGGCAAACGCTGTGGTGTATGGGCGTTTGGTTCGTGGGTTGGTCTTCGATTTGCGGCTCGGTGAATTACATCACCACCATCGTGAAGATGCGCGCCAAGGGCATGCAACTCTTCCGCATGCCTTTGACTGCTTGGAGCATCCTGATCACCAGCATCCTCGTGCTATGCGCCACGCCGGTACTGGGCTCTGCCGTAACCATGCTGTTGATGGACCGCGAATTCGGTACCAGCTTCTTTGTGCCTGCCGCCCGCGTCGTGTCGGAAACCGCGCAAGCTACTGGCACCGGCCAAGTCATCCTGTGGCAGCATCTCTTCTGGTTCTACAGCCATCCGGCTGTGTACATCTTGGTGCTGCCCGCCATGGGCATGGTTTCTGACATGCTCGCGAATGCCTGCCGCAAGCCCATCTTCGGCTATCGCCCCATGGTGTATTCCATGGCTGGCATCGCCTTCTTGGGTTTCATCGTGTGGGGCCATCACATGTTCCAGTCGGGCATGAACCCAGCGTTGGGCCGCACATTCATGATCGCCACCATGATGATTGCGCTGCCTTCGGCGGTGAAAACCTTCAATTGGCTGGCCACGATCTACCGCTCGCAAATGAAGCTGGAAGTGCACACGCTGTGCTCGCTGGCTTTCGTTTCTATGTGGATCATCGGCGGTTTGTCGGGCATCTTCATGGCCGCCACGCCAGTGGACATCCAGATCCACGACACCTACGCCATCGTGGCGCACATCCATTATGTGGTGTTCGGCTCCACGCTCTTCGGCGTCTTCGGATCGATCTATTACTGGTATCCGAAGATGTTCGGCCGCTTCATGAATAAGCCGATGGCCTACACCCACATCATCATCACCTTTATTGCCTTTCAGGTCACCTTCTTCCCCATGCATGTGGTGGGATCGCGCGGCATGCTGCGCCGCACGGCGGACCCATATTTCTACGGCAACTTGCAAGGCATGCTGCCGGTGAACCAACTGATGACCGTCGCCGCGCTTATTCTGGGCGCTGCACAATTGATCCTCGCGGTGAACTTCTTCTGGAGCATGTTCGCCGGCAAGGTGTGCACGGAGCGCAATCCGTGGAAGGCCACCACTATGGAGTGGAACACACCCACACCGCCGGTGGGTCACGGCAATTTCGATGTGATTCCAGTGGCGTACCGGGGGCCGTATGAGTACGCGGACCCGGCAGCCCCTGAAGATTTCACGCCGCAATTCCAGCCGCTCACCAGCGCCGAGAAGGCTCAAGGACAGGCACGCGCGCACTGATGCGTTCATGATCCACGACCACGCGCACACTTCGGGCCGCAGCGGACGCGGGTTGCACGCCTTGGCGGGCGTGCTGCTGCTGACCACGCTCTTCCTGCTTTTTGCAGGCGGACAAGTGACCAGCACCGACAGCGGCGACGCGGTGGATTCGTGGCCGTTGCCGCTGCGCGTGGCGCTGCCGGAAATGACCGGCGGCGTGTTTTGGGAACTTGGGCATCGTCAAGTGGCGGGCTTCACCGGCCTGTTGACTGGTGCCTTCGCCCTGTGCGTGCTGCTGCGCGCACGGCGCGCCGATGCGCCTGCTCCGTGGGTGCGCCGCTTGAGCTATGCCGCCTTCGGATTGGTGCTGGCTCAAGCAGCGCTGGGTGGTGTGCGCGTCTTGGTGGGCACGCAATACCCCGGCCTCGCCAGCACTCCTGATGAGCCATTCGTTATTCGTGCCATCGCGATGGTGCACGCGCTGGTTGCGCAATCGTTCGTTGCCGTGGTGACCACGCTGTGGGTGGCCACGCGCCCGGGCTTCGGCCGCGGCGCACGCCGCGCTCTGCCGGCACTGGAAGCGCGCGCCAAGTTCGCACTGTTGGCGTTGCTATTGCAAATTGCGTTGGGCGCATGGCTGCGCCACACCATGAGCGGCATGGGTTTGGTGTTGCATGTTGCCGGAGCGCTGTTGGCACTGATCGCCCTTGCGCGCGTCAGCGGCGCCGCGCTTAATAGCGACGCTAATGATGCGCCCGGCCTGCGCGGCCCTGCGTTGGCCATTGGCTTCATCGTCACGGTGCAATTCCTTTTGGGCGTCGCCGCCCTGCTGCTCGTGGAAGACGGCAACGCGCGCAACGCCGCCTTCAATTTCAAAGCCATCATTCCCAGTTTGCATTTGGTGGTGGCCGGATTGCTGGTTGTGTGCGTGCAGATGCTGTGGGTGCGCTCGCGGCACACACTTGCCGCAGCAACGGCCGCAACGCCAGTGCCTGCTGCGCAAGGGGCATTCGCATGAGCGCAGTCGCCTTCAGCGCTAGTCCAAGCAGCAGCAGATCGCGCGCTTGGGTGAGCCTGCTCAAGCTGCGCCTCAATTTCTTGGTGATCGTTGCGGCGTTGGCTGGCTATTTGCTGGCGGTACCCACAGGGCAACCCTTGAATTGGGCCGCGTTGGCCGCGCTCACCGTGGGCGTGCTGCTTTCGGCTGGTGGCGCCAGTGCCATCAATATGGGTTTGGAAGCGCACTTGGACGCGCTCATGGAACGCACGCGCATGCGGCCTGTGCCCGCGGGGCAGATCAGCCGCGACGAAGCCATCATTTTCGGCAGCGTTTGCACCGCATTGGGTGTGGGCACGCTATTCGTTGCGCTGGGTCCCGTGCCTGCCGCGTTGTCGGCGGCCACAGTGCTGCTGTACACCGCTGTGTACACGCCGCTGAAGACGCGCTCGAACTTGAACACCATCGTGGGCGCCATTCCTGGCGCATTGCCCGTGCTGTTGGGTTGGACCGCCGCCGGTGTGCCAATGACCGCCGCTGCGCTCAGCTTGTTCACGCTGATCTTCGTATGGCAATTCCCTCATTTCCTCGCCATCGCAACGCTGCATCGCGAAGATTACGCCCGTGCAGGTTTCAAGATGCTGCCGGTTGCAGACCCAACCGGTTTGGCCACTGCTCACCGCGTGCTGCTGCACGCGCTGGTGTATGTGCCCGTCAGCATCTTGCCCGCGTGCCTTGGCCTTGGCGGCCAAGTGGCACTCTGGGGCGGGCTTGGTTGCGCATTATTTTTCCTCGGCACGGCTCTGCGCGCGGCATTCACGCGCAGCCTCGCGTCGTGGAGGTTTCTGTTCTGGGCATCGCTCTTCGTGCTGCCCGCACAATTCGCATTCTTGTTAGTCGCTACCGCTTCGTGAGAAATGGGGTGCCTCGTGGCGCCCAGAGGAACTGAACGCATGTCTTCAGATCATCACGCGCTGCCGCACATCGAAACCGAAGGCAACTTCGAGTTCACCAACGGCAAGTTCGCCATGTGGCTCTTGATCGTGTCGGACGCCATGGCCTTCATTGGGTTCCTTGGCGCCTACATGGTGCTGCGCATCTCTGCGGTCGACCAACCCAGCCTCACAGGCATGCCTTGGCAACCGGCGTGGAGCTTGCCCATGGACTTGATCCTCACGGGGTTGAACACCTTCGTGCTGATCTGCTCATCCGTGACCATGGTGAAGGCTTTGGCTGCGTTGCAGGACGGCAACCAAGCCGGGCTGAAGAAGTACATCGCGCTCACCATGTTGGGCGGCGCATTCTTTGTGGGTTTCCAAGTCTTTGAATGGACGCACTTCGCGCATGAAGGCATCACAATTCAAGGCATGGCGTTGGTGGATTTGGACAAGGCTGTTACGCGCAGCGCCGAAGCTGGCGGCAAGCTGACCAAACTGGAAATAGCGACGCAGTTGTATGGCCAACGCAAGATGGATGGCACACCGGACGCGCCGGTAGCCATGCCCGCTGGGAAAACCGCTGCAGATTTCCGCAGCGGCAACTTCAGCGAAGGCGATTATCTTTTCCTTGAATTGGAGGTGCGTGATCGTGCCTCAATGGACATGCGCCCCATTCGCGGTGGCATTATTCACCATGCGGCCTATGGCGTTCCTGGCAGCACAGCAGAACCCAAGGGGCGCCATGGCCTGGAATTGCGCGCAGAATTGGAAGATGCCGAGCCCGCACAGCGTGGCGCCATCATGGCCGCGCACCGCGCAGCCGGAGCCAAAGTGGCCAGCCTGTTCTGCTCCAGTTTCTTTGTGCTCACCGGATTCCACGGCCTGCATGTGGCTGTGGGTGTGCTGTATTTGGGCATTGTGCTGTGCCGCGCCTTCCAAGGTGCCTACACCACCAAGAACAGCAGCATCATCGAAGTGGCCGGGCTCTATTGGCACTTTGTGGACCTCGTGTGGGTGCTGTTGTTCATGCTCATTTACCTGATCTGAAGCGGAGAAAATAGACCATGTCTCATCCCAATCACGCAGATGCAGGCGCTGTGGCTCATACGCACCCGCCCTACATGAAAATCTTCGCCCTCCTCGTGGCTCTCACGGTGATCGAAGTGGTCATCCCATTCGCGATGAAAGGCAACCACGGGCTGGCTGTAACGCTGCTCATCGCCATCTCAGTGGTGAAGATCCTCTACATCGCGCGCTACTTCATGCACTTGAAGTTCGAGGCTCGCATCCTCGGGTTGGTGGCCTGCGCGCCGCTGCTTTGCGCGAGCATTTTGGCATTCGTGCTGCTCTGGGAATTCTGAGCTGTAGCCACGGGGCGATTTCGCTTGCCCCGCGGCGCTGTATCGCTATGAAACGCACCCTCTTCACACTGGCCGCGCTGCTGTGCTTACTGCCGCGCTTTGCGTTCGGTTGACCGAACTGCAAGGCGGCGGTCGCTGCCAATGACGCAACCGGCCAAGGCATGGCGTTGGCCTACAACATCAGCATTTACTTCATGATCGGTGCGGTGCTCAGCTTGGGCACTTGGGTGGTGTTCTTGGTGCGCAAGGCCGATCGCGCATGCCAGGCAGCGGAAGCCGAATCCTCTGAATCTTGAGTGCGCTGCGGGCGGCACGCCGGCGTGCATACACTGAGAGCCAACATGCGCCACCGCTATTTGCTATTCGCACTCCTCGGCCTGTGCTGCGCGCAACTCGCGGCGCAGGACAGCCCCGCTGCGGCAGGTGACACGCAAGCAGCGCCCATCCAAGCCGCACTCCCGCGCTTGGGCTTTGTGCTGCCTGCCTTCAGCTTCCAACGCGAAGACGGCAGCGAACTTGGTTCCGCAGCGCTGAACAACGAAGTGTGGATCGCCGATTTTATTTACACCTATTGCAGCGGGCCGTGCCCCGCCATGACATCCGCCATGGGGCGCTTGCAGGAAAAAATGCGCGCTTTGCCAGGGCTGCGGCTGGTCACTTTCACAGTCGATCCCGAGCGCGACACCAAAGAAGCGTTGGCGAATTATGCCCAACGCAGCGGCGCAGACCCTGCGCGCTGGGCCTTCTTGCGCGGCACGCCGGAAACCACTGCGTCTTTGATGCGCACGGGCTTCAAATTGGGCGACCCCGGCGACCCGGTGAATCACAGCACGCGCTTTGTGCTGGTTGACCGCGGCCTCGTGGTGCACGGCGTCTATGACTATGAAGACCCCGCCGGCATGGAGCGCCTCGCACGCGACACACACATGCTGTTGGGCGTGGAGGCCGCCATGGACCTCAGCTTTTTTCCGCCGCTGAACGCCACGCTGAATGGTCTGGCCGCAATATTGTTGTTCGTTGGTTGGCGCCGCATTAGGCGCAAAGACATCGCGGGCCACAAACGCGCGATGCTCGCGGCATTCACCTGCTCCGCCGTGTTCCTCGCTTGCTACCTCACCTACCACGCGCTCAAAGCGGGGGTGGTCACTTCGTTCCCCGAAGCGCATCCCACCGCGCGCATCGTTTACCTGACCATCCTCGGCACGCACACTGTGTTGGCCGTTGCCGTGCTGCCCTTCATCATCAACGCCATCCGTCACGGGCTGAAAGACAACCGCCCGAAGCACGTACGCGCGGCGCGCATCGCGCTGCCCGTGTGGTTCTATGTTTCCGTCACCGGCGTCATCATTTATTTCATGCTCTACCAGTGGTTCCCGGCGTAACCCGCCAACTGTCGCCGCGGTGCAATGCGGCTCGGGTCGATGCTCGGCGGAGCCCGATCCGCGGCTATGATGGCGCCCCACGATCGGAGCAGACATGAGCGAATTGCGATTCCCCACAAACGCCCGCAAGGCGGCAGACGCCGCTGACACCATCCTCTTGCTGGCGAGTGCCGCAGGCTACGCCGACGGCTGGCCTGCAAACTGCTTGGCCAAGGAGCTTGAAGCCGCAGCGAAGGTTCTGTGCAAAGGCCTGAAGCCCGGGCCCCTCGGCGCCTTAGCGGAAACGCGCGTTGGCACTAAGCGCTTGGTGGTTGCGGCGCTGCCGGACAAGGTCTCGCGCCACAATTCGCCCACGCGCAACGAAGCGGTGCTTTCGTGCACCAAGCGCGCCAAGCTGACAGGCGAGTCTTTCGCTCTGGTTTGCCTCGACGCGCCTGCACACGGTGAAGCCGTGGCCGTCGCCTTGGGCCGCGCGCTGCCCAATTTCAGCCGCAAGACTGAAGCCAGCAAGCCGGTGCGCCTGAGCATCGCCGCTTGCGACAGCCGCGGACGCCCCGTGGCCTTCGATGCGCGCACGCAGTGCGTGGTGGAAGCCTCGCGCTGGGCGGCGGAACAGGTCGACACCCCCACCGCAGATCTGCACACCGACACTTTCGTGGCCAGAACCAAGCAACTGCTGAAGGGCCTGAAGGGTGTGAAGTTGCAGGAGATCGTTGGCCCCGCACTGTTGAAGCACGGCTGCGGCGGCATCCACGCAGTAGGCCGCACAGCGGTGACTGCACCCCGTTTGCTCATCTTGAGCAGCGGGCCGAAGCGCGCAGGCGGCAAGGCGCGCCGCACGGTGGTGCTGGTAGGCAAAGGCGTCGTGTATGACACCGGCGGCTTGTCGCTGAAACCCACAGCCGGCATGTGCACTATGAAAGGCGACATGGGCGGCGCGGCTGCCGTCGTGGCCGCATTCAAAGTGCTGGTCGCTTCAGGCTTCAAAGGCCGCCTCTTTGCATTGGCCGCCTTGGCGGAAAACGCAATCGGGCCAGATTCGTACCGCAACGACGACATCATCACGCTGCATTCCGGCCACACCATCGAAATCAACAACACCGACGCCGAAGGGCGCCTGCTCTTAGGCGACGCGGTCAGCTATGCCGCGCGCAAGTTGGAAGCGGATGTGATCATCGATGTGGCCACGTTGACAGGTGCGCAATTGGTGGCCACGGGCCATCGCCACGCGGCCATTGTCAGCAATCGCCAAGGGCTGGAAGAACTGGCTGTGCAGTGCGGGCGCTCCACCGGCGATCTCGTGCATCCGTTGCCCTTCGCGCCCGAGTTTTATCAGGCGGAGTTTGCATCAGCGGTGGCCGACATGCGCAACTCCGTGAAAGACCGCGCTAATGCCCAATCATCTTGCGCGGCGCAGTTTGTTTGGGCACAAATCGACGACATGAACCCGCACTGGCTGCATGTTGACATCGCGGGGCCCGCTTTCCGCGATGAACGCGGTACAGGTTTCGGAGTGGGGCTACTGGCTTCTGTTGCGGAAGAACTCGGCGGCGCAGATCTAAGCAACTGAACGGAGCACAATCATGAGCGCGATTCCCGATCGTGTGCGCGCACTGCGCGGGCTGACTGCCGAGCACGGCATCGATGATCTCATCGTGCTTAGCGTCGATGAACATTTGAACGAGTACCTGCCGCTGCATGGCGGTCGACGCGAGTTCATGAGCGGCTTCACAGGATCTGCCGGCGATTTACTGGTGGGGCGCAGCGACGCCTGGCTGTACACCGACGGGCGCTACCACATGCAAGCCGAGTTAGAACTCGAAGGCAGCGGTGTGTCGTTGATGAAAGTGGGCGCGCCGGGCTCGCGGCACATGATTGCCGACATCGAAGAACGCGTGAAATCTGGACGCAGCCACAAGATTGGGGTGGACCCAATGACAGTCCCCTTCGGTTTCGCCGAAACTCTGTGCGAGCATGTGGAACGCCTCGGTGGCAAAGTTGTAGAGGCGCCGCGCAATCTGGTGGACGCTGTGTGGCGCACGCGCCCGAAGCCGGCGAATTCAAAACTGATCACGGTGCCGCTGGAATGGTGCGGCGAAAGCACCGCGGCCAAGTTGGCGGTTGTGCGCGCAGACCTCGCAGCCGCAGGTGCCGACGGCATGGCGGTGGTGAAGTTGGACCAAATCGCATGGCTGCTCAATCTGCGGGCCAAAGGCGACATCCCCTACAACCCGGTGTTTGAAGCCTTCATGTACATCGACGCCCAGACGCTGCACTTGTTCTTGCGCGCGCCGTCCGAACGTCTGCCAGCAGGCTACGACCCGAAGTGCGGCGGCTTTGTGGTGCATGCTTACGAAGAGTTCGCGCCGTTTTTGCGCACCGTGAAAGAGCGGGTGTCGATCGACCCATCCGGAATCACCTTGGGCGTGGTGTCGGCGCTGCGCGAAGCTGGTGCGTTGATCGTGCCCATGCTGTCACCTATCGAGCTGCGCAAGGCCGTGAAAAACCCGGCGGAACAAGAAGCACAGAAGCGCGCGAACTTGCGCGCATCGGTGGCCAAGACGCGCACACTGCTGTGGCTACGGCGTGAATTGGAGGCGGGCCGCACCGTCACCGAAGATTCCGCGCGCGTCGCCATCGAAGGTTTTTACGCGCAGCAAGAAGGCTATTTCGACCTGTCTTTCAACACGATTTCGGCCACGGGTGCGCACGGCGCCATCATCCACTACGGCGCTTGCGACGCGACGCCGTTGCAGACGGGCGATTTGTACTTGATCGATTCCGGCGCGCACATTGCGGGTGGCACCACCGATGACACGCGCACTGTGGCGGTGGGCCGCTGCGACCCCGAACGCCGCCGCGTTTACACGCTGGTCTTGAAAGGGCACATACAAGCCGCGCGGCAAAGCATCCCGGAAAACACGCCGGGTACTGCATTGGATGCGTTAGCCCGCGCGCCACTGTGGAACCAGCAATTGACATACGACCACGGCACCGGCCACGGCGTCGGCACATTCTTGAACGTGCACGAAGGCCCGTTCGCCATCAGCGAGCGCGAGCGCAAGGCCTATGCCACCACGCCACTGAAGCCAGGCATGGTCACCAGCATCGAGCCGGGCTACTACCGCGCCGGTTTCGGCGGGGTGCGCTTGGAAAACCTGTACCTGCTGACCAAGACTCAAGTGGATGCAGTGGGCCGCGCATGGATGGTGCTGGAACCGCTGACTTGGATTCCCTTCGACCGCGACCTCGTGGAAGATTCCATGCTGGATCCTGCGGAGACCGAGTGGTTGGATAATTACCACCGCAAGTGCATCGAAATCCTGTCGCCATTGCTGCCCGAGACGGAGCGCTTCGAACTGCGCACCATGCTACGCTGAGCAGCGCATGAGCGGTCAGAACACCAGAACACACAGGAGCCCCGCGCAACTGCGCAGTCGCGCTCTGTGGCTTTTGGTGCCGTTGATGTTTTTTGCGCAGGTGTTCGGCGGACGCGCCGCCTTGTTCCATGAGCACGGCGACAGCGGAGAGCACCTGCACCTAGTGTTCTCACCGTCCGACGAGTCCCGGTTGGATGTGACTGACGCTTGGCATCACTCGCAACACGAAAGCGACGAGCAGCAGCATCGGGCGACGAACGAGCCCGTAGATGACTACGAAGGCGTTCTCATCCAGTTGCCTACTGTGATCGTCGCGACAGGCAGTGCGCAGGTGCCAGGTGCGGCAATCGCGGCACACCTCAAGACGATTTGCGCAGCGGTGTTGTTGAATGCTGTCTTGCTCCGCCCGCCGCTACTGCCGACTGACGCTGGTGCGCAGATTTCCCCCGCTCGGCGACGGCATTTGGGAACCGCCGATCTTCTTGGCTCCAGTCGACCACTCCTGATATAGCGCGCCTCGACCCGCTTCGCTGCGGCGTCATTCGAGGTGCGCGGTCGTCGTCTACGCCCGCGCTTTCGCGTAGATTTCAGCGTTTAAGGAGCCCCTGTGAAACACCACTCTGTCGCTTCAGCAATTCTGTTTTTCGCATGCCTCTCGCTCGTCGCTGGCTGCAAGCCGCATGATTCCCATACTCACGAACACGAGCAGGCATCGAGCATTCCGGCGGAACTCGAACCCGAAACGAAGACGGTGTTCGGCGCGCGAACGCTGCTATTCATGGAGAACCCTCCCTTGGTGCGCGGAGCTCATGTCCGCTTCCTTGTGCACCTGACGGTCAGTGCCTCGGGAGAACCTGTCCGTGCGGGCAAAGTCCGGCTGGAGATCGGTTCGATGGCCCTCAGCGTCGAAGCTCCGAAGCGTGACGGGCTCTTCGTGCCTGAGGGCGCATTCGCAGAGGCTGGGACACATCGCGCGCGACTGATCGTGGTCAGTGAACAGGTCGAAGAAATGCTCGACCTCGGAGAGATGGTCATTCACCCGGACGAGCACACTGCTCGGCAAGTCGCGCCAAGCGCAGTGGAACCGGCGCAACACAACGAGATCCCTTTCTTGATGGAGCAGCAATGGAGGGTGAAGCTGCTCCTCGCCGAAGCTGCCGCGCGCACGCTATCGAAGCGGCTGACCGTTCCGGCATTAGCAGTTGTGCCCGAAGGCGCCGCCGCGATCGTCGCCCCGCCAACTTCGGGTCGACTGCTCGCGCCGCCGTCGGGGAGACTTCCTAGGACCGGCGAAACAGTCGAGCGAGGTCAGCTTCTCGGCCTGATCGAGCCGCCGCTCACGGCCTCGGATGTGGCCCAGCTCCAAGCCCTAGGCCTCGACTTCGACCTCAAAGTCTTGGAGAGCGCACGCGCACTCGGCGAGACTCAAGCGCGGCTCCGCTTCGCCGAGCGTGAACACGAACGACTCGGTCAACTTCGAACAGAGGGACTAAGCACAAAACCCCAACTGGACCAAGCCGAACAGAATCTATCGCTATCACGCAGCGACAACGATGCAGCGCGCGCCACCAAGGAGTCCCTTGATCGCCTGATCGCGGCTCGCGCGGCCCCCACCACTGCGCGCCTCCCGCTGCATGCGCCCATCGCAGGAGTGATCGTCGCGACTGGGCATGTCGAGGGTGAGTCCGTCGAACCGAATTCAAGTCTTTTTCGCATTCTTGATTCGTCGCGGCTCTGGATCGAAGGGCGCGCTTCTGAGTTCGATCTACCACGGCTTCGAGCGGCGCCCGCAGCCCTCGTTTCCTTTCCAGCCATGCCGGGCCGACGGATCGAGATTTCCGATGCCGCTGTTGCAAGCGCATACATGGCCCCCACGATCGAAAGCGCTTCGCGGACATTCTTGATTCGCTACGAGATTCCCAACCCGGAGGGAGAACTCAAACACGGGATGCTGGCTCAGCTCTCGCTGGCAACGGAACGAGTGAACGCCGCCGTCACGATTCCGATGGAAGCCGTGATCATGGAGCAGGGACTACCGACGGCCTATGTCATGTTGTCTGGCGAAACTTTCGAAAGGCGTGACTTGGAACTTGGCCTGCGTGACGGAGCGCTCGTCGAAGTCCGGCGCGGGATTGCGCCTGGTGAACGAGTCGCCACACGCGGCTCTTATCTGATCAAACTGGCCGCCCTGTCGCCCGCGTCGTTCGGCGCGGGCCACGCGCACTGATTCAGGAAACCAACACATGATCAACTTCCTGATTCGATGGTCGCTCGCCAACCGGTTGACAATCGTCATCTTGTCGCTGTTCATTATGGCCATCGGCGCATTCGTCGCGATCCGAATGCCCGTCGATGTGTTCCCAGACCTCACAGCGCCGACCGTCACGGTGCTCGTCGAGGGTCATGGCCTCGCTCCACATGAGATGGAGACGCAGGTAACATTTCCAATCGAGACCGCGATGAATGGCGCGGCGGATGTGCGCAGAGTCCGCTCGGGAACGGCGGTTGGTATCGCCGTCATCTGGGTCGAGTTCGAGTGGGGCACCGACATCTACCGCGCCCGCCAGACAGTGACCGAGCGACTGAGCGCGATCACAGGGTCGCTTCCCTCGCAGGTCGAGCCTCCCAAGCTCGCGCCGGTGTCTTCAATCATGGGTGAGATCCTGTTCGTGTCGCTCACATCCGAGCGGCATAGCCAACTCGATCTACGAACGACAGCGACCACACAGGTCCGCCGCAGGCTCCTTTCCGTTGCAGGCGTCTCTCAGGTGACGCCGATCGGCGGAGACACCAAGCAATACCAAGTGGTTCTTTCGCCTGAACTGCTTCGTGGCTACGCGGTGGCCGCCTCGGATGTAGTGAGCGCATTAGAGCGAACGAACGAGAATGTGTCGGCTGGAGTGCTCACATCCGGAGCGCAAGAAATACTCGTCGAAGGGCTCGGCCGCATCCAATCGCTCGACGACATCGCGCGAACGAAGGTCGCCACCCGCGACGGAGTTCCGATCACAGTGTCCGACCTCGGAGTCGTCACCATCGGGGCTGCCATCAAGCGCGGAACAGGGTCCGCATCGCGTCGCGGACCTAACTGGGAACCCATCATCGAGCCGGGTGTGATTCTCGCGATCCAGAAACAGCCCGGGGCCAACACGCTGGAGTTAACCGAGCGCCTCGACATGACCCTGACCGAGATTCAGGGAGGCCTGCCCGAAGGGATGTTCATCAACAAGGACCTATTCCGGCAGGCGTCCTTCATCACCCATTCGATCTCCAACACGACTACCGCCCTCATCGAGGGCGCGCTCATGGTCGTGCTCGTCGTCCTCGCGTTCCTAGCGAGCGCGCGAGCAAGCGTCATCACACTCTTGGCGCTGCCGCTCTCTCTGCTCACTTCCGTACTAGCGTTGGACTTGCTCGGAGCGAGCATCAACACGATGACGCTCGGAGGCATGGCGATCGCCATCGGCGCGCTCGTGGATGACGCAATCATCGATGTGGAAAATGTCGTGCGGCGCTTGCGAGAAAACGCCGTGCTCCCTGAGGCTCATCGACGCTCCGCAATTGCAGTCATCTACGAAGCGAGTGTCGAGGTGCGCGGGTCGATTGTGCTCGCAACCTTCATCATCCTGCTCGTGTTCATGCCCCTGTTCTTTCTCTCCGGCGTCGAGGGAAGACTTCTGCAACCGCTCGGGCTTGCGTTCACGGTCTCGCTGGCAGCTTCGCTGCTCACGGCGCTCACCCTGACGCCCGCACTGTGTTTGCTGCTCCTTCCAACGAGCGCCACCGTGCGCAAGGTGCGCGAGCCGTTGCTCGTGAGGCTGTTGCAGTCGGGTTACCAGAAGCCTTTGACTTGGGCGCTACGCCATCCTTGGATGGTCGCGTTGCCCAGCGTGGCCTTGCTCGCCGTAGCCGTATTGGCAGGCCTCTCGATGGGTCGCGGGTTTCTGCCCGAGTTCAACGAGGGTGCTTTGGTCGTCGGCGTGGTGACAGTACCGGGCACCTCGCTGGCCGAGAGCGATGCCTTGGCTCACCTCGTCGAGGAGTCGTTGATGAAGCACCCCGAAATCGTCGCGATTGGACGACGCACCGGTCGTGCGGAGGAAGACGAGCATGTTCAAGGGGTCGAGGCGAGCGAGATCGACCTCACACTCGACATGGACGCACCCGTGAGATTCGGGAAGCCGCGACGAAGCAAAGAAGATCTGCTCGATGCGCTACGGGCTGAGTTGGCAGGCATCCCCGGCGTTCAAGCAACGTTCGGACAGCCCATTGGCCACCGCATCGACCACATGCTCTCTGGAACGCGCGCAAGCGTGGCCGTGAAAATCTTCGGTGACGATCTTGGCCGCCTGCGAACATCGGCGGCGCAGATCGAAACATTGATGCGGGGCATCCCCGGAGTCGTTGACCTCTCGGTCGAGCAGCAAGCTCAAGTACCGACCGTGCGGGTCGAGTTTGATCGCGCCGCGATCGCCACGCATGACTTGCTAGTGAGCGATGTCGCCGACGCGTTGAAGTTGGCGACAAGCGGACGCCTTGCCGGTCAGATCATTGAGGGCATGAATGCTTTCGACATGGTGGTACGGGTCGGCGCTGTCGGTGTGTTGTCCCCAGAGCTTCTCTCCACGATTCTCGTGGGCACTCCGAGCGGTTCCAATGTTCCCTTGTCCGCGCTTGCCACGATCCGAGAGGACCGCTCTCCGAACTTCATCAGTCGCGAAAATGTGCAGCGCAAGATTGTGGTGATGTGCAATGTGTCCGGTCGCGACCTGCGCGGCGTCGTCGATGACATTCGCGCGAGAGTTCAGGAGCAAGTGAGCCTGCCACCTGGTTACTACATCGAATATGGAGGGCAGTTCGAGAGCGCTGCGTCGACGGGACGACTGCTTGCTCTGCTTGGGGCATTGATCGTTCTTGGCATCGCCTGCCTGCTCTATTTCATGTTTCGCTCGGCCCGCGATGTGGTTCTGATCATGGTGAACTTGCCACTTGCACTGATCGGCGGACTCTTCGGCGTTTATTTGTCGGGCGGCACGCTCTCCGTCGCGTCGCTCATCGGCTTCATCACAGTATTTGGGATCGCCGCACGGAACGGGATCATGCTGGTCTCGCACATCCGACACCTTCAACGAGTCGAGGGCGTGAATGACTTCTACGAAGCCGTTCGACGCGGCGCGATCGAACGCTTGTCCCCGATTCTCATGACTGCGCTGGCCGCTGGGCTTGCGCTCGTCCCACTTGCACTTCGGGGTGATGCGCCCGGAAACGAGATCCTGACGCCGATGGCCATCGTGATCTTGTTCGGCCTACTCTCCTCAACACTGCTCAACATGATCCTCGTGCCCGCTTTGTTCCTGCGCTTTGGGAAACAGGATCTTCGCATTGAACCCGTACAACTCGAAACGGAGACCGTCCATGCTCCTGCGTAGCCTTCAACTGTGTTGCCTTTGCACAACCGCTGTAGCGTTGGCGAGTTGCGCGACCGTAATAGATCCCTCCGCCGACTTCGCGGCGGCGCGATCGATGATTCAGGACACAACCGGGACCGAGTTCCCGTTCGATCCAGCGCTTGCGGCACTCAGCGTTACCGAGATCGAGCTAGTGCTCGCGGGGGGATTCACCCTCGACGAAGCGCTCTCGCTCGCGCTCGCGAACAACCGTCACCTTCATGCCGGTTTCCTTGAGCTGGGCGTAGGTCACGCGGACTTTGTTCAAGCGGGACTCCTCAAGAATCCAAGTTTGAGCTTGGCCTTCTTGCTTCCGTCGGGCGGAGGCAGAACGCGAGCGGGAGTAGACCTAGTCGCAAGCGTTGCCGAGTTGTGGCAGCTTCGACAGCGCGAAGATGTGGCCCGACTCAGCCAAAATCAACGCATCCTCGACCTGTCGCGGTTCGCTGCTGAACTGATCGTCGACACGAAGTCGGCCTATTTCCAGATTGTGGCCGTGCGCGAGGCGCGTGCCGTCGCGGAGCAGGGCATGGTCCTCGCGCGCTTGGTTCTCGCCGGGGTGCAGCGGCAAGTAGCAATCGGCGTCGCAACGAGGACTGACGAGGAGCTCGCGCGCGCGGCCGTGCTCAACGCGGAGTTGGCATACCGTCGGCACTCACAGGGCGAAGAGGCCGACAAACAGAGGCTCGCGAGCTTGCTTTCGCTGAACATCGACATGCGGGAGGTCAGACTGACCGACTCGCTGCCCGATGCCGATGCTCTCGCCGAGCTGGATTCCGCCCTCGTCGCGCGAGGCCAACAACTCCGACTCGATGTGAGGTCGGCGACTCTCGCGCTGGAAACGGCGAATGCGAGAGTTCAACTCGAACGCAACCGAACAATACCGGCGGCTGCGGTTGGGATTACTTCCGAACGGCCGGAGGGTGGGAGTTCCGCTGGCTTTCTCGGCGGCATCACGGGCAGTGTCGAACTGCCGCTGTTCGATCAGAACCAAGCTCAGGTCAGTCGAGCAGAGTACCGACGCGATGCGTTGGCAAAGGAACTGGAGGCGCTCGCCGCCGAAGTCGCGGCCCAAGTGCGAGCCGCTCTGGATAGAGCCAACGCTGCGAGAAGCACTGCACTGTTCCTCGAACGCGATGTGCTTCCACAAGCGGAAGCCAGCGCCGCACTCGCCCAGCGAGCCTACGAACTCGGGGACACAACTGTCCTCAGCCTGCTCGAAACACAACAGCGTGTGCTCCAGACAAGGCAAGACCTAGTCGATGCGCGCCTTGAAATCGCGCGTACGCAGCTCGAACTAGAACGCAGCGTCGGTATGCCGCTCAGTGTTCTCAGGCGAACTGCGTCTTCGCAATAGCTCGACCTTCCGCTCAGTCGCCCTTCTTCAAGGCTTCTTTCAACTTCTCTGCTTGCTCCAGCGCTTGTTTGCCAGCGAAAGTGCCTTCGTTTTTCTTAATGAAGGCTTCCAGTTCGGCAACGCGCTTCTCGGCGTCCTTCTTGGTCTTCACTGGCTCCGCCGTCATGGATTCCAGCGTTTTCTGCGCTTTCATGCCTTTCTTGGCTTCGGGGCTGCCGGTCAACTCCGTCAGCTTCTCGCGCGCTGAGGCTTCTTCGGGCATGCCCTTAGCAGCCTTCAGCAAGCGCTGGAATTCGCGTTCTGCGCCCAAGAAATCGCCAGCGGTGGAAAGGCCTTCGGCGGAGCTGAGCGCGCCCGCAACCATGCCCTTCACAGCATCGGCCACCTTCGTGGCTGTCTCGCCGTTCGTGGCATCTTGCTGCAACGCTTGCGCTTCTTTCAATGCTGCCGCGAGTTCGCCCTTGGCGATGGCCGTGCGCACTTTGGCGAACGGCTTGGGCAGTTCCCAGAGTGGTGTGGTCATGGCGCCTGCGCATGCAGACTTCACCATGTCTTCTGTGATGGCGCTGGGGCTGCCGCTGAATGTGACCTTGCCGCTGACATCGACAAGCACCGAGTGCGGAATACCGCTAACGCCACAAGCGCGCATGAACTTGCCGCCCTTGTCGTAGGCATAGCCATACTTCGCGCCCTTTTCGGCGATCCACTTTTCCGTAGGCCCAGTGGCTTCGCTGGTCACCGCAATAACGGTGAGGCCTTCGGCGCCAAGTTTCGATTGCAATTCATTCAGGTGGCTGACCGCCCCTGCGCAAGGGCCTCACCAGAAGGCGAAGAACTCGTAGAGGACGGCGCGGCCGGCCAAGTCTGCTGTGGACTTCGCGCCCGTCTGGGCAAAGCCTTCAAGCTCGGGTGGAGTCATGCGCGCGCCTGCTTCGATCTGGGCGGTGGCGAGGCCACCGACCAGCAGCAAGAGCGCGGACAAGAAGATGAAACGGCGCATAGTGTCTCCGGGTCCTGTGGGTTTCAGGACGCGTCCACTATACGCCCGGCGGGAGCGCTGTACTTGGGATTAGTGCCCCGCGGCCTTCTTGGTCGCGGCGGGGTCCTCGTGCATCCAGCTCTTGAGCAGCGGAGCCAGCAGCATCACTAAAACGCCGGCGCCCATAGCGTAGAGCGCGATTTGCCCGAAAACGCCACCGTAGATGCCGATGGTTTCCGTTGGCGGTGGGATGACTTGGGGGCCATCTTCGCCGCCGCCGACAGCGGTGAGCTGAGCAATCTTGCTGGCCAAGTCGCTGGAGAACGCCATGGACAAGAACCACCCGCCCATGACCGTGCTGACCATCTTCGCTGGTGAGAGCTTCGTGACCATCGACAGGCCCACGGGGGAAATGCACAACTCGCCGGTGGTGTGCAGCAGATAGCCAAGCAGCAACCACTCCATGCCGCAAAAGCCGTGGCGATCGCCGTGCTTTGCGCCATACCACAGCGCACCGAAACCGAGGCCTAATTGCAACAGCCCAAATCCGAATTTGATTGGAGTACTGGGTTCCAGCCCGCGTGCAGCAAGGACGCCCCAAAGCATGGTCAACACCAATCCGAAGATCAGAATGCACATGGGGTTCACTGCTTGAAACACTGATGCTTTCAGCACTTCGCCGCCGATGCCCATGCCGACATGCGCCTCGGTCACACGGAAGCTAACGGTGCCCACCGTCGCTGGGTCTGCATCATCGCGCGCCTTCTCCGCCGCGCTGATGTCCTGCAGCGTGTAGCGCTTGCCAGCCACTTCGACGCCCAAGAATTCCTGCGTCAATGGAGCGTCCTTCACTTCGGTGCCGATGTCCGCCGCCGTCAGTTCTTTGTCGTTGATGACAATGTCTACATTGCGGTCAGTGAAGTTGTTGAGTGAAGAGCCGGCTTGCTCGAAGAACGCCCAGAATGTCATAGAGAAGAACATCAGGATCAGCACAACGAAGAGACGCTGCCGCTCGACCTTTTCGCTGCGGAATGCCGTGACGATCAAGGAGAGGAAGGCGAGGCCGCCGAAGACAGAGAGGAGCTTGGTGGCGAGCGTGCCGTCTTGCAGCACAAAGGCGATGCCCGGGACCAATAGCGCGGTGCCCAGCAGAATGGCAAGCCAGTTGGGGACGCCTGGAATCGTGCATTTGCGCACTGCCGTAGTGTCCTTGGGTTGCCCGACGTCGCTGGGGAAGCCGCCGCGCGAAAGGGCTGCTATCGCGGCCACCGCAGAGAGCAGCAGCGCACCGGCGATGCACATGTTGACGGCCATAGTCTGCGGGCCGCCCGGGTTGTACTTGTAGAGCGACCAACTGGTCAGCAGTGCGCCTGCGCCGATCAGCAACTGCGTGATGCGGGTGGGCATGATGAACGTGGCCAGGCCGATGAGCATGCCGATGGTGGCGAGGCCGAAGCCGTAGTGCCAGCCATACTTTTCACCGATGTAGCCGCAGAGCAGTGGCGAGAGCGCCGCGCCCAAATTAACTCCCATGTAGAAGATGGTGAATCCGCCGTCACGCTTGGGGCTGCCCACTGGATACAAAGAGCCCACCATGGTGGAAATGTTCGGTTTGAAGAATCCATTGCCCAAGATTACGAGCGACAGTGCGATGTAGAACGGAGTGACACCTTCGATGGCCATCACTGCGTGGCCCGCAGCCATCAGCAGGCCGCCGATGACCACTGCGCGCCGCTGCCCAAGAATCCTGTCAGCGAGCATCCCACCAATGAAGGGCGTCGCGTAGACCAGCGCGGTGTAGGCGCCGTAAACCGCATAGGCCTGCTTGTCGCCGTACTGCAGGAAGCCTTTGATCATGTACAGCACAAGCAGCGCGCGCATGCCGTAGTAGGAGAAGCGCTCCCACATCTCGGCGAAGAAGAGCATGAAGAGGCCCGTGGGATGGCCGAAAATGGTCCGTTGAGTGCTTGCCGCCGCAGTATTCATGAATGCTCCCCCGCCGAGCGCGTGTTGGAACGGCGCGCCCCGGCGATGATGGGCGGGATCCTACCCGACCGCCTTCCACCATCTGCCCGCCGCGCTGCGCAGTCTGCCCGCCGCGTTCGCCATCGCCGCGTGGCCCACCACGCTGAGCCCCCGCCACTTCCCCAGCTCTGCACCGCGCCCCTCCCACCTCCCCGCATTAGTGCGCAACCTCCGCGAGGCCCGAAAACCCGCGTGCTATGGTCGCCGCGATGGCTGACTTCACTGCTCCACTGGTGTGGATTGACCTTGAAATGACAGGGCTGAACTACGAGCGCTGTCACATCATCGAGATCGCCACGATTGTGACCACAGGCAACCTCGATCTTGTGGCGGAAGGCCCGAGTTTGGTGCTGCACACGAACGAAGCCCAGTTGGCAACGCTTTCCGATTGGAGCCGCGAGCATTTCACGCGCAGTGGGCTGATCGAGCGTTGCCGCAACAGCAATATCAGCGTGGCGGAGGCCGAGCAGCGCACGCTCGAGTTTCTGGCGACGCACACGACGAAAGGCACTTCACCGCTGTGCGGCAACAGCATCCACAACGACCGCGCATTCATAGCGCGGCACATGCCCGAATTGAATGATTGGCTGCACTATCGCCATGTGGATGTCAGCACCATCAAGGAACTGTCCAAACGCTGGTATGGCGCTGCGTGCGCGCCGCCGAAGAAATCAGACAAACACGAAGCCCTTGCAGACATTCGCGAGTCCGTGGCCGAGCTGCGTTGGTACCGCGACCACGTGTTTTCCGCACAGGTGCGCTGAGAAATAGCGGCCACGCCCACGCTGACACCGCGCTGCTCCCCCGCAGCAGCCGTTGCAGCGCGCGAAAAACTCTCAAGCGTACAGGCGGCGAAACTCGGCGGGCACTGGCTGCGGCGTGGTCATGCTGGGGTCGGTCCACACGATGACGCTCTCGCAGATGGCGGCAGTGGTCCGCGCTCCATCGACACCAACGACGTCCACTTGCTGCGCGAAAGTCGTGGAAGTACGCCCTATGCGCGCCACCGTGGTGCTCATTTCCACATGCTGCCCCATGCGCAACGAGTGTTTGTAGTCCACCTTGCTTGACACAAGTACAAAGCGCACGCCCCAGTGGGCTTCGATGTTGCCGTAATCAAAACCATGGTCTTGCAACAGTCTGTTGCGACCGTGCTCGAACCACTGCACGATGGCCGCGTTATTGGCGTGGCCATACGAATCCAATTCATAACTCCTCACCACGTGCGGTTCGCGATTGATGTGCCCCATAGCGCTTCCATCCTACGCCACCTCCGTTGGTCGCTCGCTCGCGAGCAAACCTCCCTCCCCTCCCCAAAACCACGATTAGTGCGCAATCGAAATTGCCGTTTTCCTTCACCCTGTTCTCGGCAGTTCGTGGACTCCGATCAGCCCGTGCCGGCGCCACCCCTCCGTCAGCATCCAAGTGCGCGCGTCGGTGACA
>CAMDTN010000027.1 GCA_945907755.1 Singulisphaera sp. GP187 | reverse complement strand
TGGTTGTCGTTGACGCGATGGGAGCACTGGCCGAGCTGTATGCTGCGGCCGACCTCGCTTTCGTTGGCGGCAGCTTGGTTCCTGTCGGAGGCCATAACCTGCTTGAGCCGGCGGCCTTTGGCATCCCCATCCTGACGGGGCCGCATATTGGCAGCGTGCAGGCGTTGGGCGACGAATTGGTGCTCGAAGGGGCCATGTGTGTCATGGAGCTTTCGAGCGCTTCCGAGTGTGAGAAGATGATCCACCGCATCCTCCAGCAACCTGATTCCGGCCGGCGCGCGTGCGCCGGGGCCGCGCGTGTGTTCGCGGCGCATTCCGGGTCGTTGCCAAGGACGATGAAGGCCATGGCTGCAACTTTTGCTGCCTTGACCAAGGAGCCTGTCCGCCATGGCTGAGCGCGTTCTGTTCACTTCTGAATCTGTATCCATGGGCCACCCCGACAAGTTGGCGGACCAAGTGTCCGACTCCGTGTTGGATGCCATGTTGGCGCAAGACCCCAAGAGCCGCGTGGCCTGCGAGACGCTGGTCACTACTGGCTTGTGTCTCGTGGCCGGTGAGATCACCACCAAGGCCATCGTGGACATCCCTGCGGTGGTGCGTAAAGCCATCTGCGATGTGGGCTACACCGACGCCAGCTTTGGCATCGACGGCGCCACCTGCGCCGTCATTGTCACATTAGACAAGCAGTCGCCCGACATCGCGCAAGGTGTCGATTCTGATGCGCAGAAAGAGCAAGGCGCAGGCGATCAAGGCATCATGTTTGGCTACGCCTGCCGCGAGACGCCTGAACTGATGCCCATGCCCATCATGTTGGCGCACAAGTTGGTCAATGTCCTCACCAGCGACCGCAAGACTGGCCGCGTGAAGTGGCTGCGCCCGGATTCCAAGTCGCAAGTGACGGTGGAGTACGAAGGCGACCGCCCGGTGCACATCGACAATGTGTTGGTGTCGACGCAGCATTCCCCAGATGTCAGCAACGAAGAAATTCGCGCTTACATCGAGAAGGACTTGGCACCGCGCACACTGCCCATGAATCTCGTGGACAAGAACACGGTCTACCACGTGAATCCGACCGGACGCTTCGTGACTGGCGGGCCTCAAGGTGACTGCGGACTCACGGGGCGCAAGATCATCGTGGACACCTACGGTGGCATGGGCCGTCACGGCGGTGGTGCGTTCTCCGGCAAGGATCCATCCAAGGTGGATCGTTCCGCGGCTTACGCAGCGCGTCATGTGGCCAAGAATGTAGTGGCCGCCGGCTTGGCAGACCGCTGCGAAGTTCAATTGAGCTACGCCATCGGCAAGGCAGAACCGTTGTCCATTCGCGTGATGACATTCGGTACTGCCAAGATTGCCGAAGACAAGATTTCCGCTTTGGTGCGCGAGCATTTCGACCTGCGCCCGCGGGCCATCATCGAGGGGCTGAACCTGTTGCGTCCGATCTATCGTGCAACCGCTTCCGGTGGGCACTTTGGCCGCGACGGGGATGGTTTCACTTGGGAGCGCACCGATCGCGCCGAGGCGCTGCGCCGCGCCGCAGGTCTGTGAGTCTGGACGCAGGCAGCATCAGCGCTGTATCATGACGGGGCCCCGGCAGCCTGACCGCCGGGGGACCCTGTCTGCCGACTGATTCGAGGAGATGTGTATGGGCCCGCAAAAGCGTTCACGGAATGGTGGTTTCACACTGATTGAGTTGCTCATGGTGATGGCCATCATCGCCACGTTGGCTGGTTTGGGGATGGTCGGAATCCCGCGCATGGTGCGCCAAGCGAACATCACTGCGTGTAACGCGCACTTGGACGCGGTCTACAAGAGTCTGGTGATCTACCAGATGAACAACAAGTATTTCCCGCGCGCCTCTGGGGCGCAGTTCGTGCTGGCGGTTTGGGATTCCCAGATCGTGGATCACACCCAGAAAGACGCGGAGATTTTTTTCTGCCCGTCCATGAACATTGGACCCGATCCGGACTTGGGCAACGTCACGCCGGAAATGATCAGCTACACGGGGCCTGACCAAGTGGGCTCACGCAAGGGCTTGGCGCCGCAAGACCGCAACGCCAACGAAAAAGTCATTGTTTGCGACAAGGTGCCCGCCGGCAACGGCGACAAAGAGCACCTCGACTCGCTGCCTCACGCTGCCAAGGGCATCTGTTTCTTGACCTTAGGCGGGGCCACGGACTTCATCGACAGTTCGCTGTTTGGCGGCAGTGCCGGCGGCCAAGACGAGCCCTATCCGATCATCGGGCCAGAATCGCCCGTCGAGAAGTTTCAGAAACTCGTGGTCGACGAAGACAACTGAAGCTTGGGCCCGCGTAACGCGTGGCTTACGTGTACATTTGGGTGGCAGGGGGCGCAGCTGCGCACCTGCCGCCGCACCGCAAATAACCAGCGTTTTATTGCGGTTTCCTCGCGCCCCGGCCCACTTTGAGGGGTCCAATGGTGCGGCACGGCACTTGCGATGCGTTGAGCAAGACAACGCACGAGCCTTCGGGCTTGCGCCATGAGATTGGTTGCTCACGCGGCCAAGCAAGTGTTGGGTGATAGTTCCTGAAGCTGGGAGGCGGCCTTGGAGGCTTCCTCCTGGTTTCTTTTTTGCCTGAAAGTGCGTGTGCCACGGTGCCGTTCCTTGAGCGCTCGCGCAGCGTTCCTACCATGCGAGCGCAGCATTATGGAACCGACGCACCTTCAAGCCCTTCCCACCGCGCAGCCAAAGGTCTTCCTCGAGGACATGGGCTGCCAGATGAACCGTCTGGATTCCGAGATCGTCTTGGGCAAGCTGCGTCAGGCGGGTTTCAGCCGCGTCGAATCAACGGAAGACGCAGATGTGGTGCTCTACTACACATGCAGCGTGCGCGAGCACGCGGAAGACAAGGTGTTCGGGCGCCTCGGCAGTTTGAAGCGCTTGAAGGCGCTGAAGCCCAATCTGGTCATCGGCGTGATGGGCTGCATGGCGCAGAACCACAAAGAACTGATTTTTAAGCGCGCCCCACATGTCGATCTCGTCTGCGGCACATCGCGATTCGAAGATGTGGTGGACTTGCTCGAAGAAGTGCGCCATGGCGAGCGAGTGCTGGCGGTGGACAGGCGCGAGCTCAGCTTCGAGCGCGACATCAGCGTGCGCCCACGGCAGTACCAAGCCTTCATCACGGCGATGCGCGGTTGCAACAAATACTGCACATTTTGCATCGTGCCATACACCCAAGGACGCGAACGCAGCCGCCCTGTGAACGACCTGCTGGAAGAGGCACGGCGCCTTGTCGGTGACGGCGTGGTGGAAGTGACGCTGCTGGGGCAACGCATCGACACCTACGGCGAAGATTTCCGCGACGGCAGCAATCTCGCGTTGTTGTTGCGCCGCATGCATGCTGAAGTGCCCGGATTGGTGCGCATTAATTTCATCACTTCGCACCCCAATCACATGACCGATGAGTTGGCCGCCACCATCGCCGACAACGAACGCATCTCGCGCTACTTGCACTTGCCGGTGCAGTCCGGCAGCGAGCGCGTGCTCAAGGCGATGAATCGCGGCTACAGCGTGGACGAGTACCGTGCCGCTGTGGCCACCATGCGCGCTCGCGTGCCCGACATCGCCATCGCGACGGATTGGATCGTCGGCTTCCCTGGCGAGAGCGAAGAGGATTTCGCCGCTAGCGTTGCGCTGCAACAGGAACTGGGCTTCCACGGCTCGTTCGTGTTCAAGTATTCGCCTCGGGCCGGTACGCGTGCCGCCGAAAGCGCCGACGATGTGCCGCGCGAAGTGAAGGAAGCGCGCAATCAGGTGCTGCTGGAACAGCAGTCAGCCATGTCTCTGGCGCAGCACACAGCGCGTATCGGCCACGAATTGGATGTGCTCGTGGAAGGCCCCAGCAAGCGCGACGCGTCGCGCAGTATGGGCCGTTCCCGCTGGAACGAGATTGTGTGTTTCCCCATGCGCGAAGGCGCTGAAGGCAGCACGATGCGGATTCGCATCGAACGAACGACAGCGCTGACCCTCCACGGTCAGCCAGTGTGATTCAAGGAGATTCGCAGTGCCCAATAGCAACAATCACGCGTCTTTGATCGATCGTGCAGTGCAACTTGCCAAGCGAGGCACCGGCATGGTCGAGCCCAACCCGCGCGTTGGCGCTGTGGTGGTGCGCAACGGGGAAATCGTCGGCGAAGGCTGGCACCGCGCGTTCGGTGGTGCGCACGCTGAAGTGATGGCGTTGAATGCAGCGGGTGTGAAATCTCGCGGCGCCGATTTGATTCTGACTCTTGAGCCCTGTTCCGCCCACGGCAAGACGGAACCTTGCACCGACGCCATCATCGCCACGGGCATCAAACGCGTGTTCTTCGCCATGACCGATCCGAACCCGGTGAACGGCCGCCGCGCGCGCGATGTGCTCACTGAAGCAGGCATCGAAGTGGTGGAGTTGGGCGCAACGCCAGCCACCGAAGACTTGCTCAAAGATTTCACAGCCTACATGCGCGGCACGCTGCCGTGGGTAGTGCTGAAGTGGGCCATGACCGTTGACGGCAAAGTGGCCACAGCGGGCGGCGATTCGCGCTGGATCAGCTCTGAGGAAAGTCGCGCCGAAGTGCATGCCGAGCGGCAGCGTTCCGATGTTGTGCTGGTGGGGCGCGCCACTGTGAAGAGTGACGATCCGATGCTCACAGCGCGCACCAACGGGTCCAACCGCCGCCAACCGGTGCGTGTGGTGCTGGACAGTGGATTGCACCTCGACCCCGCTGCACAGATTGTGCAGACCGCCAGCGAGGTACCGACTTGGGTGTTCCACTGCTCAGGGCCCGAGGCGGATGACCGGCGTCATGCCCTGGAGGCTTTCCAAGTGCGCACGATCGCGGTGGGCACGGGCGATGATGGGCGCTTGAACCTGTGTGAGGCGCTGCAATTGCTGCGCCGCGAAGGTCTGCACCGCATCTTTGTGGAAGGCGGCCCCACTGTGCACGGCGCGATGCTTTCGCAAGGCTTGGCCGATTGGGCGCGCGTTTATATTTCGCCGCTTTTAGTTGGCGGTATCACGGCGCCAAGCCCAGTGGCAGGCCCCGGATTCCAATCCCTCACAGAGGCGGTTTGGCTGAAGGATGTGCACGTGCGCGTGGTCGGCGACCATGGCTCGGACTTGTTGATGGAAGGCCGCATCGGCAACCACCGCGAAGCCTGAGCGCTTGCAGCCTCGCGCGATTCCGAAGCGCTCGCGCCGCGGCACGCGGCAGAGCACTCAGGGTCCTGTCCGCAGCGTGCGGACAGGGGGCGGACGGCGCTCCAGCTGAGCTCGGTTCCAACGGCAAGATCTGCTGGCGTTGATTCCGGTTCGGGCGGTGGCGCCTCACGGAGTTGCCGTCTGCTTCCACTTTTCAGCGCGCCACGCGCCCGCACAACGCTTCCACGGCCTCAACCGTCTTCGGGATCTGCGCGCTCAAACAGCGGTTCCCATCGGCGGTGACAAGATAAATGTCTTCGATGCGCACGCCGAAGCCCTCTTTTTGCATGTAGATGCCTGGTTCGATAGTGATGACCATGCCTGGCACCATGCGTTGATCACCTGGGTCGTGCACATCGAGTCCAACGTGATGGCTGACGCCGTGGGGAAGTACGCGGAATGGATCGAACCCTGCTTCGCGAATCACTTTGATGGCGGCGCCATGAAGATCGTTGAGCGACACACCCGGTTTCAGCGCCGCGGCTGCGGCGGCCTGTGCCGCCAGCACCGTGCTGTAGACGCGCTTCTGCTCGTCACTGAACTTTCCTGAAACGGGGAAAGTGCGCGTGATGTCCGCGGCGTAGCGTCCGAATTCAGCACCCACATCGCACAGCACCAAGTCGCCTTCTACCGTGCGGCGGCGGTTCTCGTCGTAGTGCAGCACGCAGGCGTTGGGCCCCGAAGCGCAAATCGGCGCATACGCCGTGCCGGAACTGCCGCGCTCGAAAAACGCGCCCAGCGCCATTCCCATGAACTCGAACTCATAAAGCCCCGGCCGCGCGTTGGCCATCATTACGCAGACGCCGTCGCCCGAAGCGTCGATGGCTGCTTGAATCATCTCGATCTCGTAGGGGGATTTGATCGAACGCACGGTGCCTGCGAGGTTGCCCAGCCCTTGGACCTTCAAGTCCTTTTGTTTTTCGACGAAATGGTCGCGCACAGATTCTTCGCGCGTTGAAGTGCGTGGGTCGAAGCTGCCCGCTTTCGGCCGCGAGCCGCGACTGACATGGTCCAAGAACAACGGCCCGCCAGTGGCCTTCAGGCCTGCGCTGATGGCTTCTTCCAGCGCAGTGAAGTTCGTGCCCGGCCGCCCACGGGGTGCGCTCATGGTCACAACTTGGTCAGCTTGGAGGCCAGCCGCTGCGGCGGCTTCGGGCCCCGCAGTGGTGCGTTTGCCATTCCACAGCGCGTACGACGCAGAGTCCGGCGGCAAGAACAGTTTCTCATCCGCAATACGCCCGTCCTTTGCCACCAACACCAGCGCCACCGGGTCGGTTTCGACGCCGGTGAAGTAGTAAACATTGCTGTCGGGGCGGTAGCGCATTAGGCCCACATCCGAGGGCTTTTCAGGAGACAGGAGCAGCGCCACGCCAGTGCCCATGCGCGCGGCCAGTGCCTCGCGCCGCGATTTCAATTCGCTGCCGTCCGGCAGCCGCAGCGGATGCTGGTAGGGGAATGGCCGCGGATTGTTCTGGGTGGAACGCGACGCGGCGGGAGCATCTTGGGCAAAACTGAGCGGACAAACCACGGCCAGCAAGAGCACTATTGAAAGCATGCGCATGGCCCGATTGTAGAGCCCGCACCAACACTGATTCAAACATCACGGATATGTGTCGTGAGCCCATTGGTGGCCACCAAGATGAGGTCGCAACGCACTGCGGCGCTCCATCCCACGCGGCGTTCGGCAACCAAGCGGCGCCACGCGCGCATCAAGCGTTGGCGCTTGGCATGAGTGAAGGCCAAGTCTGCCGCCTCGAAACCGCGCGAGCGGGCTTTGACTTCCACCAGCACCAGCACTGGGCCGTCGCGCGCGAGAATATCGATTTCGTCGTTGCCAGCGCGGACATTGCGCGCCAACACTTCCAGCCCGTTCTGTTCGAGCAGTGCTGCTGCCAAGTTTTCTGCCTGCCGCCCGTAGTGCTTCGCTGAGTCGCGCATGCTCCCATCATGAAGCTTGCGTCAGGCGGCTGGCAGGAACTGCGCTTCAGCTCTTGGATGGTTCGATGATCTGAACCACCGCTGCTTTGGCGATCTTGATGGAGCCTTCTTCAAGTTCCAGCACGAAATGCTGGTCGGTCACCTTGCGGATGGTTCCGATGATGCCTGATTGGGTGAGCACTTCATCGCCAGCTTTCAACGCTTCGCGCATGGACTGTTCCTTCTTGCGCTGTTTCTGCTGTGGGCGGATGAGCAAGAAGTAGAAGATGGCGAACATGATCGCCATGGGCAGGAGCATTCCAACGATGCCGCTACCAGCGGCTGCATCTTCGAACGCAAGTTGGAGATTGGAAGTTTGCATGACAGAGACCTCGCTATGGTGGCCGAAGGTAGCAGCCGCCCGCCTGCAGCCAACCGCGTTGTCAGGCTCTCGGGCCGAAAACGCGCGGTGCTCCGCATGGCTCGCAGCACCAAACGCATCCGGAATCCCTCGCTACAGTGCAGCCTGTGAGCAGCAGTCCCAAACGGATCTTGGTGGCTATGAGCGGGGGAGTCGATTCCTCGGTGGTGGCTGCGCTTTTGCGCGAAGCAGGGAACGAAGTGATCGGCGCCTTCATGCGCAACGGGGTGCAGGCGGGGGCCGGCCGGGCGCACCGTCAGGGCTGCTGCGGCGTGGATGACGCCCACGATGCTCGGCGGGTGGCCGACAGCCTTGGCATCCCCTTCTACGCGGTGGATTTAGAAGCCCGTTTCGACGAACTCATCGAGGGTTTCGCGGATTCCTACGCAACCGGGCGCACGCCCAACCCTTGCATCGAATGCAATCGTTCGTTCAAATTTGGGGCACTGCTGGCGTTGGCAGACGACCTCGGCGCCGCCAGTGTGGCCACCGGGCACTACGCGCGCATCGCGCGCCGCAACGAGCGCATTTGCGTGGCGCGTGGTGCAGACGAAGCAAAAGACCAGTCCTATGTGCTCTGGCCTTTGCAACAGGCGGTTCTTGCCCGCACGCTGCTGCCTCTGGGCGGCATGACCAAGCAAACAGTGCGTGCCGAAGCGCGGCGGTTTGGGCTGCGCGTGGCAGAGAAACCCGAGAGCATGGAAATCTGCTTCGTGCCCGGCGGGGACTACCGCGAGATCGTGCGCGCGCGGCGCCCGGCGGCGTTCGAGCCCGGAGAGATTGTCGATGAATCCGGACGCAGCTTGGGACAGCACCAGGGCATCGCGGGCTTCACAGTGGGCCAGCGGCGCGGGCTGCCTGGCGGCCAAGCGCAGCCGTTGCATGTCTTGGAAGTCGATCCTTCGACGCGCCGCGTGATCGTTGGAGCGCGCAGCGCGCTGGTGGCCTCCAAGTGCCGACTGGAAGGCGTCGTTTGGTCGGGCGTGGGCCAGCTTGCGCACGGCGAAACTCAAGCGGGCGTTGTGCAAATCCGTGCGCATCATGTGCCGGTCGCTGCCAGCGCAGCACAGGACGCCCATGGCGTGCAAGTCTCGTTTGGTGCCCCGGCCGAAGCGGTGACCCCAGGGCAATCGGCAGTGCTCTATGACCAAGATGGCTGCGTCCTCTTTGGCGGTGTGATCTGCAGTACCGAGCGCCTCGTTGCGCAAGCACCAATGCCCGTTTGAACGCAGTGCATTGAACCGTTAGCCGCGCGCTGCCGCTACGCTACAAGCGCATGGCTTCCAGAGTTTCACGCTCCACCCGCACGCTGCCACTTCGTGTTTGCGTCGTGCTCGCTGCGACACTGGCGGCGCTGCTGGGTGCGCTTGGGGCGGACAGCGGTTTCGGTAACGAGCCGTTGACCGTGCATCTTTTGGATTTGTCGCGCTCGCATGGCCGCGCCGATGATTTGGTCATAGCGTTTTTCTTGCGGATGCGTGCGCAGCAACACCGTGGGCAACACGCCTTGCTGGGCTTCGCCAACGCCAACCGCTTGTTGCTGCCGCCGCTTGACCATTCCGAATTCTTGAGCGACGTATCAGAGCGCAGCGCGCGCGTTGCGCTGCAAGCACTGCCAGCAGACTTCAGCGTGCGAACACGGTTCGCCAATGCTCTCGTTTCAGGGCTGCACCTGCAACAATCAGCGCAGCCCTTCCTCGTGGTGCTTCACGGTGATGGCCGGCACGCCGCTGCCGATTGGTCTGCGCTTAGTACGAGTGGCGCTGCATTCACTCATGCGGGGCGCTTGCCGGGCAAGGCAGCCTCGGCACCAACGCTTGCACTGAATGGTGCGCCGGTGCTGCTTGTGTCAGACACGCAAGTGGATCTGCCCCTGCTGCTGCACAGCGATAACGCACAGCCCGTGGAAGTTGTGCTGAGCGCCAATGGTTCGCGGCAATTACTGACCGTTGCTGCCGGCACAACTCTGGTGCAATTACCAGTGCTGGTCCCGCGAGAATGCGTGGAAGTGCAGTTGCACATGCTGGGCGACACGGGCCCGCCGCGGGCAACCCTGCGCTTGCCGGTGGCGCCGCGCGCAGCCATGACCTTGCGCGTCATCGGCGACGAGGCACCGCTGCGCGCAGCGTTTCCTGATGCGGAGGTGGTGCAGATTGAAGCGGACTTGGTGGTAGTCAACGGTGTCAGCGTCGGGCAATCCATGACCACCGCTGCACTTACAGCCATCGTTGCGCAAGTGCGTAACGCAGGTTGTGGCTTGTTGCTATTGGGCGGGCCGCAAGCCTTTGGCGCGGGCGGTTGGGCGGAGAGCCCCTTGGAATCCATCGCGCCCTTGATGCCCGCGCGGCGTGCGGCGCAAGACTTTTTGGTGTTGATCGACGCCTCCGGCAGCATGGACAAAGACCAGCGTTTGCGGCGCGCGCTGCATGCGTGCACCGTGCTGTCCCAGAGCCTGGGCGCAGACGACCGCCTGTTAGTGCTGCCGTTCACCACCAAAGCAGGCGTGCCCACTCCAGCGACGCCGGTAGCTGCAGCGCAATGGCAAGAAGCAGCAAGAGCGCTGGATGCATTAGTGCCATCAGGCGGCACCGCCTTGCTGCCTGCGTTGGAAGCCGCTGCGCAGATTCGGAACGATGCCCAGCGTGCACGCGTGCTGCTCATCTTGAGCGACTGGGACATGGCCGACCTTGGTTCGGTCGCTGCACTGGCCTTGGCCAAGACGCAGGCCCATGCCGTTGCAGAGCGAGTGCTGGCCGTGGTCTTAGATCCACAGCCCACAACTATGGCAGCGGCTACGGCGGTTGCGGACGAAGTACAGAGTGTGCAAAACTTGGCCCCGGAGACTTTGCTGCACGCGGCGCGTCAATCGGCCTGGAAATCCGAAGAGTTCCCTGTGCGTGGGGCTGGCAGCGGGATGGCTGCGTTCGCGTTTGACGCCGACGGCTGGAATCCGGTGGTGACGGCGACCGACGCAGAGGTGTGTGCCCAAGATGAAACGCGCGGGGCGCTGGCAGCGCTGCGCCAAGTGGGCCGCGGCACCGTGGCCGCAATGGCAGTGCGCGGCAGCGGCGCAGCATGGACCGCTGCAGTGGCAGCCATCGGTCAACGGGTGGCACGGCGCTCGAAGCCACCGCTCCGGATTCTCAGCGGGCCCGAAGGAACGCGTGCCTTCAGCGCGGAACCACTTGCGCAGGCGGCGCTGACGCTCGAAACCAGCGACGGCAAGCGTGTGTCGTTGCGAGCGTGCAACCCCTGCGAGTTCATCAGCGTCGAGGCGGCTGCTGCCGGTCCGGCCCAGTTGATCGATGAACTGGGCGCCGTGTTGGCGCGAGGATTCGTCGTTCAATCAGCCGATGAGGAAATGGGTTGGCCCGCGCAGGAATTACCTGCCGTAGGCAGGATTGCTACAGAAAACAGTGCGCGGTGGCCATGGGCTGCGTTGGCTGCACTGCTCTTGGCCATCGGATTGGCGCTTCCTCGTCGGGTTCCGTTTCAGTCCAACTAACGCAGTGGGCCGATAGGGAGCGGGGAGTTCCTGCTCATGAAACCTGCGTTGCCAAGTTTGTTCTTGCTGAGTGTGCTGCTGGCTGGATGTGCCACGAGCGAAGGCCCAACAGCCGCTCGCTCAAGCGTGACTCCGGTCGGTCATGTCGAGCAGCAAATCCGCGCACGCGTCGGGGCGCTGCAGACGCAGCAGGGCGCGCAACTCCTCACATCACTCGAAACCCTTATCAAGTGTGGCGCCTTGGCGCGCAAACCTGTGATCGAAGGCCTGAACGCGTCTGATCCTCGGGTGCGTGCAAGCCTCGTGTATGTACTGGGCTTCATCGGCGGTCCCGAAGGCGCTGTCGCGGTGTCGGAGCGCTTGCAAGACACCGATGCTGGAGTGCGCTACGAAGCCGCTGCAGCGTTACTGCAACTCGGAGATGTGTCCGGTTTGCCGGTGCTGATCCAATTGCTGGAAGACAGTGACGCGCGGGTGCGCTACAAGTCCATCGAAGCCTTGGTCGGCGTTGCGGGCCAAAACTTTGGCTATGAATTCAAGGCGTCTCCCGCGGAGCGCGCACCCGCCGTGCAGCGCATCCGCTCGTGGTGGCAAGAACGCAGCACCGCCCGCGTTACAGCCGGCCAAAATCCATGAGCTGGCTGTGGATTGTGGGCATCGTGTGGTTGCTCAGCGCTGTGATCGTGGGGTTCTCCTACCGCGCATCCACTCATCGGTGATCAAGATTGGCGCGCTATAGCCGCGCGCACATCAGATTCCGTCTCACACGGGCGTTCGCGGGCCGTTAGTAATCAGGAGTCCGCAAGAAATGGCGCCGTTGCTCTGTGTCGGGGGCGGCCCCCTCACGCGGGCGGTTGCGGCTACGATGCCGCAGCGCGAACGAGGCTGTAGCCGATTCCCGCAGGTGGGACCAGAGCATGAAGATCTTCTTCTGTGATGCGTGCAACGAGAGCATCCCGCAACGGGACTTCAGCCAGCACCGCATCACCATTGAGGGCGGCAAGCTCTTTTGCCCCAAGTGCGCACCGATGTCGCAAGAAAAGCAGCAGGGAGCATCAGCGGCGCTGGTGGCCACGCTGCTCTTGCTGGTGGTCGCGCTCATCGGCATGGGTTTTTGGGGATGGCAGCTGATTGACAGCCTGCGCGCAGATCTCACGCGGGCCCAGCTGTCGTTGGTGGATGCCGGCAATGTGGCTGGCGTGACGGCCAACCGCCTCGACACCGCGCTGGCAAGTTTGCAGAACTCCGAAGCCACGATCAGCGAGCTCAAGGCAGCCGTGACGGGGCTGCGCGACGCCTCGCAACAGCGCTATGCGGAACTCGACCGCAGATTGGGCACAGAATCCGACGCTGCGCGAGCCACACTGGATGAACGTCTTGGCACGCTTGACGCGAAGATCACGGCGGCACTGGGCGAGCTGCGCACGCAGACGCAAGGCACGCGCGAGGATTTGGCGGGGCAGAAAGCTGGTCTCGAAGGGCTGAAGGCCGCGCTCGAAGTGGTGCGCGAATTAGCGGCGACGAAGCCACAACCGGCAGCAGTGTCAGCCGCACCGGCTGGCGTCGCGGTGGTCGAACCCAGCGCGCGCAGCGCTGTGGAGGAACGCGAAGTCAACGCACTGTTGCTGCAGTTGAGCGACACCGACCCGGGCCAGCGCTACACGGCGGTGACCGAACTCGGTCGCTACAGCGGCGTCAAAGTGGTGGCAGCGTTGGAAGGCATGCTCAAGGATTCCGAGGAGTACTTGCGCGTCGCGGTGGTGCAGAATCTGAGGCGCTTGGGTTCGAAGCCATCGTTGCCGCTGATCTTGCAAGTGCTGCGCGACGGCGACCCCTTCGTGCGCTCAGCAGCGAAAGCTGCATTTGAAGAACTCGCCAGCACGCGGCTAGATTTTGACCCTGAGGCCTCGCCTAAGGATCGTGAGTCTTCCGTGAAGAACACGGAGACTTGGTGGGAAGCCAACAGAGTGCGTGTGCTCTCGGGCAGTTAGCGCTGCGGCGCGCGCCGGTGCACAGGACGCGCGCGGCCGGTTGATACAGTGCGCTCGGACACACACTGGCCCATGACCGAGCACGACGGAACGACGCGGCGCCCCGCCACTAAAATCATCGCTACCCTAGGCCCCGCTTCGTGGACGCCCTCGGGCATTCGCGATTTGGCCATCGCTGGTGCTAGTGCTTTCCGCCTGAATTTCTCGCACGGCGATGTGGAAATTTTGCGTGGCGTTGTTGGCTGTATCCGCCAAGTGGCGCAGGAACTGGGTACGCCCATCGCAATCATCGGCGACCTCTCAGGACCCAAAGTGCGGGTCGGAGTTGTGGCGGGCGGCGGCACCGTCACGCTGGAAGAAGGCCAAGAGGTGCTACTGGACCCGCGCACGCGCGATGTGGTGCGCGGTCGCATCGGCGTGTCATATGCAGCGGTGGTGGATGATGTTGCCGAGGGGGCGCGCATTCTGTTGGATGACGGCAACTTCGAACTGCGTGCCTTGGGCCGCCGCGACGGTTGCTTGCGCGCGCTGGTGGTGCACGGTGGCGAGCTGTCGTCGCGCAAGGGCATCAACATCCCCGGCGTGCTGCTGAACATTCCAGCCATCACGGCGAAGGACGAAGCGGACCTCGATTTCGGCATGCAAGTGGGCGTTGATTTTTTCGCCATGAGTTTCGTGCGCACCGCGCGCGATGTGGTGGACTTGAAGCGTCGGATCGCGTTGCATGGCCGCCACACTCCCGTCATCGCGAAGATCGAAACGCCCATCGCGGTGGAGAACCTCGCTTCAATCCTCGCCGTGAGCGATGGCATCATGGTGGCGCGCGGCGACCTCGGCGTAGAAATCGGCCCTGAACGCTTGCCGGTGGTGCAAAAAGAAATCATCCGCGCAGCACGCAGCCGTGGGAAGTTGGTCATCACCGCTACGCAGATGCTCGACAGTATGACGCATAACCCGACGCCGACGCGCGCCGAAGCTACCGATGTGGCCAACGCGTTGTTCGACGGCACGGACGCGGTGATGCTCTCGCAAGAAACAGCCGTGGGGCTGTATCCGGTGGCCACTGTGACGACCATGAGCAAGATCGCTTGGAATGCAGAGCAAAGCGATTTGTTCGTTGCCCAGGCCCGCCTGTTTCAGCGGCCTGCAGATCAAGGCATCGCGCATGCGGCCATCAAGGCGGCTTGTGTGGCGGCGGAAGAAGTCGGCGCTAAAGCACTGCTGGTGTTTTCGTCCACGGGCTGGACCGCCTTCGGCGTCGCTGCTTGGCGGCCGGGCTGCCCGATGTTCACGCTGACTGACGACCCCGGCGCATTCCACCGCTTTGCGTTGTGCCGCGGGGCGCGCGCGTTCCTGATCCCGAGCGCTCGCGACATCGCACACCTTTATTCGTTGGGCATTGAAGCTGCGGCGCAGGCGGGTGCTCTTGGCGCCGGAGATGTGGTGGTCTTATTGTCCGGAGCGCGCAGCCATGGCAGTGGGGCCGACACCATCCGGCTGTACAAGATGCCCCCTCGGGGCGTTCGCAGCGGCGCCTCCGGCGCCGGCATCTCCGGACTTTGATACCGGTTGGGCTGCCCGTGCTCGCGGCCTAACATGCCCCGCTCCCTTGCGGAGCCCATTGGAGTCACGCGCGCATGAAGATCCATGAGTATCAAGCCAAGGCCATCCTCAAGGCCGCTGGTGTGCCCATTCTTGAAGGCCGCGTGGTGCATTCCGCCAAGGGCGCTGCGGCCGCTTTCAGCGAGCTCGGCTGCGCAATCGCGGTGGTGAAGGCACAGATCCACGCCGGTGGGCGTGGCAAGGGCGGCGGCGTGAAACTTGTGCGCTCGGCCGCCGAAGCCGAAGCTGCCGCGACGGCCATCATGGCCAAGCCGCTGATCACCTATCAGACCGGCCCGCATGGCCAGAAGGTGAAGACGCTGCTGGTGGAACAAGGCTGCGCCATCGAGCGCGAGCTGTACGCGGGCATCGCTTTGGACCGAGCTTCCAAGCTGCCAGTGCTGATGGTGTCTTCTGAAGGTGGCGTCGAGATCGAAGTGGTAGCGCATTCGCATCCCGAGAAGATCCTGAAGGAGCCTATTGACCCCATCACGGGGTTGCTGCCCAGCCAAGCGCGCCGCTTGGCCAAGGAAGTTGGGCTGCCACCCGCGTTGTGGGAAAAGGCAACGCAGTTTTTGCAGGCACTCTGCCGCGTCTATGTCGAGAAGGACTTGAGCCTCGCGGAAATCAATCCGTTGGTGGTCACCAAGGACGGCCAGTTGCTGGCCCTCGACGCCAAGATGAACTTCGACAGTAACGCGCTGTACCGCCAGCCGGGTGTGGTGGCGCTGCGCGACCTCGACGAAGAAGACCCCAGCGAAATCGCGGGGCAAGAAGCGGGCATCACCTACATCAGCCTCGACGGCAACATTGGGTGCCTCGTTAACGGTGCCGGGTTGGCCATGGCCACCATGGACATCATCAAGCTGTACGGCGCGGCGCCGGCGAATTTCTTGGATGTCGGAGGCGGTGCCACCAAAGACCAAGTGGCGAAAGCGTTTCGTTTGATCCTTGCCGACCCGAAAGTTACGGGCATTCTCATCAACATCTTTGGTGGCATTCTGCGCTGCACCACGCTGGCTGAAGGCATCGTGGCTGCGGTGAAGGAAACGGGGTTGTCGCTGCCGCTGGTGGTGCGCCTCGAGGGCACGGAGGTAGAGCAAGGTCGGCAAATCCTGCGGGATTCCGGCTTGGCGATTACCACGGCGTCGACCATGGCCGATGCGGCCGAGAAGATCGTCAAGGCAACGGCGAAGGCCTGAGCGGAACTGGAGAAGTCATGAGCGTTCTCGTCAACAAGAACACGCGAGTCCTAGTGCAGGGCTTGGGCAAGGCCGGACGGTTTCACATGGCGCAGATGGTGCAGTACGGCACCAAAGTGGTTGCCGGAGTGGCGCCGGGCAAGGGTGGCACAACGATCGATGGCATTCCGGCCTTCGATAGTGTGGCGGAAGCGGTGAAAGCCACGGGCGCTGACGCGTCGGTGGTGTATGTCCCAGCTGCCGGCTGCCTTGATTCCATCTTAGAAGCGGATGCTGCTGGCATCGCGCTTTGCGTGGTCATCACTGAAGGCATTCCCATCAGCGACATGGTGCGGGCCTTCGCTGCGCTGCGTTTGCGCGGCAGCACCATGCGGATCATCGGGCCGAATTGTCCGGGGATTATCACGCCTGGAGAATGCAAGATCGGGATCATGCCAGGCTATATCCACCGTCCAGGCCCAGTGGGCGTGGTGTCGCGCAGCGGCACGTTGACCTACGAAGCGGTGTGGCAGTTGTCAGAGCGCGGCATCGGCCAGAGCACTTGCATCGGCATCGGCGGAGACCCGTTGATCGGCACTACTCATGTGGATGCGCTGCGCTTGTTCAACGATGACCCCGCCACGGAAGCCATCATCATGATTGGCGAAATCGGTGGCACCGCTGAAGAAGAAGCAGCGGCCTTCATCCGTAAGTCTGTGCGCAAGCCAGTAGTTGGATTCATCGCTGGCCAAACTGCGCCTCCCGGAAAACGCATGGGTCACGCTGGTGCTATTATCTCCGGCGGCAGTGGTAAAGCTGCTGACAAGATCGCTGCGCTGGAGCAGGCTGGAGTGGCGATGGCCACCAACCCCTCCGAAATGGCAGCGACACTGGTCAAGTTGCTCGGGAAGTGACAGCGCTCTGGACCGCGGGGTACGGAGTTTCCTCAGGGGAGAAGGAGGACTGTCGATGACCTGCGAACGCTGTGGCAAAGCGCTTGAATTGGCCTGCACCGTTGTCAAAGACGGCGCTGTGCACCATGCCTACAGATGTCCGGTTGGGCACCACATGGTGGTGGCCACACTGCAGACACGCCTGCGCCTCGGCTTCGAAGTGCAGGAAAGCTGCGGCGTTGTGCGCCTCGAGTGTGGGCCAAACTGCTACATCTTCGATGAACGGCTGTTCCGCGCGGCCTTCCGCGAGGTGCTGAGTTTCGCGCGCCGCGAATCCGGCGACATCATCTTGAATCTCGGAGATGTCGCCCTAGTGGCCGAACCGCTTCTCGGAGTGATTCGGTTGCTGGATCACGGGTTGCGTGGCCGTGGTCGCGTGCTGTGGATCGTGGCTTCATCACGCCTCGTGGCCGCAGATTTGGTGCGTATGGATCCTGCACTTGAAGGCCGGGTGGAACGCAGCGAAGAGCTTGTAAAGCAACGTCTGCTGAGCCCCACGATATAAACCCATGTCAGGCCGCCTCGCGCAGTTTCGGTTGTTCAGCGAGTTGCTGCCCCCGCGCAGCGCCGATATCAGCCACACTGTGCTGGAAGGGTTGTCGTTGGTGGCGGCAGGGGCCGAAGCGCTGTTCATCCCTGATGCGCCCGGCGGCACTCCACGCTTAGAATCGGTGATGGCGGCGGCACTGCTGCAACGCGAGCTAGGCGTGCCTTGCATTCCGCACATCAACTGCCGCGACCGCAACCGCGTGGCGCTGAAAGGCGCGCTGTGGGCTGCGAAGGCAGCTGGCCTGCACGGAGTAAAAGTGGTCACAGGCGATCCGCTGCCGGGCCGTGGCGTCACCGGATCGTGGGACGAAGACAGCGTTTCGCTGACGCGCATGGCCTATGAAGAAGTGGGTTTGGAAGTGGTGATTGGGCATCGATTGGATGGCCCCGGCAGTGTGGATTCTCAAGTGCGCTTCTTAGACAAGGTGCGCGCAGGAGCCAGCGTGGCCATCACGACGCCGCTGCTGGAACCAGAATTGGCGGTGCGTGTCGCGGAAGAATGCCGCGCCGCAGGCGTGCGTCCCGTGGTCGCGTTGGTGGCGGTGCCAAGCGTCGAAGTGCTGCACTATTTGGAACAAGAAATGCACTCGTTCCGCGGCTCGCTGAGGGCAGCGGAGAGATTGCGTTTGGCGGAAGACCCCGCCGCCGAAGGCGTTGCTCTTGCGCGTGAAGTGGCCGACCGCGTTGGGGACCGAGCGGGTTTCCACGTGGCGCTTCCATTTGGTCGCGCCAAGGCAGGCATCGCGTTGCTGCAAGAGCTGCGGCGTCAAGGAGCTTCGCGTGGGAAGTGAAACGGGAGGGGTTTTTGAAGTCGAAGGTGGCGCGCCGATCAGCGGTGCGGTTACTTGCGCGGGCAACAAGAACGAGGCGCTGCCTGTGCTGGCCGCCACGCTGTTGACATCCAAGCCATGCATTCTTGGAAATGTGCCACGCATTCGCGACGCAGAATCCATGCAAGAGATTCTGACGCGGTTGGGGGTGAAGCTCAGTTGGCAAGACGATCAACGCTTGCGCTGCGACGCGTCGGATTTGTCCACACGCAACCCCGACCGCGAAATAGCTCGCACTATCCGAGGCTCATTTCTGTTCGCACCTGGCTTGCTGCACCGCACGGGCAAGGCCGTGCTGCCGCGTCCTGGCGGTGATCGCATCGGGCGCCGCCGCGTGGACACGCATTTGTTGGCGTTGCAAGCATTAGGGGCCGAAGTCGAAGTTGGCGCCGATCAGTACAGCCTGACGCTGCGCGACGGATTCACTGGCGCCGATGTGTTTCTCGATGAAGCCTCGGTGATGGCGACGGAAAATGCGGTGATGGCAGCGGCTGTCGCCAACGGGCGCACGCGCATCATGAACGCGGCTTCGGAACCGCATGTGCAAGGCCTATGCCACATGTTGGTGGGCATGGGTGCGCAAATCGGCGGCATCGGCAGCAACTGCCTTGAAGTCGTTGGATGTCGCGAGCTGGGCGGTGTCGAGCACCGCATCGACCCAGACCACATTGAAATCGGTTCGTTCATCGCACTCGCCGCCATGACAGGCGGAGAACTATGTGTGCAGCAAGTTGTGCCCGATCATCTGCGCATGATCTGCATGGTCTTCCGTAGGCTTGGTGTGCAGACACATTTCGAAGGCAACGACCTAATCGTGCCAGGGAAACAAGAGCTGCGCATTCAGGAAGACTTACATGGGGCCATCCCCAAAGTGGATGATGGGGTATGGCCAGGGTTCCCCGCGGACCTGACCTCCATCGCGCTGGTGCTGGCTACGCAATCCACTGGCACCGTGGTGATTCACGAGAAGATGTTCGAGAGTCGACTGTTCTTCGTTGACCGCCTGCTGACCATGGGCGCGCGCGTGGTGTTGTGCGACCCGCACCGCGCAGTGGTGATCGGCCCCAGCAAACTGCATGGAGCCACTATGGGTTCGCCGGACATTCGTGCTGGCATGGCTTTGCTAGCGGCGGCGCTCTGCGCCGAGGGCAAGTCCACCATCCAGAACGCTCACCAGATCGACCGTGGCTACGAGCGCATCGACGAGCGCCTGCGCTCCCTCGGTGCGGTTATCCACCGCGCCTAGTATCGCGGGTCCACCGCGCGTAGGGTCGGTCTGTTACAGTGCTGCGGCCACCCATGGGGTGGCCCGAAAGTGCACCTATGCAAGCGCCCTTGAACGATGCTATGCCGCAACTGCAGCTCGCCTTCGGCGTCGGGCCGCTTGAGCTTATCGTCATCCTGTTGGTTGTGTTGTTGCTGTTCGGAGGCCGCCTGCCCAACCTGATGCGCAACCTCGGCAAGTCTGTGGTTGAGTTCAAAAAGGGCATGAAGGACGACAGCGCTCCTGAAGCGGGGCACACCGAATTGCCCGATGGCACCGGCACGAACACGCGCGTCGATGAGCGCGTGCGCAAAAACGCCCCATGACTGCGGGGGACGGGGCTGAACTCCGTCCGGCCTACCGCGTCAAACTCGTGGTGGACGGTGTCGAACGCCCCTTGAAACCCTTCCTGCACAACATGCTGGGCGGTGCCACCATGGGCCTTGTCGAGGCTTTGAAAGATGTGCGCGAGCCGCAGCATGTGGTGATCGAAGTGCAGCGTGACTGAAACGCTGCCGGCCTTAGGCATCCTGTGTGGCGGGTTCTCGCGGCGCATGGGAGCAGACAAAGCGGCGGCCATTTTGGGCGGCGAAACGCTTCTGCTGCGCACCGTGCGTCGCCTCTCCCAGCGCTGTTCGCGAGTTTTGGTGTCTACGCGCCTTGATGGACCTGGCGCTGCCCAAGCTGTGCAAATGGGCTGGGATGTGGTTCACGATTCCGACCCCGGCGGTGGCCCGCTGCAAGCGATGTTGGCCCTCCTAGAGCAATGCCCCGACGGTGTGCTGGTGGTTCCCGTCGACATGCCCTTTCTGCCGGAATCCTGTGCGAGCGTCCTCGCGGCTGCTCCTTCATCTGCAGCTTGTGCTGGCTACTTGGCGGGCGAAATCGTCGAACCTTTGCCCCTATTGCTGCGCGCGGCCGCCTTGCCACAACTGTGCGCGTTGGTTGCTGCGGGCGAACGGCGCGCCGGAGCGTGGCGCCAGTGGAGCACTGCTTTCGCAGTGGATTTTAGTGTCGCGCATCCCAATAGCGACTGGCGCATCGGCCTTGGTGGCGTGAACGACCCGGAATCGTTGCGCTTGGCGCAGGCGCGGGTTGCGGCGCAGGCATGACCATGCGCGCAAGCGTCCACATGGAGTTTGATTGAGCCCCTATAGAACGGCTGGTACGGTGCGCTGAGAGCGAGCAACTAACGCACTATGTCCTCTGCCGTCCTTGAACTCATCTACCGTGACATCGCCAGCGACATGTTGGAGGTAGAGGCCGAAATCCGCGCGGTATTGGAATCGCCGGTCCCGGACATCGCGAGTTTGTTGGAAGTGAGCGGCCGTTATGGCGGCAAGCGTATGCGTCCGGCGTTGGTGTTCCTGGTGGCGCGGGAATCCGGCGGCGTCTGCGAAGGCCATGCGCGCTTGGGCGCGGTGGTGGAGCTGATCCACTTGGCCACGCTGGTACACGACGATGTCATTGATGTGGCCACCATGCGCCGCCGCCAAGAGACGGTGAACGTGCGTCACGGCAACTACGAAGCGGTGCTCTTAGGCGACATCATCTTTTCGCGCGCTATTCACTTGTTGGCAAGGTTGGGCAACCGTCGCGCACTTCTGGCGCTAACGCAGGCGGTGAGCACGGTGTGCGAGGGTGAGATCTTGCAGAACCGCCATCGGCAAGACCCAGATCTGACCGAAACCACTTACTACACCATCATCAGCGGCAAGACCGCCGAGCTCTACGCTGCGGCCACTGGGCTCGCTGCGCACTTGGCCGGCGCTGCTGACGGTGTGGTCGAGGCGTTTGCGTTGTGCGGATTGAAGCTGGGCATCGCCTTCCAGATTATTGATGACTGCTTGGATGTTGCTGGCGAAGAAGCGCAAGTGGGCAAGTCCCTCGGCACGGATTTGCGCAACGGCAAGATGACCTTGCCATTGCTGATCCTGCGCGAGCAGGCCGATGAAGCCACGAAAGCGCTTTTGCGCCGCGTGATTCTGGGGCAGGAAGATGCCGGTGGTGTGGCGCTTTTGAACGACGCGCTGCGCAGTAGCGGCGCGTTGGAGGAAGCTGTCAAGCGGGCCGAAGCTCATGTGGCCGAAGGCTTGCTGGCGGTGCGCAGCGCATGCGGTCGCGATTCGCTGGCGCTGGCGGCGGTGGGCCGTTACGTGCTGGAACGCAAACTCTAATTAGCCCGCTTGGACTTGGCGTGCTGCGGCGCGCACGGTGTTGCGCAGCAACAGGGCGACGGTGACAGGCCCCACGCCGCCAGGCACTGGAGTGATCCATGCCGCGCGGTTCTCAGTACCGGCATCCACATCGCCCACAACCACACGCTTGCCATCACGTTCGATTTCGTTGATGCCCACATCCACCACGATGGCACCTTCGCGCAGGTCTGCACCGCGCACCAAACCGGGTTGGCCTGCGGCTACCACCAAGATTTCAGCGCGGCGCACATGTTCCTGCAGGTTTACCGTAGCGTGATGGCAAACGCTGACGGTGGCGAGGCGTTCCATTAGCAGCAGTGCGATGGGTTTGCCCACAGTTTCAGAATGGCCCACCACCACGGCTTCTTTGCCGCGCAAGTCAACGCCGGTGCTGAGAATGCACTCAAGTGCGGCTGCGGCGGTGCACGGCACCAACCCGGGGCGGTCGGATAGCAACCAACCAAGGTTGGCTGGATGTACGCCTTCGACATCCTTCAGCGGGTCCAACGCGCGGCGCACGGCGCGTGCGGATAGATGCGGCGGCAGCGGCGTCTGCAGGAGCAAGCCCGTCACTTGTGGGTCTTGAGCGATGCGCTCGAGCTCGCGCAACAATTGGCGCTCGCTGATTTCTGCAGGCAGTTCGATGCGGCGGTAGGCGATACCTGTGCGTTCGGCAGCGCGGGCTTGGTGGCGCATGTAGATCTCGGCAGCGGGCGTGCGGCCTGCTTGCACAGAAGCGAGCACCGGCGCGGCGCCCATGCTGTCCAGTGCTGCGGCTTCACGCGCTACTTCGGCCTCGATGCGCAGGGCCAGAGCTTTTCCATCGATGATCCGAGTCAAGGTCGCCGATTATTGCGCCGCGTTCGCCGGACACCAGTGGCGCGTCGTGGACTCGGGCACTCCCTGCACTGCGCGCAGGCGTTACAGTTTGCACCCCACTGGAGGATCGCCCCATGCATCGCGACATCGCCGAAGTGCTCTTCAGCGCCGAAGCCATCAACACTCGGGTGCAGGCCCTCGGTCGGCAGATTTCGAACGACCTCGCTGGGCGCGAAGCGGTGGTGGTGGCTTTGTTGAAAGGCAGTGTGCTGTTCTTCTCCGACCTGATTCGATCGATCGACGCTCCTGTAAAAGTGGATTTCGCTTGGGCCTCCAGCTATGGCCACTCCACCAGTTCCAGTGGGCAGATCCATTTGAAAGTGTTCCCCGAGGAAGATTTGAAAGGGCGAACAGTGGTTGTTGTTGATGACATCCTCGACACCGGACGCACGCTGGACACGGTCGTGCGACGGTTGAAAGAGGAACATGGCGCAGGGGAAGTGCGCACTTGCGTGCTGCTGGACAAAATGGCCCGCCGCGTAGTGCCTATCCGTGCCGACTACTCCGGCTTCCCGGTCGATGATGTGTTTGTTGTGGGTTATGGGCTCGATTTTGCAGACCGATACCGCAATCTTCCGTATATCGGGGTACTGAAACCCGAGTGCCAGCGCCCCTGAGGTAGCGCTACCGATGGCTTGGAGCGACCGCCGCTACGACGATGATTCCGGTTTCATCCCGCGCCAGCCGCAGGATGGGCTTTTCCTCATCCTTGGCGTCACCGTCGGACTTCACTTGCTGAAGGTATTGCTGACGGGCATGGGCTTTGTGGCCGCAGGCACCGTCGAGGAAGAACTGGGTGTTTCGGTGGCGGGCCTTCAAGCAGGCCACTTCTGGCAGGTGTTCACCTACCAGTTTGTGCATGCCGACATTTGGCATCTGCTCTGGAACTGCCTGATGCTGTTCTTCGCAGGGCGCATCTTGGAAGGCATGGTGGGCGCACGGCGCTTCCTGTGGATGTATGTGCTGTGCGGCGTTGCAGGCTCGCTCGGGGCATTCCTTGAACGCGGCGGGCACGCCCCGGTTGTGGGCGCCAGTGGCAGCATCATGGGTGTCCTCGCAATCCTCATGGTGATGGTGCCAAACCTCGTCGTGCGCGTGCTGGTCATTGACGTGCGCATGAAGTGGCTGGTCCTGGTGTTAGTGCTGATCGATTTGGCCTATGCCTTGGGCGACGGACGCGGGGCAGGCGCCACCAGCGATGGCAAGGCGCATTGGACCCATCTGTTCGGAGGCGTCGGCGGCTTCAGCCTTGCATGGCTCTGGCCGCGCGTACTGCAACCGCGCATCGAGCGTTTCAAAGCGCGCCAGCGCCGTCGCGATTCCGTGCGTCGGCTGGAAACAGAACTTGGTGATGAGCGCGAATTGGACAGGATTCTCGCGAAGATTTCGCAGGAAGGGATGCCCGCACTGACGAACGCTGAGCGTTCGTTCTTAGAGCAGCGCTCGCGCAAATCGCAGGCAAGCCGCCGCGGGTGAAGTATTCTTGTGCGCGAGGCCCCCACCGTTGCCATTACGCGTCCATGAACTTCGCTTGCCCCGTGAGGGGTCTGATACTGAGATTTTCGAACTTGCTCTCGCCCGCGCTGGGTTGAAAGCTGCCGATGTGACCGGCTATGAAATTGTGCGTCGGTCTGTTGATCGTCGCCGCCAGCATCCGGTGGTTTCGTGGACAGTAGATTTGATGACGCGCCCAGAGTGGCGGGCGCCAAACCACTTGGGCCGCGGCCTCACTTGGGTGGAAACGGTCACGCCTCCGCAGCGCAAAGGCGACGCGACGCTCGCGCTACGGCCGGTGGTCATTGGTAGCGGCCCAGCAGGGCTCTTCGCCGCCTTGGAACTTGCAGAACATGGGTTCAGGCCGCTGGTGCTGGAGCGCGGCGACGCCATGAACCACCGTGCTACTGCGATCATGCGGCTGGTGCGCGAGCGCGTCCTGGATCCAGAATCGAATTACCTTTTCGGCGAAGGTGGCGCGGGCACTTATTCAGACGGCAAGCTGACTTCGCGTTCAGCAGATCCGCGCTCAGCCAAAGTGCTGGCCACAGTGCGCGAGTTTTCGGGCATCGCTTCGGTGTCCTACGATTTCCGTCCGCACTTGGGCTCTGATCGCGTGCGCGCGGTGGTGGGACGTATGCGCCGTCGCATTCAAGAGCTGGGCGGCGAGATGCGCTTTCGCTGTAAGGTTGTTGGCATCAGCCACAACCTGGGGCAACTGACCGCGGTGCGCACCAACAGCGGCGACATTCCATGCAGCGTGGCAGTGCTCGCCCCAGGGCATTCCGCGCGGGACCTCACGCGCGCGTTGGCGGCGGATGGCGTCGCCATGGAACGCAAACCGTTCCAATTGGGTTTGCGCATTGAGCATCCGCAAGCGTTTGTTGACCGCTGCGTGCGCGGTTCCGGAGAATCAGATGGGTTTCCATCCGACTACCGCATCGCAGCGCGAGTGACTGGGCGCAGCGTGTGGTCGTTCTGCATGTGCCCTGGTGGCGAGATCATTCCTGCCATCAGCACGGCCAACACCATGAACACCAACGGCATGTCGTGGTCGTCGAAGGACACAGGGTTTGCCAATTCGGGTTTGGTGACCACGCTGGAAGTGAACGAATTCGGGGCCGAGGGAGTGTTCGCAGGAATGGACTTGCAACAGCGCTACGAAGAAGCGGCCGTACACGCCGCTGGCAAGGAAATGGCGATTCCAGCACAGCGCTTGGTGGATTGGCTGGATCGCGCATCAGGGGGCGACTTGCCACGCTCGTCGTCGCGGACTGAATTGGTGGCTGCGGACTTGCGCAGCGTTCTGCCGCCGCAAGTGGACAAGGCGCTGCGGGAGGCGCTACCGGTGTTCCACCGACAGATGCCTGGCTATATCCAGCCTGAGGCAGTGTTAGTGGGCCCGGAGATGCGCTCCAGCAGCCCGGTGCGTTTTGTGCGCCACGCGGACAGCATCGAATCCGTCAACATTGGCGGCTTGTATCCCGTGGGCGAAGGCGCTGGGTATGCGGGTGGAATTGTCTCGGCTGCCGTGGACGGTTTGCGTGCCGCCGGGAGCATCTGCGCCCGCCATGCGCCCCCGGTAGTGCCCTAGCAGAGCGGCCATTGATCACACGCAGCCCCGAGCTTGCCGCGGACGCAGGCCCTGCGTATAGACTTCTGGCGACCCGATGCTGCGAGTTTCCAAGAGCAGCGCGCGTCACTGAGAAGGGTCCCACTCATGCTTTTGCGCACCATCGCACTCGTGTTCTTCGCGCTGGCCTCCCTTGTGGCCCAAGGGCCACAACGCTTCATTCAAGACTTCGCTGCCGCCGTCAAAGCGGATGACTTCGTGAAGCAGCGCGAGTTGGTGTCGAACAACTATGACGCATCAAGGGACGGCTTCTATCTGTACGAGCACGAGTGGTGCCGTCTCAGCATCGACGAGGGCGATGCGTCGAAAGCTGCTGCCGAAGCAGCGCTAAAGACGTTGGAAGGGCTTGCCACCATCTATCGACTGGTGGGTCAGAAGAGCGATTACCTTGCCAAGCGTTACGCGTGGCTGAGCGGACTGACAACGGAGCAGAAGCAGGCCAAGCTGGAAATGTGGGATGCCGTTGGCCGCGGCGGGCCAGCCTTTGATCAGGCGCGCAAGCTCCGCAAGATCGAGAAGCTCGACGAATTGTTGCCACATTTCGAGATAGTTGTGACCAAGGCGGAAGCTGCCAGCGACAATTTCTGGGGCGCTCAAGGCCACATCTACATGGCCATGATCCACGAACTTGTGCCCAACTGGTACGAGGTCATCTACCACTACAAGCGTGCGGCGGAGATCGGTGCCAAGGGGCACACGCAGCAGGAGATGGCGAAGAACAACTTGGACAGTGGCATCACTGCAGCAGCCACTGCTGCGAAACTGCGCCCAGAGTTGGTGGACACCGCAGTGCCCATGGTGGAGAGCAAAGCGAAATACAAAGAGGCTCTGGAGAAAGCAGCGGCGGAAGCGGCTGCTGCTGGCAACGCCCCCAGAGCCGCTGGAAGTCCAGACATGCCGATGGGCCCGCTTCCGAATGTGCACACCGTGCCCATTGAGTGGGAAGACTCCGCCGAGTTCAAACTCGACAAGGTCGGCGACACGCCCTATCTCACCCCCTTCGGATGGGTGAATGGGCACTGGTATTGGTGGCCGGCCATTCCGTTGGCCAAGGGTGCCGCGCAGAAGGCCACCTTCTTGCCAGGCAGCGGCGAAGTCATGAACGACGGCGGCAAAGTGTTCTTGTACCCCGAGGGCAAGCAGAAAACCCAGGGCGAAGGCCTGCGCATCAAGTTGGCGCCGAAGCCAGAACTGCAAGAGTTCAAAGAGGCGGTGTATCTCGACGGCAGCAAGGGCAAGATCTGGCAGACCATGATGTCGGTGCCCACGCAGTTCAATTTCATGGGCTTCAATTTTGGCGGCACTGCAGATTCCATCGGGCTCAAGTTCCGCGGCGCCACGGTGAGCAAAGGAAAACTGCGCGGCGCCGACGTCGTTGTGCACGACGTTAATGGCAATGGTGCCTTCAACGATTTTGGCATCGACTGCTTGGTCACAGGCAAGGGCAAGACACTGAAGGTGCAAGCGCTGTCGCGCTACGTCGATTTGGATGGGCATTTCTTCGAGTTGAAGATCGAAGCCAATGGTCGAACGCTGCGCACGAAGCCTTACGACGGTCCGCTCGGTGCTGTGCGCCTCGAGTGGAAAGGCGGGCTGACTCCGGCGTTCCTCAACTGTTCAGGGTCCGGTGAAGACAGCACTTACTACTTCGATCTGATGCAGGCCAAAGACAAGGCCATGTGGGTGGTGCCTGGGGCGCTCACATTCCAACACGGCTACATCATCGAAGGCCGCGGCGACAAGGCAAACACCATTTGGATCACGCGCGGTCGCTCGGGGGTGTTGAATGTGCAGCCGAGCGCGCTGACTGCATGGAAAATGGGCGGGGCCGGCGACGAAGGATTCACCTTTGTGTTCAAGGCCACTGTGAAAAAAGACGGCGCAACGGAATCGATTCTGATTCCCGCCAAGGAAGTAAAAATCTATGGCGCGTTTGGCGAGCAGTATGAATCGCCCATGATGGGCCCGCCGCTACCCACAATCACTGTCCGCAAAGCCAAGGATGGTCCGGTGGTGGCCACGGGCAAGATGAAGAAGCCCGACAACGAAGATAGCCGCGAGAGTGCGGATCTCATTTTCCTGCCGAAGACACTGGAAATGAAGAAGGATTTCTCCGGTGGCTTCGAGGCGCGCATGGAAGCCGACTACAAGCCACTCGGCAAGATCGTCTCCGCTTGGATTGCAGGGAGCTAAGTCTGCTGCGGCTGGGCGCGGTCTCCTATGTGAATGCGCTGCCGCTGTTGGACGGTTTGGCTGACGCGCCAGGCGTGTCGCTGCACTTGGAGCCACCTGCGCGCGTGGCTGTTGGGCTGCTCGAAGGCCGCTATGACGCCGGTTTGGTGCCCGCAGCGGCGCTGCTGCACAACCAGGAATTGGTGGCAGTAGGCACGGCCTGCATTGCATCCGCTGGAGCGGTGGATTCCGTGCTGTTGCTTTTATCCACTGCGCCGCAGCGCGTGCGGCGCCTTTCATTAGACCCTGAATCGCGCAGCAGCCAGATTCTTGCGCGGTGGGTGCTGCAAGAGCGCCACGGTGCGCGTCCTGTGCCAACGGAGCGCAGGGTTGGGGAAGAGGCGCTCTCATGCGGCGACGACGCGGCGCTGGTGATTGGCGACAAGGCGCTGTTGGCGTTGGATCAGGGCACACCGTGCTTGGACTTGGGAGCCGAGTGGTTTGCGGCGACTGGTTTGCCCTTTGTTTACGCCGTTTGGGCGGTGCGGCGCACGAATCCCGAGTTAGCGCAGATTGCTGCTCGGTTGGACGCAGCGGCGGCGCGGGGCGCAGCCAACATCGCAGGCCACGCGCTGGAAGCGGCGCGGCGCTTGGCGTTGAATCCAGCGCGCTGCTTGGTTTATCTGACGCGCAGAATTCGCTACCGTTTCGGCGACGACGAGGCTGCGGGTTTGGCGCACTTCCTTGCAGAGGCGCGCCGCCTAGGGGCCTGACGGCAGGAGAATTCCCATGCTCGATATCAAATTCATCCGCCAGAACCCTGAACCTGTGCGTGAATCTTGTCGCCGCAAACGTATCGACGTGGACATCGATCAAGTGCTGGCTGTGGATGTGGCCTGCCGCGAGTCCAAGACAGCATTCGACAACCTCAAGGCCGAGCAGAATCGGCGTTCAAAGGAGCTGGGCAAGGTTGCAGCTTCGGAGCGCGGCGCAGCGTTGGAAGGCCTCAAGCAGTTGTCAGAGGATGTGAAGGCCGCGGAAGGCAAGATGGCTGCTGCGGATGCGGACTTGCGGCGTCTGCTGTTGCTGGTGCCCAATGTGTTGGACCCAGCGGTGCCGAGTGGTCGCGACGATTCTGAGAATGTGGAACTGAAGCGCGTGGGCGTGCCGCGGGAGTTTGCGTTCAAGCCGCGAGACCATGTGGACCTTGGCCTCGGTTTGGACATCCTCGATATTGAACGGGCCACCCGCATTGCCGGTAGCCGCACCTACTTTCTGCGCAACGAAGGCGTGCTGTTGGAAATGGCGGTGCTGCGTTTCGCGATCGAGCGCATGATGGACAAAGGCTTCACGCCCATGACTGTGCCGCACATGGTGCGCTCGGAAGCCATGGAAGGCACGGCCTATTTGCCGGGTGGCGAGGAGCAGGCGTACCGCACGCAGCAGGACGATTTGTGGCTCATCGGCACCAGCGAAGTTCCGGTGACGGCCTATCGCATGGGCGAGATATTGGACCTCGCAGAACTGCCCCTGAAGATGACGGGGATTTCGCCGTGCTATCGCCGTGAGGCGGGCACTTATGGCAAAGACACGCGTGGGCTGTATCGCATCCACCAGTTCCAAAAGGTGGAGCAGGTGGTCATTTGCAGGAACGACGAGGCCGAGTCGCGTCAGTGGCACGAAGCCATCTTGAACAACGCGGAAGAGTTGCTGCAAGCACTCGAGTTGCCCTACCGGGTAGTGGATGTCTGCGACGGTGACCTTGGCCGCCCGCAAGTGCGCAAGTTCGACATTGAAACTTGGATGCCCTCACGCAACGGCTACGGCGAGACCCATTCCGCTTCACGCTTCCACGACTATCAGGCGCGCCGTTTGGAACTGCGTTACCGCGATGAAGCTGGCAAGGTGCGCTACTGCCACACGCTCAACAACACCGTGGTGGCCAGCCCGCGCATCCTCATTCCGCTGTTGGAAAACCACCAACAAGAAGATGGCAGTGTCGTGATTCCTGAAGCACTGCGCACATACATGGGCGGCCGCGAGCGCCTGGTGCCACGAAGCCGACCAGCCTGATGCCCGCCGAACCGGGCACGCTTAGTGCCCGCCGAAGAGCGCTCCTAGATTGATACCTCCACCGCCGCCGCCTGCTGGGCGCCCGTGGCCTTGGAGAGCTTGCAGGAAGGGGTTGCCTTGAGGGCCTGCACCGGGTTGACTGCCGCCGCGCCCGCCGCGCCCGCGAGCACCGCCTGCGCCTGCAGCGCGTGGTGGCTGCCCAGCGGGTGCTGGCCCGCGTGGGCCGCCAGCGCCTGCGGCCGCAGCTGCCGCTGAAGCGCCGCCGCGTGCTGCTGTGGGTTCTGTGAGCTTGCCATCCCAGCCCGTCAATTGCTCTTCGGAGTCTGCTGACATGTGCAACTGCGGCAATGTTACAAAGCGCTTGAAGGTGTACAGCCGTGCTTCGCCAGCGGCTTCCTTGGCATCCACTTCTTGCACATCGTCGCGGGCCCAAATCACCAGCGTGAATTGAACTGCACGTGGCAGGCTCTGCTCTTTCACCGCATTCCATCCATCTACGAGGTCGCCGTTGTCCGTGTTGGCGTCTTCGCGTGTCTCGGCGCCTTCGGCATTCGGACTGCGTGGCACAAACTGCATGGAAAGCGAGTGCACCTTGTCATAGAGCAGCACAAAGTCGCCCTCGTTGTGCGGTTTGTCGTCAACACTCCAGTCTTCGCGTCGCCACAGTTCGAGGAAGTCGGTGCCTGAAGCTCCGCGACGCAGGAGGTAGGCGACTTCGTTCACATGCGAATCGCGTAGGTCTTCTTTGTCGTCGTATTCTTCGGGCGCATGGGCTCGCGAGCAAGTGACGAACGACAGCGCATCGGCTTCGCGCCCGGCGATATCAGCATTCGTCGCGTAAAACGCGTTGTTGTCTTTCAAGTCGTAGAACGCTGCGTTGGCAAGATCTGCCGCGATCACATCCAGCACCGCTGGGCCCATGATGTACGGCGTGGCGCGGTTGCTGACCGCGTTGCGCGTCAGCACTACTTGGTGCAGGCTCCAGAACGCCCCCGTGAAGAGCAACGCGGTGATGGCCATGGCCAACAGCACTTCAATAAGGGTGAATCCGCGCGCGGGGCTCACTGCGTTTGTACTCACTTGCGTCCTCCAGCGGGGATTGTCCCGCCGCCGCTACCGCCGCCACGTCCACCACTGTCAGTACCGCCGCCTGCAGCAGCACCACCACGGTCTCCGCCTTCGGCCCCGCCCGTGCCGCCGGAAAGATCGCGTTCTTCCTCGCCTGGATTCGGCAGGTACGTCATGACGCGCAGCACGCGGTCGGTGTCCGTGGATTCACCGATCATGCGCACGCTCACCACGAGCACGCGCTTGATTTCGCCTTCGGGGTCCGTTGCCGCTTCATCCTCTTCAATGCTGCCACGATCGCTGCTGACTGGCCTGCCCAACATGCGGCCCGAAGAGTCGGTGCTGAAGCCAGCATCTGCAAGGGTGGCCTCGTCGGCCCCACCCAACACAATCTCCTCGCGCAGGACGTCGATGGTCCATTCGAAGTCGGCGTACTCGTCCGGGTTGTCGGGGGAGCCAAAGCCAGAGAAATCGCCGCTCTCGCCTTCTTCGTGGGCTTCGTCCTCGGCTTCAGCTTCGCTGAGTGGCCCCAATTCGACATCCGCGAGGATGATCTGCATCAGGTGACGGAGCTTGCGCTCTTCGGTGGTCACCAGCACATCTTCACCCGCTTGGCCCAAGATCGTTAGCAGCGGAATCATCGAACCCGCGACGATGACGAGGCTTACGACCACTTCCACGAGCGTGAAGCCCGCTTGACCAGCTTTGTGGAGGCGCGGTTTCGTCATCATTTGCCAGCTCCTGGTGCGTCATTCCCCATAACTTGGGTGAAATCGGATTCGTTCGCTTCGGCAAACTTGGCTGCGTAATCGTGGGTTTCCGATTGCCCCGAAAGTCCGTTCACTTGAACGCTGAACCAAGCTCCGTCCTTGCTGCCTTCTTCGGCAGCGGATTGCAACCACAGGATGAAACTGTCCAGGGTGCCATCGGGTTGATATTCAACGCTGATTGTTTTCTTCTCGTAGAACTGCTTGGAGTTGATCCAGTGGCGCCGGAAATAGACTCCGCTGGGCAAGCTCTCCCACTCTTGGTTCTCGCGCCAAACAGTCACTTCCGATTCATCCAAGAGATGGCCGTCATCAACATCCATGAAGCGGCCGTACGGATCTTGCGGCGGGTCTTGGCGGAAGCGATAACGGCTGCGCTCGAAGTCGATGTCCAGCCAGCAGGAGCGCTTGGTGCCAGCCGCCACCGAACGCAGATAATCGCTGGTGCCGGCGAGTTTGCGGGCAGCGGCGCGCAGACGCTCGTGCTGCGTGACGCCATCCATGTTGGTCATCATCAACGCACCCATGAGGCCCAATACAGCCAGCACCATCAGGGTTTCAATGAGGGTAAAGCCGCGGCGCGCGCGTGATGCAAGGTGCGTGCGCTGCGTGACCACGCCTTACTCTCTGCTCTTCTTGCTGGAAATGTCGGCGTCGTCGCCTTCACCTCCCGGCTGCCCGTCCATGCCATAGGACATGATCTCGAAATCCGAGCTGGCGAGTTTGCGGTAGGTGTAGGGATTGCCCCAAGGGTCGTCGACTTGTCGATTCTCGTAACGGTCAACATCGATGAAGGGGCTTGAGTGATTCTTGCTGCCATCGAAGAGGAAGTCCGGCCAGTCTGATTCTTGAGGCAGCTTGCCGAACTCCGTGGTCTGGTAGAGCCTGACCGCTTGCTTCAGCACCTCGATGTCCAGTTCGGCCTTCTGGCGTTGGCTGCGGAAGAGCTCGCCGATGACATTGGTGCCCACCAGCGCGCCCATCAGGGCGATGATGGCGAGCACGATCAGAACTTCCACAAGGGTGAAGCCACGGCGAGTCCGCTGGCGTTGTTGCAAGTTTTGCATGAGTGAATCTCTGGATACGGAATGGCGGGCGCGACCGCCCGTCGACGGCGC
>CAMDTN010000026.1 GCA_945907755.1 Singulisphaera sp. GP187 | reverse complement strand
CTGTTCAGGGGGCAGCAAATCTTTTTTCAGCGCGCCGGTCAACGCACCAGACCCAATGGGTTTTGTGAGGTAAATCAAATCGCCCGCCTGCGCGGCGCTGTTGGTGCACAACTTGTCGGCATCGACGCGGCCGATGACAACCAGTCCGAACTTGGGCACGCTGTCGTCTACGGAATGGCCGCCGAGGATGGGAATGCCCGCGGCTGTCGCAACTGCTGCACCGCCCGCGAGGATGCGGCCCAACGGTTCCATGCCCAGTTTGACGGGCCAACAGACGACGGACAGAGCGAACAACGGCGTGCCGCCCATGGCATAGACATCGCTGAGCGAATTCGCTGCGGCGATGCGCCCGAAGTCGAAGGGGTCGTCTACTACGGGCGTGAAAAAATCCAGCGTGGCCACGATGTTCTCGCCGGAGCCAAGGCGATAAACGGCGGCGTCGTCGCCGTGCTCGATGCCGACGACAACTGCTGGATCTATGACAGGTGGAAGATGGCGCAGAACCTGCGCCAAATCGGCGGGGCCGATTTTAGAAGCTCATCCTCCGCCTGGGCTGAGACTTGTAAGGCGTGGCATCTCGCTCATGGCGTGGTCATCGTACCGCTGCGGCTTGGTGTGCGTAGTGCAGCAGCGAGGCTTCGGCGCCGGGGGCTGCCAACAACGACAGCGCTGCGGGGAAACCGTCGTTGCAGCTGCCCACAGGCAGCGTGATCTCTGGGCACCCGAGCAGCGGCGCGATGACCGTGATGGGCAAGATGCGACGGCGGCAAGCGTCCCGTGCAGCGTCGTCCGTGCAACGCAGCGGCGTGCGCGTGGCCAGAGTTGGGAAGGCGAGTACGCAACCTTGCAGTAACGCGTGCATTTGGCGGCGCAGTTCTGCGCGGCGCAGCGCCATGAGTGGCTGATCCTCGGCGGCGCAGGCGGCAGCCATGCGCGCGCCCACTTGGCGGCCAAAGCGCAACTGGCCTGAAGCGACCATGGCCCCATGAGCCGTGCGGATTTCTGCGCGCGTGAGGCCAACATAAAGTTCAAACCACTCTGCGAGCGTTGCGGGCAGCGTGCAGGCGTCGCGTGCGCCCAAGCGCAGTGCGGCTTCGTGCGCGGCGTCGGCGAGGTCTGCATCGCAGGCAGCGAAGATGTCTGGCACCAGCAGCAGCGGCAGCGGCGTTTGCGTCCGCAGCGAAGGCACCAATACGCGCGTCACTTGATCCATGGTTGCGGCGTCGCGGGTCATCCAACCAATGGTGTCGCAACTTGCAGCCAATGGCACCACGCCCACCGCGTTGACGGCGCCATGAGTGGGCCGCAACCCGAACAGCCCCGTGGCGGCGGGCGGGATGCGAGTGGATCCACCGGTGTCTGTGCCCAGCCCGATGGCAGCGAGCCCCGCGGCCACAGCCGCCGCGCTGCCGCACGAAGACCCACCGCAAGTGTGCAGCGGCGCGCGCGGATTCAGCGGCGTGCCGTAGTGAGCGTTGCCACCGTCGGCGCCATAGGCGAACTCGTCCATCACGGTCTTGCCCGCAATGATTGCGCCCGCAGCGCGCAGCGCCGCCACGCAAGCATGATCGCGCACGATTGCGCCGCGCAGGGCTGCATAACCGGGATTGCCCGCCGCGGTGGGCATTCCGGCGACATCAATGTTGTCTTTCACCGCCACGCGCAAGCCTGTTAGTGGGCCGGCGCTTCCTTGCGGTTTCTCGCTCGCGGGCGATGGGTCGGCAGCGCGCAGCACAAAGGGGTCGCAGATTTCGGCGAAACGATCGCTCACGCCCGCAGCATAGTGGTTCGCGTAGGATGCGCGCCATGCTCAGATCTAACTTGCCTTTGATGCGGCTGTGGCCTGCGTTTGTGGCGTTGTTCACCGTGGGCGTGTTGGCGGCGTGGTTAGTGGCCGCCGGCAACCCCGGCAATATGGGCCTCTGCGGCGCGTGCTTCTTGCGCGACCTCGCTGGCGCGCTGGGCTTCAACGCTCCCGCTGCTGCGCCGCGCATCTTCAGGCCGGAACTTGTTGGCGTTGTCTTAGGCGCGCTGTTCTGGCGCATGGCCACGCGCACTTTCGAAGCTCGCAGCGGCAGTTTCGCAGTGACGCGCTTCATGCTGGGATTGATCATGGGCGTTGGCGCCATGGTGTTCCTCGGCTGCCCCTTCCGCATGTTGCAACGCTTGGGCGGCGGCGACCTGAATGCATGGCTTGCATTGCCAGGGTTCCTCGCGGGCGTCGGCGTGGCGCGCGTGATGGAGCGGCGTGGCTATCACCTCGGCAAGACGCAGGTGGTCACACCGGTGTTGGGTTTGATCGGCCCAAGTGTCTATGTGCTGCTGCTGATTCTCTTCCTCGCGGGCGGGTTCCTGCTCGGCCCTGGCGCTGGTGCCATCACCGGACCAGCGCACGCGCTGTGGAGCACGGCATTGATCGTCGGCATCGGCGCCGGCGTGGCCTTGTCGCAAAGCGGCTTCTGCGCCATTGCTGCGGCGCGCCAAGTTTTTGCGGGTGGTGGGCGCATGCTTGTTGCGGCAGTGCTGTTTGTGCTGGGCTACGCAGTGACAGCACTAATCACCGGCAAAGCCAATTGGGCTTTCGATGGCCAGCCTGTGGCGCATGGTGATTGGCTCTGGAATGCCCTCGCGTTGGCGCTGGTGGGCATGTGCGGCGCTTTCGCCGGCGGCTGCCCTGTGAGGCAAATTGTGTTGACCGGCGAAGGCAACGGCGATGCCGCTGTGACCACCGCAGGCATCCTCGTGGGCGGCGCATTGGCCCACAATTTCACCATGATCTCAGTGGCCGCAGGCCCCGCAGGCCCGGGCGGCACCACCGAAGGCGGACGGATGTTCGTGACCATCGCGCTGCCGTTAGTGCTGCTGTACGCGCTGACAGTGATGCGCAGCGCGCGTGCGACTAAGGCTTGAGTTTGCGCGCGAGGCCATCGGCCTCGGTGGCTTCAGGCAGGCCCGCGAATTCGCGGGCCACAGCGGCAAGGGCCAGCTTGGCGTTGGCGGTATTGCTCGCTTGAGTTTGCTGTGCAGCAGCGATGCGCTTGCGCGCTTCCGCTTGCAATTCCCCTTTGACAACTTGCGCGCGCGTCAGCAGCTTGCCCGCGTGGTTGATCTTCTCAATCTCGGCAATGCAGCGGATGGCTTCGCGAAACTCTTTCAGCGGCAACGCAGTTTCTATTCTGTCCGCTGCGATAACTTCTCGCGCGTAGGTGGCGCTGTAGCGGATTTGCCCGTGTTTCCCTAAGCCACGGCCGGCGGCCATTTCAAACACCGTTGGCGTGGCGCTCTCCCAGATTTCGCACAGCCGTTCGCCAGCAGCATTCACGAATTTCACGAAGGGGTAGCCCTTCGAGGGAAATTTCTTGCGCGCTTCGGGCTCGGCTTCGCCGTCGATAATCACCAACACATAATTCTCAAGAGTCTTCTTGCAGTTGGTGTCCTTGAAGGCGGTTCCGCTCCAGACTTTGCATTTGTCCTCGCCTTGCTTCACGAAGAACAGCATGGCTGGGCGCCCAGTGAACTTGGCTTCCGCCATCCCCGCTTCGTAGCCGCTAATAAACTCGAGGTCGCCGGTGAACGAGGCCGCGTTGTTCACGGCTTGGCCATGAGCAACGGCAGCCAACAGCAAAAACAAGGTCATTGCGCGCATGGCGGGCAGTCTATGCGCGGACTGTTGCGAAGTGCAAGCCAAGGCGCGTTAGCGGAGCAGAGGGCGCAGGAGTTGCCTAGCGGCGCCGTCGGTGTCGGCGTGGCTGTTGTTAGCCAAGACCACGATGGAAACTTGGCGCCCGGGGATGAATCCGCAGAAACTGCGGGAACCGCCCGTGCCACCGTTATGCCAGACGAGTGATTCCTTGCTGTCAGCGAGCGGAGCGATGTGCCAACCGAAGCCAATGCTGCTGTTGCCGCCAGCAGGGGACACCGTGCCGCGCAGATCGCGGAATGCGTTTGCGAGGCCTTCGTCGGCGCACAATTCTTGCGCACTCAAAAAGCGCAGCAGATCTGCCGTAGTGGATTTCAGCGCTCCTGCCGGTGCGAGGCAATCGAAAGTCCAGGTGACAAAGGGCTTGTTCGCAGTGCGCGGCACTGCGTAGCGCGGCAGGCGCGCGTCATCCAGCGTCACCTTGGTGTCGTGCAGTTCCAACGGCGCGGTGATGCGGGTGCGAATGAGGCTGGCCCAATCCGCGCCGCCGCGGGCAACCAGCGCATTGCCGAGAAGGCCGACTCCAAGATTGGAATAGGCGTAGGTCGCAGGCTGCGCGGGAGGCTTCCAAGTGGCGAGGGCTTCGAACGCCAACGCGAGTGTGTAATCAGCGTAGGGGTTTGCGGGTCGCGCGGGTTTGAAGTTCGCAGGCATGCGCGGCAAGCCGGAATGATGGCGCGCAAGGTCGGCCAGCAGAATCCCACGCGCAGGCCCAGTCAGCGCGGCGGGGTCGAAGCAATCGCCCAGCGTTGCTTGCGCACTGACTTCTTTGCGCGCCAGCGCAAGACGCCACAGCGTGGCCGTGAACACTTTGGAGATGGAGCCGATCTCGAAGATGGTGCGCTCGTTGGGAATCTCACCCCCGGTGCCGACAGTGCCAGCGCCAACAACCTGCGTCATCGATCCGCAACGGATGTGAGCCACGGCGCATGCGCCTTCATCTTTGCCCAAAGCCGCAAGTAGCACGGAGCGCACTTCGTCCGGCGTTGGCATCGCGGCGGGCGCGGCGGCTTCTGGCTTTGGCGCTGCGGGCTCTTGCCCAGCGAGCGGCGATTGAGTGAAACCCAACAGTGCGAACAGCACCAGCGCCAACAACTCGTTGCATCTGTTCATGGCGCGCAAGGTAGCATGCGCTTGTGGGCGAAGAATCGAAAGATTTCAAGAGTTTTGCAGACCTGCGCAAGGCGTTGGGTGGCGGCGAAGAGCCGCCTGATGAAGTGAAGCCGGAGGTCGCTGCTAACGACGAGGCTGAAGACGACGGCTTGCCCGAACGCGCGTATGCGCGCGAACTCATCGACGCCATGGGCACCAGCTTCGGCGCTATGGAAACAGGCCCCGCTTGCTACCGCGACGCCGACAGCGAAGAGATGGAATTGTTGGCCACTTTCCGCGTGCGCACAGTGTTTCCCGAAAGTGTGGTTGCAGAAGCCGCGCAGTTGCCCACAGACCCGTCGGAAGCAGATTGCGCTGCGCGTGAAGACTTGCGTGGCGCCACCATCTTCACCATCGACGGCGAAGACGCGAAAGATTTTGACGACGCCATCAGCATCGAAGACCACCCGGACGGCGGCGTGGAAGTGGGCGTGCACATCGCCGATGTGTCGCACTATGTGGTGCCAGGGACTTATTTGGACGCCGAAGCACTGGCCCGCGCCACCAGTGTGTACTTGGCCGATCAAGTGATCCCGATGTTGCCGGAGGCATTGTCCAACACGCTCTGTTCGCTGATGCCGCATCGCAATCGCCTCGCGTTCAGCGTGTTCATGCATTTTGGCGACGACGGCGCGCGGCGCGGCGTGCGCATCCACAAGAGTGTCATCCGCAGTGTGCACCGCTGCACTTACCGTGGCGTGCAAAACCTTCTGGATGGCGTGGACGACGACAGCGTGCGCGCAATGGCAGCCATCGCGCCACGATTGCGCGCGTTTGCGGCATGGACCAAGCGCCAGCAACAACTGCGCGATGCGCGCGGATCGTTGCGTCTGCAAAGCGGCGAGCGCAAGTTCGGCTTCAATGCGGAACACCAAGTCGAGCGCATCTACCGTGCCGATACATTCTTCTCGCAAGCGCTGATCGAAGAGACCGCGCTGGCGGCAAACCAAGCGGTGGGCGACTTTTTCAACGACCGGCGCATGCCAGCCATTTATCGCATTCACCCAGAGAAAGACGCGAAGGAATTGGCCGCCACCATCGCCAACTTGGCGAAGTACGGCATTCGCGTGCCGCAGAAAGAACGGCTGACCGGCCGCGACATCGGGCGCTTGATCTTGCAGGCGCGGCGCAGACCCAACCCCGAAGCCACCATCGCGCGCATCATGAGCCTGATGGAGTGCGCGGTTTACGAATTGGTGCCCCCAGGCGGCGAGGCGCCACACTACGGTTTGGCGCGGCAGCATTACTTGCACTTCACCTCGCCCATCAGGCGCTACCCCGACTTGATGGTGCACCGCTGGCTGCACGAATTGCAATCTCGCGACGCGCTGGCGGAATTGGAACTACTCGAAGCCGACAAAATGCTGGACTTGGTGGATGTGGCTGCGCACGCTTCGGCGCAGGCCGACATGGCCTCGCTGGTGGAAGTTGCGGTGGGAGATTTGAAGGTGTGCCAGTACATGCACGCTTTTGTGGGCCAAAAAGTGATGGCGATGATCGAACGCGTGTCGCCCTGGGGTTTGGACTTGTTGCTGCACGAACAGTTCGTGCATTTATTTCTGCCAGCGCGCAGCATGGACGGGCGCAAACAAGTGGACGGCCCGCGCATGCGCGTGACTTCGCGCAAAGGCAACCGCGTGTTCGACGAAGGCGAGCGCCTGAGCGTCGTCATCACGGCAGTGGACTTCGTGCGCTTGCAAGTGGTGGTGGATTTAGCGCCGCAGACACGCGGCATGTCCACGCAGCAAAAGTGACGAAGCCCGCACCTTTGTCGGCGCAGGCTTCGTGGAGGCGGGTTTTACGCCAGCCGATTACTCAGGCGAGGTTAGTTGCTCACCCAGTCATAGTTGCCGCCCGCGTTGGGGATGTAACTGATGCTGGTGAGGCCTGTGGTCACACCACCTTGGAGGCCCATGGCGTAGACCATCGGAGCAGGCGTTGCTGGGCCTGCTACGGGCACGATGCTAGCGGGTGTGTAGACCACCGGGCCGAGGTCGGTGGCCGTGGTGGCGTTGCCGCCGCTGATGCCCACCCACTGGCCACCGGCACCGACGCCCATGCCAGCGAGGCCGTCGACTTGCGCTTGACCTGAGACATCAAGCTGCAGACCGAAGGTGTTGAGCGCGCCGCCGCCGAAATATGGCACCGCGGTCCAATCCACACGGATGCCACCGACGAGAAGTGAGCTGATGCTCATGCTGCCGCCGGCACCTGGATTGAAGTCCGCCCACACGCCAAAGGAGGGCGCGTCAATGAGGGTTGCAGCGACAGTTGGCGTCCAAGTGAGATTCGCTGGGCCAAACATGAGGCGACCGTTAGAGACGACATTCACATTGGTGTACGCCGTGCCGTAGAGCGACAGGGTTGCTGGGCCGCACAGAGGCGTGCCGCCGAAGGCGATGTTCACGCTGCTGTCATCGGTGAGGGTGAGGGGCATGGTGGCGGCGGCAACCACATTCATCGCAGCAGCTTGGCTGAGTGCGACGCCGATGGGGTTGGAGGGGTCGAACACCAGTTGCTGTGCCGCCAGCGGGAAGGGTGCGCCAGGTGCAGTGAAGGTGATGGGGAAGCTGCCAGGGATAGGCATGAACAAGGGCGCTGGGCCACCGTTCAGCCAAATCAAGCCGCCGGCGAAATTGAGATTGAACACTTGCCCACCGGGCAGCGTGATGCCACCTGCGGATGCGGGCAACACAGGCAGGAAGGACAGGGCGATATCCCAGCCGTTGCCGGGAACGTTGGTGCCGATGTTCGCTGTGACAGGACCGCCAGCGCAAACCTGCGCGGTGTTCAGGGCGAAGGCCGTGTTCTGCAGCCCGTTGAAATCGAGCGATGACGCGCCCTGATTCACTTGGTACTCAGGCGGCAGTGCAGCGCCTGCGAATCCGAGTTGCATGTTCGGGCGCGTGGTTGACATGCCAGTGGTGGCCGCGTTCAAGCAGATGCCGACAGCATCGTTGCGATACCAACGCGAGGCAGTGAACGCGCCGATGGTCTGGTTGAACACGCAGTTCAGCGTGTACGAGCTGTTGTTGAAGCAAGTCTCGATGACCACATTGCTGGTGCCGTCCCACACGATGGGTGCGGACAACACGTGCGTGTTCCAGCCGGCGGTAGCCGCGTAGCTAGGAATCGGGGCCAACACCTGCGTGGTGCCCGCAATCCAACCCAAGGACAGGTTGGGGGTGGTGGTCAGGCCGGCCTTGATCTCGAAATTGACCAGCGCTTGGCCGTTGACGGCGAACACATCAAAACCGATGCTGTTCAGGTTGGCGCCAGCGCCAACGCCCAAGGCCGTGAGTTCAGCGGCTTGGATGATGAACTGGTGGCGGGAACCCCACCAGTAGTTGCCGTAGGGGGCCGGTTCGCTGTAAATCGTGTTTTTGGTGGTACCGGTGCCGACGGTGACCAACTGTGCCGTTACGGGCATCGCGATGGCCATGGCAGCGATCAAGAAAAGAGCGCATTTTTTCATGGGAACAAGACTCCTTTGGTGCGGGTGGGTGAAGGAACAGAGTTGTTCGCGGAACACAGTTGCAAGACAGAGGTGAAACTTCAGCACAAACAACTGAGAAACGCGGCAAACGACTCGGATGTCGGCAGTATGGACTCGGTGCAAGACTCATGTCAAGGCAATCCTGCGCGTGCCATTGGCAGGATTTTGAGCGGGCTTGACTTGGACCCTAGGGTTGTGGTGTGGGGTGGGCGCCTGTAGACTACGCGCCAAGATCCGTTCCGAACCCTGTCCTGTTGACCATCTGTTCGCCGCGTGCCCACGAAGTCTCTTCGCGGGCTCGCACTAAAAAGAGCAGCCGTCAGAACACCGCCCGACCGTTTCCGGCCTGTAGCCGCGCATTCACGAGCCCTGTTGATTTGGAGAGGATGGATCCGATGACGGGAATGCCTTGTTGTGGCTGGGCCGAGCCTCTCCATAACAGACATAGCCGTTGAAGCTGCCTTAAGCAGCTTGAAGTTCGCACAGGCTCGGTTGCTCCTGACGGAGCAGAGGTCTGAGATCTATGGCTAAGAAACTGTTTGTTGGGGGACTCCCCTGGGCTACTGACGATTCCGGCTTGCGCACCCTGTTCGATCGCTTCGGTGCAATCACCGAAGCAGTGGTGATCATGGATCGCGAAACCGGCCGTTCGCGGGGCTTCGGCTTTGTGACATTCGGGAACGACTCCGACGCCGACAAGGCTGTCGCAGAGATGAACGGCACTGATGTTGCCGGTCGTCGCGTCAACGTGAACGAAGCCAATGAGCGCAAGCCGCGCACTGGCGGGTTCGGCGGTGGCAGTGGCGGTGGCGGCGGCGGCTACGGCGGCGGCGGCGGCGGCTACGGCGGCGGCGGCGGCGGCGGCGGCGGTTACGGCGGCGGCGGCGGCGGTAGTCGCGGCGGCTCCCGTGGCGGCTCACGTGGCGGCGGTCGCGGCGGCAGCAGCGGCGGCGGCGGCGGCGGCGACCGTTGGTAATCACACACAGACGGCTTCGCGCCGTCTGAACCTGCATCGGCATAGCTGATGCACTGACGAGGGCTCCTTTGCAAGAGGGGGCCCTTGGTCGTTTTATTGCGCGCGTTCAGCTCGCTGTGCGCGGCCGCGCGCGGCGAATCTCGGTGCTCAGAAACGGTGCTCGATCTTCAGAGTCATGAACCAAGCGTCGTCGGCGTTTGATGCGAACGCCCGCCCTGGATCGAACCACGCCAGCACCAATTCCATCTCGACTCCCGGAATGCAATCAACGCCGAGGATCAAGTCCACTTCGCTGCCCAGCCGCACATCAATCCCTTGCGGCGTCAGGCGCAAGCGCGTGTCGAACAAGTGGGCCATGGGCACGGATTGCGAATACTGGTGGTACACAACATCGAGTGAGAAGTCGCTGTCCAAGCGCACGCCCGCGCCGAGCGTCAGCACTTGCATGTTCGCGAGCTCCGGTTGCATCAACTCGCCGAGGTAACGAAAACTAGTGATGCCGTTGAAGCGGTCGTTGTTGTCGTTCAGACCACTCTGGCGGAAGGTGCCATCTTGGAAGTTCTGCGCTGGGAACGACGCGCCGCTGCCTTTGGCCCAACCGGCGTACAGCGATGGACGCCAAGCCACGCCGCTGGGCGCCCACATGGCGGCGAAATCCAAACCCCATGAGTGCAATCTGTTCAGGCCTTCTTCACCGCGCAACAGCGCACCGTCGCCCCAAAGCACCCAGTCGGAATCACTGAACTCTGCGGTGAATCCCGTCCACGCGCGGTCCATCGTGATGGCGGTGTCGCGCTGCCGTTCCATGTGATAGAGCGTCGCTGTAGTGCCCCGCAGCGGCTGGCCGTGCCACGCGAGCAGCCAGTTGTCCACGCCATCGTGCTGCGGATCTGAGGTGAACTCCTTGCGGCTCACGGAAGCCTCGAACACGCTTTCATCGAGATTCAGCCAGAGCCGCGCCGCATCCAGCGTGTCGTCCATCAGCCATTCGCGGCCATCATCGAAATCTTGACGGCCAACCTGCAAAGAAACACCGGGCGCGATCAAGTCTTCCAACAGCACGAAGCTCTCATCGACGCGTACGGATTGGCCGAGGTCGATGTTGTTGTCTTGATCGAAGAGGACATCGGCAGAGCTCAAATGCAGCTTGGTGAAGGCCGATACTTTGCGCGAGAACTGCATGCTCAGTTCCAGCGTGGCGGAAAGCTCGTGGATCAGGCGGTCGCGCTTTTGCCAGTCTTGCAAGTCGTGATTACCGCGCCATTCCATGTCGTACTGCACTTCACCCGCGAAGCGCAACCAATCAGTGACGCGGTGTTGGTCGGCAAAGGCAAGGTCGTCGTCATCGAGTTGGCGCACACGCGCGAGGCCACTGTTGTTGTCGGCACTGAATTCGCGCGCGGAAACATCCGGCGCAGGGACGGCGGTGTCTTTCACAGCCCACCCCACCGGCGCGCGCGCATCGAAGCGCACGGGCAAGCCTCCAATTTCTAAGCGGTGGCGTTTCCGGTCGGCCAGTGTGATGGTGCCTTGGATTTCGTCCAGCGCTCCTTCAGGTCGGTTGCGCACTGAGAGCTTGCGCAGGGCAAGTCCGTCGGCGCGTTCGATGCACTCCGCTTTCACCCACGCGCCAACACTCAGGTTTTCCGGCTGCAACACAGCGCCTTCCGCATCAAAGAAGCGGCTTTCCGCTTCCAGTGCCAGATGCGCGCCACCCACAATCACATGCGACAGCGGCGTCACTGCCACCACCTCACCGCGCAGCACCACCTCGTCGTCTGCGTCTTTCGCCACGAAACGTGTGGCGCGAAAAATACTGCCATCCCAATGCCCGCGTGCTTCAACGCACTGGCGGCGTTGCAAATACCCTGGGCCCAAGTTCACGCCGCCGGGAAAACCTGCGGGTAAATCCTGTGGTGCGCCGGGGTCGAAGGGTGCGCACGCCACTAACAACGCGAACAGTGCGAGCAGTAGGAGTTTCATGGGCAGATGGCTCCGGCTTCGTCCACCAAAGCCAGCAAGGTTGGAGTGAGCGGCCTCCAGCGCCGCCGCAAGGTGTAGAGCACCGCCAGTCGGAAGAAGGTGCGTGCGGCGGCGGCGGATTCGCGCCCCGTGCCTGCGCCGTTGGCGCGCCACGCGGCAAGCAAGATGCGGGCATCGCGGAAGCCGGCCTCCGCAGTAGTTCCTCGCTGCAGCGCGCGCAGGACACAGTGGGCCGCGAGGTTGCCCATGTCTTCATCAGGGTCGCCCGGCTGCACCATGTCCAAGTCGATCAACCCGATGCCGCTAGGGTGCACCAGCACATTGCGATCATGCAAATCTGCGTGGCACAAGAAGCGACGCTCGTCGGAAGGCGCCACCAAGTTCGCGGCGCTGCGTTCTGCGCGCGCCACCAAGTTCGGAGAAAACTGTTGCAGCACTGCAAGGAGGAACGCCGTGGTGGGCCGCGCGGTGACAGGCACATCCGGAGCAGCGCTGCTGTGGAAGCGTGCCAGTTGAGTTCCGGTTTGGTGCAGCGCAGCCGACGAATCGCCACGCATCAACAAATCGTGCAAGGGCGTGCCAGCGAGCGCAGTGGTGACCAATTCGTTGTCGGCACCAGAAAGCGTGGCCGCGATTTCAGGAAACCCCGCCACGCGTGCGGCCACTTCTTGCACCAACGCGTGGCGCTTGCGCGCGAGCTTCGCCTTGCTGCCGGCGTAGCGTTTCACGAACACAGGGCCGGTTGCGTCAGTCCGCCGCAGCACGGCGCGCGAAAACGGCCGCCAAGCGACAAGCTCTCCGCCACAAGAAAGAGGGTCTTCGTTGGCTTCCAGCAAGCGCACAGTCTTGAGAGCGCTGTCGTACAGGCCATGGGCGCTGCGTCCAGCGGCATCCACGAAGCGTCCCGGCCATAAGCCAGCAAGCCGCGGGTGCAACTTGTCGCACAGGAGCCCGCCCACGCGCAGTTCTGCGGAATCATGCAGCGGAGGCACCGCAAAGGCGCGCAAGCGCAACAGTGCTAAGTGCAATCGTTGTTCAGCACGCTGCAACGCGTCGGGCAGCCCTCGGCGGAGCGGGCCCAAGGCCAACGCCGCAAGGGCTGCTGCTTCGGCGCGCTGAAACCAGCCGGGACTGCGGCCAAGTTCATGCAACAGAGATTCGCGGAAAACTGAGGCGGCTGCGTCGGCGTTTTCTTCGTGCGCGAGGGTGGTGTGCGCCAAGAGCAGGCCGATGTCATCTTCCATGTAGCCAGGCCCAGCGCGTTCGAAGTCGATCAGGCCCACGCCATGTTCATCGGCGAGAAATTGCCAGAGGTACAGGTCGCCGTGAACCAGCGCTGGCGTGCAGTGTTGTTGTGCATCGCGCAACGCGGCGCGCACCTCTTCCACCAATCCAGTGAGCTCTGGGGCCAACAGTGAAACATCGTCCAAGTCGGCACCGCGGTCTTGCACGCCCGATTGCGTGAGGCATGGAGTGTTGTGTAAGAGTTGCATGGCCGCGACCATTTCGCGGACGCGCGGCAGGGCGCGGCTGGCGTCTAAAGGCTTGCCTGCAACGACGCTTTCCAATTGGCAGCGGCCTTCGAACAGAACGCCGCAGGCCTGTGGGGCACGCAATGTTGGTGTGTGCAGCGCGAGATGGCGCAGCAGTGTGTCCAGCCGCGCTCCACGCGCATCTTGGAACAAGCGCAAATACAGCGCGCGTTGGTTAGTGGCGCCAGTGGCATCGTTTTTCAGGCCAAATTCGAACCGCGCCACAGCGCGGGTTTCAGGCTTGAAGCGCACCCAACGCAGTTGCGATTGCTTGCCACGCACGCGCCAGCCCGCGGGCACTGCGCCATCGGCTTCTGGCAGCAAGCGTTTGAGCTTGTCCAAATCGGCGATGTGTTTGGCGTCGCGCAATTCGCGATCATTGGGCCAGAGAAACAGCAGCGCACCCGCGGCGGAGTCGCCGCCAAACCTAAGCGCGTTCGGCAACGCGCGCACTCCGGGACCGAATGCGGTTTCTTGCGGGTGCAGGCGCGTCCACTTGTCCAGCACTTCTGCCGCTCGCGGCGCGGGCATCACGATGACGGCAGCAAGCTGGCTTTCCTCGCCTCGGCGCAGCAGCCACGAGAAACGCTGTGGTGGTCGCGGCGACAACCTGCGCCACAGTGGCTGAATGGAATCCACTTCCACTCCGGCAGCGCGGAACAATGCGAGAGTTTGCGACTCGCTCAACAACGGGGCGCAACTCGCGAACAACTCCGCCCAGCTCATGAAGTGGCTCGCCCTGCGCGGCGTTCGCAATGCACAAGGCGCCCTTCGTCGAGGGTGAGTTGTTGATCGGCATTGAGTTCTGCGATGGCTTCGTGCGTGATGACGATCACACAGCGCCCGCGCGCGAGACTGCGCACTGCGGCGATGACAGCAGGCCGAGCGACTGGATCGATGCCAGCGAGCGGTTCGTCCAACACAATCAACGCAGCATCGCGCAATGCAGCGCGGGCCAGCATCAGCCGCCGCGCTTCGCCGCCAGACAAACTGGCGCCTGCTTCGGACAACATGGTGTCCAAGCCTTGGGGCAGTCGTTCCACCAAGCTTTGCGCTTGAGCGATGTCCAGCGCGCGCCACAGTGCGGCTTCGTCGGCGTCAGAGCGCGCCAGCAACAAATTCTCGCGCACCGTCATGCCGAACAGATGGATCTCTTGCGGCACATATGCGCACCGCGCACGCCAACTGCGCAAGGACCACGATGCAGCTTCTTCGCCCGCGCAACGCATGCTGCCACTGTGCAGCGGCAGCAAGCGCAGCAACAAGGCCGCGAGCGTGCTCTTGCCCGCACCGTTGCCGCCCACCACGACGGTGAGTTCATCGGGGCGCAGTTCGGCGCTCAAGCTTTGCAAGCCGCGCTGGCCGTCGTGCAAATGCGCAGCGTCTTGCAGCACCAGCGTGTGGCGCCCCGGCGGAATGTCTGGCCCGGCGTCTTCTGCGGGGGCGTCCAGCAGCAATAATTCTTGGATGCGCTCGGCGCAGGCGGTGGCTTTCGCCATGCGCGTGCCTTCCTTGGACAAACCACGCAACGGTTTGTAAATCGAGCGCGCATAGGACACGAGCACAACCAAGATGCTGGCGTCCATGCCTGAATCGAGCACCGCGCCGCCGCCGACCCACAGCAGCAGTGCCAGCCCCGCGCCGGTGAGCAATTCGGCAGACAGGCCCATGCGCGCCGCGGCCATCGCGGCTTTGGCGCCGACGCGTTCTGCGTTGCGGGTGCCGCGGCGGAAAAATTTCGCCAGCACAGCCTCGGCACCGAGAGTTTTCACCAAACGCAACTGCCGAAAACTTTCGGATGCGTGAATCGCGTTGGTGCTTTCGCCTTCGCGCTGGCGGCGCACCAAGCGGCGCATCTTGATGCTGGCCAAACGCAACACCAATACGAAAGGCACTAATGGTGCCAGCACGAGCAGCGCGAACAGTGGATGGATGACGAACAGCACAACGGCCGTGCCAGCAAGAACCAGCACGCGCTCCAGCGCCCCAACCCAAGTAGTGAACAAGAGGTCGCGCACCATGCTGACATCGCCGGTGACGCGGGTGAGGAGGTCGCCACTGTGCAGCGTGCGCTGTGTTGCGAAGGGCAGCCGCAAGATGTGCTCGAACACGCGCGCACGCACGCGCGCGGTGATCTTGCGGCCTGTGCGTGCGGCCAACGCCGCACGCCCCAATTGCACGAAGCCTGCGCTGACGGCGATGGCAACCACCACGAGAGCAGCCTCAAGTAAGGTGCGCTCGCGTCCGGTGGCATCTGCATTCAGCAACGCATCCAAGGCCAGCTTGATGGGCCAAGGCCTCGCCAATTCCAGAAGCGCGAGGAACACAGTGCACACGATGGCGCCTGCAACGGCACCGCCTTCGCCGCGCAAAGCAGGGCTCATCAAGCGCACCGCAGCAAGAGTGGATGTGGGCTTGAAGCTCAGTTTCATCGCGTCGGCAGACCAGTGGCTTGCAGCATCCGTTGGGCCACATGAACCCAAGGAAACTCAGCCAGCCCGCGTTGGCGGGCGTCGGCTGCGAGCTTCGCCAAACGCGGGCGATCTTGCAACAGAGCGATGACTGCTGCAGCGAAAGCGGCGTTGTCGCCCGCAGGCACGCACACGCCACCAGCGCCAGTGATTTCCGCGATATCGCCAAGGTCGGTGGTGACTGCGGGCACGCCAGCGACCGCGGCTTGCACCAGTTTCAGCGGGCTGAACCAGAAGAAATCGGACGGCGGGTAGGGCGCCAGCAGCAAAGTGGCAGCGGACAGTTCTTGCGCCGCGGCGCGTTCGTCCAAAGCACCACTACTGCTGAATAAATCTGCGACGCCCGCAGCGGCAGCGGCCTGCAGCACCGCGTCAGCACCGGGCCCGCCACCGATGATGCGTAGCTTCGCGGCGACACCTGCGGCTTGCAGCGCTTGAGCAAGGGGCACTAACGCGCCCACGCCGTGCCATGGTTTGGGATGCCCGAGGAAGGCGAGGATGGGGACGCCGGCTGCGGGCGCAGCGGGCTGCGGGTGCAGTGCTGGGTCGCAACCGTTGCGCAACAAGTGCAGGCCGTCGGCGTTGCCGCGCACATTGCGAATGTGATCCAGCAGTGGGCGCGACACCGCGAACACGAATGGCGCTTCGCGCCACAGCAGCGCTTCAGCTTCGGATTCTCCACCGTGCAAGGTGTGCGCCCGATGCAGTCTGGCTTCTATGACCAGAGGAGCATTCACTTCCAGAGCGAAAGGGATGCGTGCGTGCGCCGCCGCCAGCAGCGCCGCGGTGTGCCCCAGTGAATACCGCTCCACAATCAAGTCGGGCTTCAGCGCGGCAAGCTGGTCGCCCAGCGCAGATGCGTCAGCAAGTTGCGCCCAAGGGAAACCAAGCATCGCTCCAGCGGCTGGGGCGCGGCGCGTGAGCATCTGCACTTCATGCCCGCACTCTTGCAGCGCGCGCGCCATGGCGCGCAAATGCAAACTGGCCCCCTTGGTGCCATCCGGCGCAATCCCGGAGTCGGCGCATAAGAGCAGCACTTTCAAAGATTCCCGCCCAGCGACGGCGCCAGGGACTTCGCCCCGAAAAAGCGCGGTGAGTTGCGGCAAAGTCTGTTCTTGGCGAAAGCGCTCAGCAACGCGCTGAGGGCCGCGCTCGCTGCAGTGTTGCCAGAACGCGTCGTCGCTCAGCAGTCTCTGTAACGCATTTGCGGTGGCTGGAATGTCCTGCTGCGGCACGATCAATCCGTGTTCGCCGCTGTCAGCGATTTCAGGAATGCCAGCGACCGGGGTGCTCACCACCGGCGTGCCAAAGGCGAGAGCTTCCAACAGCACGGTGGGCAAAGCGTCTTGGTTGCCGTCGTCGCAGCGCAAGCAGGGCAATGCCGCCACGCGCGCTGAAGCCAAGAGCCGCAGCACTTCTTCGCGCGGCAGCGCGCCAGTGAAGTCGACAAGATCATCCAGCCCGCAGCGCTGCGCCATTTGCGTCAGCGCGCTGTGCTCTTCGCCGTTGCCGACGATGATCGCGCGGAAGGGCACGCCGCGTTGCTCCAGCAATTGCAGTGCCCCAAGCAGCACATCGAAACCCTTCTTGGGCACCAGTCGGCCAACGCCAACGATCAATTGCGCGTCGCGTGCTACTGCGGGAGGCGTGCGCACGGCTTCCGGCAAGCCATTGTAGATGCGCACCACGCGGCCGCTGCGCAGCAGTTGGCTGCGAATAAAATCGGCATTGGCGTCGCACACGGTGACGACGGCGTGGGCGCGTGCGGCTACTGCCGCATACAGTTCGCGGTCGACATCGTGGCGCCAGATGTCTTTGGCATGACTGGTCACGGTGAAGCGCACTCCGCAGAGCAAGTGCGCCACATAGGCGATGCGCGCCGCCACAGTCATAAAATGAGCGTGCAGGTGTGTGATCTTGCGGGCGCGCACTTCCTTGGCCAACGCGGCGCCCTGCGCGATCAGGCCTTCGCCGCGCTTGTTGGGGTTCTCGCCGGTTCCATCGCCGCGCACGCGCACTAACAGCGCTTCCAGTTCTGCGCGGGCTGCGCCGCTGGCTTCCAAGATCTCAGGCACGCGGCTGCGTTTCTCTGGCAGTTCCACCACTTCCGCACGCAAATCTTGCAAGTCTGCGTGGCGCGGCTCGTTGTCGGCGGGGCGGTGCGTGAACACCGTGGTTTCGATGCCCGCTGCCTGCACGCCCAATAATTCGGACAAGATGAAAGTTTCAGACAGCCGCGGGAACTTCTTCAATACATAGCCGATGCGCTCGCGGCCCATTCAGATCACGCGCCTCCGACGGGCGCAGGAGTCTTGCTGAACGCGCCTTCCATCAGCGCGGCCATTTCAGCGCAGACGCGCTCGCGCCCCGCGAGGTTGGGTGGTGCGCTGGGCTTCCAGTGGCCGCTGAGGGCATCACCGAGGAATGCGTCCAATAGTTGCGGCGACAGTTCCGCTAGGCGTGCGGTGCGGCAACTGCCACGCGCGGCCATCAGGTTAGCGCGCTGAATCTGTTCCAAGCGCGGCCCATCGCGCGGCACCAGCAAGGCCGGTGTGCCCGCGGCCAACACTTCAGACACGGTGTTGTAGCCCGCCATGCAAACCACGGCGGCTGCATTCGCGATGCGCACGTCCATGTCTTCAACAAAGTCGGTGAAGACGACGGAGTGTGTCATGGATGCGAAGCGCAGGCGCAGTTCGTCGGTGCGGCGGTGTGAGAGCAGCGGGCCACCGACCACGAGGCTGTGGAATGGCAAAGGTTTGGTGTGCGACTCGAGGAAGCTGGCGTAGTGGCGCAGCACTTCGTGGCCGTCGCCACCACCGCCCGTGGTGACAAGCACCACAGGCGCCTGCCCTAGCGGAAACCTGGGCATCTCGGTGCCGCGCGGTTGATACGGCGCAAAAGCATCCGCTCGCGCGACGGCGCGTGGGCGTGCGAGATAGCCCGTGTGAATCACCTTGCCCGGGAAGCGCTCCTCCAGCCCGAGTTCCTTGGCGCTGCTGCCCAATTGCCCGTCGCCGTAGACGAAGATGCGGTCGTAAAGCGGCAACACTTCATTCACGCCGTCACGCTGCCATTCGGACAGAACGCGCTGTTTCTCGTCGATGATGTCGCGCAGCCCCAAGCACAGGAAGGGACGCCGCGGCATCCCCGCCACATGGTGCAGCGTTTCGCGTAACTCGCCAAGCAAACCTGCAGGCACATGGTCTACAAACAGGAAATGCGGCTGGAACGCGTTCACGGCAGCCAAGAGCAGGCGGCCGCGCAACGCCAACACTTCCTCGAGGCTGCCCTCCAGAGAGCGTGGCGCGTAGCTGCCATCAGTGCGCTTGGTGATGCACGGCAACTTCAGTGTGTCGGTGCCCGGCGGCATTGGGAACGAACCAGCGCGGGTGCTGCCCGTGGCGATCAGAATGGATGGCCGCTTCGGGCAAGCGTTGCTGAAGTGTTCCGCCAACAGCAGATTGCGACGCAAGTGCCCAAGCCCGTAGGTGTCGTGGCTGTAGCAGAGGATGCGAGGTCCGTTGTGCATGGCGCGCTACTGAATGGTGAAACTGAATTCGTCGCTGTCGTAGATGACAGGGTTCACTGCGGCACCATTGCTGATCCGCGCCTTCAACTTGAACTGTTTTCCAAGGAAAGCGGCGTTGACAGGGGCCAAGGGCAGCGGCAACCCTTGCCACATGGCGAAGAACTGCGCGGGAAGTGACAGTGGCAGTGGTGCGTACAGCGGCGTTTCGACTCCGTTGGGATCCATCAGATAAAGCTGCAGGCTGCCAGTGGTCGGGCTAAGACCGCCGGGCACATAGATGGCGGCAATCACTGGCACTGAACCACCCTGAGGGATGATCATGCTGGGCGATGCGCCGTCGAGATACACCATAATTTGCTTCAGGCCCAGCACAGGTGAAAGCACACCGCCGCCAGCACCGATGCTGACGCTCGCATAGGTGCTGTCCGCCACCAGTGAAGTCTTGCGCGACTTGAACAGCACGCCCCAAGTGCCTTGAGGCACGCGCACGCTGTAGCTGCCGTTGGCCGAGGTGGCATCGCCGGTCAGCACCAACTCTGCGAGAGTTGTTGGGCTATACACATCGATGTCGCAGTCCTGCTCAGGAAGCCCGAACCAGTTCGTCACCGCACCGCTGAAAAGCACGCCTTGCTGCAGCGTGATGGTGCCGAGGTTGGTGTTGGCACCGACGACGAAGCTGGCTGTGCGCGTGCCGACATAGGTGGAGCCGATGGGCGCATGCACAGCCAGGGTGTAGGTGCCAGCGGGCACCACCATGATGAAAGTTCCGGTGGCGGTGGTGCTGTCATTCGCGGTGTACATGCGGAACCCACCGGGATAAGTGTCGACATCCAAATTGCATGCGCTCTGCGGCGCGCTCAAAGCACCCACCACAGTGCCTGTGATGGTGAAGCCTGGTTGGAGCGTCAGCACGCCGGCGTTGGTGGTGCCGCCTACGGGGATGCCGAAGAATTGCCGTGCGAGCAGCGCCATGGTGGGCGGTGGATCGAGCGTGATATTGAAGACGCCCACAGGCACGATGACACTGAAGTTGCCCAATGAGTCGGTGTTGTCTGAAGGTGTCTGGACGCGTACGCCGGTGAAGTAGTTGTCGACATCAATGTCCACATCAACGAGGGCGGCATTCGTGATGGAGTGGCGCACATTGCCGCTCAGCACCACGCCTGCGGGTAGGGTCATGGTCGGCAAGGTTGTTGTGGCGAACACACTGATGTTGCTGAACATCTGTGCCACCAAGATCAATCCTGCTGGCGGCGCACCGCGCACATTGAAGGCGCCTGCGGGCACGATGACGGTGTAGGTGCCCAGCGCACTCGTGGAGTCATTCTGAATGAACAGCTTCACGCCGGTGACTGCGTCATAAACATTGATGTCGGCGCCAGAGAGTGGCAGGCCGCCCGCCATTACCGTGCCCGACAGCGCAATGCCTGGCTGCAACACGATGGTGCCCATGTTCACGACGCCTAAGACCACGCCTAGGAACTGTCGCGGCGCAAGCGTGTTATCGGATGGCACCATGGTGATGTCGTAGGTGCCCACTGGAACGGTGCAACTGAATTGCCCGAGAGCGTTGGTCAGTGGAGTTAGTGGCACAGCACCGTTGCTGAACTCTAAGGTGACATTCGCAACAGGCACTCCGAGGTTGGTGACTATGGTGCCTGTGATGGTTTGGGCACTGAGCCCCGCAGCGAAAAAGAGAGCGGCAAGGGTGATTCGAAGCACAGCAGGAAACCTCACTTCATGGGACGGGGAACCATGGCGTCGCAAGTGCAGAGCACCTAACGAGCCGCCGCATTCTGCGATTATGGCAAGGCTGTAACAAGGCTATTTTAATAGTCGAAACAGCATGTAGGCACTGAGACTCGCTCTCTGATTGACGCGTTCAAGAACACAGGACGGACCATGTGGTTCTATCGGCTGGGAGAATGCCGAGGTTCATTCGGCGCACAGCATCAGGCGTGTTCGAACGCGGTCCGCCTTTGCGGCGCGCGAGCGCGCAAAAAATAATGCCGACCGGCATACTTACGCCGGTCGGCAACAATCAGGTTTCCCTGAGCGAGGCCCGTCGGCCTCAGGTGGGGGAACCTCTCAGTTCACGAAATTTCAATCAACCACCTCCTTTCATGCGACCGGCGCGCCGGGGCCGTGCAAAGCACGGAACAGCGCGGGGTCTGGGCCAGCCTCGGACGCTCAATACCGACACGTCGTTGGCACTTCCAGTCCCGATCTTGCTAAGCGACCCCAGCAAGATCACGGCCCCCTCGACGGGGACATGAACACCATACAGCACGGAGCAGCCGGATGTCGCGCCGGCGGCAGTTTTTTCTCGCCGTCGAGTGGACGGCGTCAGCCGCCGTTGCGTGCAGCGGGCAACAACCGCCCTGCCTGCACCACCGGCACTCCGCGCTTGATCACCGTGTGGACACGGTTCTCTGCGAAGTGATACGGAAGCGATGCCAAGTTTGGCAGATTGAATATTGCAAAGTCTGCAACGAAGCCTGGTGCTATGGCGCCGCATTTTCCGCCGCGGCCAATGGCGTGCGCCGCATTCCAAGTTGCGGCGCCCAGTGCTTGCGCCGCGCTCATGCCGTACTTGATGCACGCGAGTGACAGCACAAACGACATGTTGCGCGTGGGCGACGAACCGGGGTTGAAATCTGTAGCCAAGGCTGGAGCCAAACCCAGCGCGAGCATGCGCCGCCCCGGCGCGTCTTGCGGCAAGTTTAAGTACAGCGAAGTTGCGGGCAGCAGCACGGCCACGACACCAGCGTCGCGCATGGCTTCAAGATCGCGCTCTGATGCAACGACCAAGTGATCGGCGCTCAGTGCGTGTAGTTCGGCTGCAAGGCCCGCACCACCGATGGGCGCAATCTCGTCGGCGTGCAGCTTCAGTTGCAAACCCAGCGCGCGCGCAGCCAACAGAATACGGCGTGCTTCATCCACGCTGAACACATGGGCCTCGCAAAATACATCGCAGGCTTCGGCTAAGCCTTCGCGTGCGATCTGCGGCAGCATGCTGTCGATCAGCAGCCTGATGTAACCCTCGCGATCGGCGCGGAATTCGTCGGGCACTTCGTGAGCCCCGAGGAATGTAGGCACGAAATCCAAAGCATGCGCCGCATTGGCGTCGCGGATCGCGCGCAGCGAAGCCAGTTCGGAATCCAGCGACAAGCCGTAGCCGCTCTTGGCTTCGATGGTGGTGGTGCCGTGCAGCAAGAAGCCGTCGGCACGATCCAGCACGGCGTCCAACATCTGTTGTGGCGCCACGCCGCGCAGTTTCCGCGCGCTGTTGCGGATGCCGCCGCCGCGCTTGGCGATTTCCTCGTAGCTCACGCCACGGCAGCGTTGTTCGAATTCGTCTTCGCGGGTGGCCGCGAACACGGGGTGCGTGTGCGGGTCGACAAACCCCGGCGTGACCAACATGGCGCCCACATCCAGCACCGGCAAATGTGGCAGCGCCGAGGGCACTTCATCCGCAGCGCCGACGCGTTGAATGACACCGTCGCGCACATGCACGCTGGCTCCTTGGCGTAGGCCAGCATCTTCAAGTTGCCGAGCAGCGCGCGGGCCTGCCACTCCTGTGTCCAAGGTGGCCCACTCGCCAGTGCCGCGAATGACGATTTCCATGTGCGGACACTATCGGGCTGCGTGCAGGATTGACAAGCGCCGCTATCAAGAGAGGATCCATCCATGCAAGGTGACGCAACAGCGCCGGATATTCAGGTTCACGGGATTCGTGCCGCAGCACCGGTTGTTCAAACATTTGGGTTGCGTCGCGACTTCGGGGCCAAGACAGCGGTGTTGCCATTGGACCTCGAAGTGCAAGCAGGGGAGTTCTTTGGCTTCTTGGGCCCCAACGGCGCAGGGAAATCGACCACCATTCGCATGTTGTGCGGTTTGCTGAAGCCCACCGCTGGCAGCGCCAAAGTGTTGGGCCTCGACTGCGCCACCGAAACGCTGGAACTGCGCCGCCGCATCGGCGTGCTGCCGGAAGATCCGTCGCTGTACGACCGCCTGACGCCGCGGGAGATGTTGGAGTTGGTGGCACGCTTGCATGGTTTGCCCAACGACGAAGGCCGCCGTCGCAGCGAAGCGCTGTTTGAGCTGATGGAGCTGGCTGCCGCCGACCGTTCGCGCATCCTGATGGATTTTTCCATGGGCATGCGCAAGAAAGTCGCGCTCGCCGCCGCGCTGCTGCACGGGCCACGCGTGCTCTTCTTGGACGAACCCTTCAACGGCATCGACGCAGTCACCGTGCGTGCCATTCGCGGCGTGCTCACGGACGCAGTCAATCGCGGCGTCACGGTGTTCTTCTCGTCGCATGTGTTGGAGTTGGTGGAACGCCTGTGCACACGCGTGGCGATCATCACCGAAGGAAGCCTGCGCGTGTGCGGCACGCTCGCTGAAGTGAAAGTGCAGTCGGGCTTGGGCGATAGCGCCAGCTTGGAAGATGTGTTCGTGCATCTGGCAGGTGGCGCGCGCACCAACGGCAGCGGCGTGGATTTCCTGTGACCAACGGCCCCGCGCTTCCGCTCGGACACCCGCCGAGCACACTGCAACGCTGCAAGATCCTTCTGGGCCTGCGCCTGAAGCTGATGTTCCGCGCGCGGACTGCAAAGCCCGTGGCATTGGTGTTCACACTCCTCGTCAATGTGGCGATGCTGGGCTTTGCGGGCTTGATGGTTCTTGGCACAGCCATCGGCGTTTCGCGCCAACCAGAATTGGGCCCGAGCCTATTGGCCAATGCGCTGGGTTCCATCTTCATCGCGCAGTGCGTGCTGACTTTGGTGGGCATGGCGGTTTCGGAGTTCTTCGACATTGGGCGCATCATGCACTTGCCCGTTGCGGCCAAGGAAGTGTTTGCCGCAATGGTGCTGTCGGGGTTGCTGTCCGTTATGAGCCCGCTCTACGCGGCTACACCGTTGGGCGTGCTGGTGGCGCAAGGCGGTGGCGTGCTGCTGATCGGTGTGCGTGTGCTGTGCGTGTTGGCAGCGTTGGTGATGGGGCACCTCGTTTCGCTGGCCATCTTCTTCTTGATGTCCACTGCCATGACGCGCCGCCGCATGCGCGACTTCGCCGTCATCATGGGCGGTTTGGTGGGCATTGGGGCCTACATCGGTTTCCGCTTGGTGGACATGAATTACCTCAACACTGGGCGCACCGCAGAGTTGATGCAGTTGCAGCCGCCCGCGTTTTATTCATGGCTGCCCAGCGCGGGCTTGGTGGACCTCTGGCAAGGCGACTTTAGCGGCCTCGCTCCGTTGCGCATTGCGTTCAGCTTGCTTGCAGCCTTCGCGGCGTTTCGCTTCGGCGCGGCACGCTTACAACAAATGTTGGATGGCGAAATGGAACCACCGGCAAGCGCGGTGGTGACCCACAAGAACAGCGCCGACATTCCATTCCTGCCGCGCGTGGTAGCAGCCAGCATGATGTTGCACTTGCGCTTGCTGTGGCGCGATCCGCAACTGCGCATGCAGTGGATCCAGCAAGTGGTGTTCATCTGCTTGCCTTGGGTGTTCATGGGCTTGGGCGAGCAAAGTGAATCGTCGCAGCCGTGGTTTGTGTGGTGGTTCCCGGCGCTGTTTGCATTGGCGCGCGCCAGTTTCCACCACGGCCTGTTCGGAGCTGACGGCAAAGGGCTGACGTTGTTGGTGCTGACCCCAGCGCGGCGCGTGCAACTGATAGCGGGGCGCATGTTGGCGGTGCTAGGCCTGTCCATTCCTATCGACCTAGCGTTGATGGCGCTGCTGTTGATGCTGTTAGGCGTCATGGCCGGCGACACTTTTATGATGATGTCCACTTGGCCGCATGTGGCCGTTGGCATCGTCATCTTCCACACCCTGGCGGTGTCTGTAGGCGCAGTATTTTCTGTGCGTTGGCCGCATCCGCTGGCTACAGCAGATCGCAAGCGCGTGCTGAAGTCTGGCCAAGGCCAAGGCTGTGTCACCACCTTGGTGAAGCTGTTCTGTTTCTTGCCAGAGTTTGCAGTGGCGGGTTTGCTTTCCGCAATTGCATTGGCACCGGTGACGGATTTTCCAGTGGTCGGACGACTGCTGCCACCTTGGGCCTTCGCCATCACGCTGCCGTTAGTTCTCGCGCTGTGCGCGTTGTTGGCAGTGGCGGGCTGCCTCGTCGCTGCGCGCACCTTCGAGCAGCGCGAAGAACATTTTGTTCACGCTTTGCGCGACAGCGGCGACTGAGCCGCCAGTTGCAAGAACAGGGCGGCGATCAGCGGCATGGAGGCGCCGGCCAGCAAGGTCATGCGCACGCCCACGCCATCCAAAAGCCAATGCACTGGGGCGAGAGTTCCCAAGATTGACCCAAGTGTGCCTGCGCACAGAACCTGCCCCGCTGCGCTGCCTGAATCTTTGCCCGCCACTTCCAGGAGCCGCGCGCACAGTGGGGCAGCAGCGGCCAAGCACGCGGCGGCGGGCATGAACAGCAGCGCCACCACGATGAGGCAAGCGCCAAAGCCATCGTCGATGCTGCTGATTTGGTCCAGTGGTAGCGGCGTGGGCTCGAACAGCGACCCAAGTGGCACCACGCAGAAGGCGGCGGGCACAGACAACACTGCGGCTGCGAATAAGAGACGCGCAAGTTTGCGTGGCGTGATTTGTTCGGGGCGCAAGCGCGCGGCAAGAAAGTAGCCCAGCGCCATGGCGGCCATGGTGCCCGCGATGATCGTCACCCAGATGCGCCAACTCGTGCCATAAAGCGGCGCCAGCGCGCGGGGCGCGGTCAATTCCGCGAGCATGACTGCTGCGCCTGCAGCGAAGGCTGCGAAGAGCACTTGTGGAGGCCGGGCCAACATGGCGCGCGAGCGTAGCACGCACTTTCGGCAGCGGGCTTGCGCGCTATGGTGGCCGCATGGCTGACTATGTCTATGTGTTGCGTGATGTGTGCAAGAACTACGACCGCGGGCCCGTGCTGCGGGATATCACGCTGGCCTTTTTGCCCGGCGCAAAGATTGGTGTCATCGGCCACAACGGCGCGGGGAAGAGCACGCTGCTGCGCATCATGGCGGGTGTGGAAAAGGAGTACGAAGGCCTCGCGCGCTTAGCGGACGGCTGCACCGTGGGCTATGTGTCGCAAGAGCCGCAATTGGACCCGACATTGGATGTGCGCGGCAATCTCGAACAAGCCGTGAAGCCTGTGCGCGACATGCTGCACCACTGGGAAGCGCTGAACGAAAAGTTGGCGACGGATTTGAGCCCCGCAGAAATGGAGCGCGTGATGGACGAGCTGTCGCACGTCCAGGAGCGCATCGACCATCGCAACGCTTGGGAATTGGATCGCGAGCTGGATTTAGCCATGCACGCGTTGAACCTGCCGCCTGGGGATGCGGATGTCACCAAACTCTCCGGCGGCGAGCAGCGCCGTGTGGCTTTGTGCAAAGTGCTGATGGAACAGCCGGATGTGTTGCTGTTGGACGAGCCCACCAACCATCTCGACGCCGACACGGTGGAGTGGTTGGAACAGCATCTGAAGGCCTACCACGGTTGTGTGATCTTGATCACCCACGACCGCTACTTCCTGGACAATGTGGTGGGCTGGATGTTGGAACTGGATCGTGGTCGCGCCACGCCTTACGAGGGCAACTATTCGCAGTACCTGCGCAAGCGTGCCGAGAGACTGCGCGTTGAGGAACGCGAAGAAACCGGCGTGCGCCGCATGATCGAGCGCGAATTGGAATGGATCCAGCAGTCGCCGCGCGCGCGCGTGGCCAAGAACAAGGCGCGCATTCGCAACTACGAGCAACTGGAAGCGCGCGAACTTGAAATGCGCGATGACGCCATCGAACTGGTGATCCCGCACGGGCAGCGCCTGGGCGACCGCGTCATCAATTTCACCGGCGTCAGCAAGGCCTACGGCAACAACACGCTGGTGAAAGACCTCAACCTTGAGATCCCGCCTGGCGCGGTGGTGGGCGTCATCGGCAAGAACGGCACAGGGAAGACCACGGTGCTGCGCATGATCGCGGGGCAAGAAAAACCTGATGGCGGCAGCGTTGCCATCGGCAGCACGGTGGAGCTTTGCTATGTCGATCAGATGCGCGACACTTTGGATCCAACGAAGACCGTGTTCCAAGAAATCACTGGCGGCAAAGATCTGATGATGATCGGCAAGAAGGAAGTGAACTCCCGCGCCTATGTTGCGCGCTTCAACTTCCGCGGCACCGACCAACAGAAATTGGTGGGGGAGTGCAGCGGCGGCCAACGCAATCGCATTCAAATGGCGAAGCTGCTGCGGCGCGGCGGCAATGTGTTGCTACTTGACGAGCCCACCAACGACCTCGATGTCGAAACGCTGCGCGTGCTCGAAGATGCCCTGCAGGGGTTTCCGGGTTGCGCAGTGGTGGTCTCCCACGACCGCTACTTCCTGAACCGTTTGGCCACGCACATCTTGGCCTTTGAAGGCGACGGCAAGGTACGACTGTTCGAAGGCGACTACGGCGCCTATGTCGAACGCTTGGCCGAGGAGCGTGGTGGCAAGAGCGAATCCAACGCCGCGAAATACCGCAAACTCAAAGGTTGACGGGGGGGCATTACCCGCCATACCAAGGAGTGACTCAATGAAAATGTTTTCAGCAGCGATCATGTCGCTGGTCATCGCAGGCGCCGTGTCAGCGCAATGCTCTGCCCTCGCCATCACGGGTTCCGTCAACTTCGGCCAGACCGTCGGCATCAGTGTCACCGGCGCACCCGCAGGCAGCATGGTGTTCGTCGCTGCGGCGCAAAGCCTCGGCAGCACCACCTTCAGCCTAGGCCCGTTGGGCGGCTTCAGTCTCGACATTGCGCAGCCCATGATCATCCTGCCGCTCGGCACCGCCAGCGCGGGCGGATCAGCTTCCGTTAGCTTCACGATGCCTGCGGCTCCAAGCGGCGGGACCATTCCTACAGTGCCCAGCCAGACCCTGCATTGCCAGTCGGTGGCCATCGGCTTCCCGAGCTTTGGCGGCGGCGGCCTTGGTGGCGGCATCCCCAGCTTGGGCCTCACTTTCTGCACCAGCAACACCACAACGCTTCAGGTCTTCTAATCTGATCGTTCTTCGGTGCCCACGCGGGCGCGGCCTTCACAGGTTGCGTCCGCGTTGGTCGTTTTGGGGGCGAGCGCTCAACATGCTGCAGGGTCGCGGCAGCGATGTCGCCGCTGGAATCCGTCGCAGCGCGACACTGCGTGACCTAGGTGGCCCCGCACGCCTGTCTAGGGTCGAGTCGCAAGACGCTGACAAACCACGTCTTATGCCGTCAGCGGTTCCTAGGTATTCATCGATCTGGCACGATCCCGTGAACACCCCCGGCGGCGATCGAACCCGCGTCTTTCGCTCGAATCGTGACGAAGAAAAGACTTGTTTCCGTGACCACCGCCGAGATAGCCTTCACTTCGTCGAGGTGGGTTCAAGTTTGACTCGCCGACGATGAACTGTGGCTGCACGTAGTTGCTGGCGCAGGAGTTCAAGAAACCTGATCGCTTGATCGATCCAGCTGAAACCGCTGGATCGGCGGCGTTGGGCTTCAAGTAGTCGAGCGCGGTTCAACCCTACGCGTCTCGTTCGGTGTCCCTGTTATCCCAACCTAGGAGATGTTCCCAATGAAGCGTTTCATAGTTATCGCCCTGCTCCTCGCGTCGTCGACGCTTGTCGCGCAGTACAACAACGGTCCGTTCGTGACGAATCCCGGCGCCGCCGCTGGCTGCATCCTTCCGGTCCCGTCGGGTGATGGCTGCGCGCTCGACACCACATCAGCGGCGTTGGGTGGACCGGCGCTCACCACGTTCGGCTACACCGCCAATGCGACGATACGGCTTGCTGACGATTTCGTCGTCCCCGCCGGCCAGACCTGGACGCTGTCGGACATCACGGTCTACGGCTACCAGACGCTCACGGGCAACTCGACGGTGTCGACCTTCACCGCGGGCAACTACAGAATCTGGTGCGGCCAGCCGGGTGCCGGTGGAGTGATCGTCGCCGACTTCAGCGCGGCGAACCAGATGACATCGACCGCGTGGACCGGTGCTTTCCGCAGTACGCTCCTCCTGATGCCGGCTTTGTGCACGGCCGCGAACCAGACGCGCAAGATCATGGCCATCACCATGACCGGCAACGCGATCGTACTTTCCCCCGGAACCTACTGGCTCGACTTTGGGGCTCAGGGAAGCACGGCCTCGACGTTCTTCCCTCCGATCTCGATCCTCGGGACCCCGGGGACGGGCAATGCGCTTCAACAGAACGGCGTGGCCGGCGCCTACCTCCCGATCACGAACGGTAGCCTCAATGCGTTCACGCAGGGCGTGCCCTTCCAGATCAACTATGCCGTCGCGGGCGCCCCGTCTCCGATCTGGGAGACCAATAGCGCCGAAGCGAGCGTCGATTTCAACGGCGCGCAGGCGAACCCCTGCAACCTTGCGGGCGGCGCGGCCATCTCGACGACCTGCGTCGGAAACAACGTCACCGCGACGATCGCTAGCACACACGTCGGATTCGGCTGGGAACTCGCGTTGAGCCTGCTCCCCGCCAAGGCGCTCGGCGCGGGCGGCCTCGCAGTCACGGCCACGCAGACCTTGAATGTCGATGTCCTCGGTGGCGACCCGACGTTGACCTACCTCAATGGCTTGACGTTCCCCGGATTCGCCTTCCCGCTCGGGGCCGGCTCACCCGTCGTTCTCAACTTCCCGGCGCCGGCGCTTCCGACTGGATCCGCGATCACTGCTCAGATGATCGTCCTCAGCCCAACGAATCCGGACGGCTTCGCGCTCAGCGCCGCCGCGCAGCTCAGCACAACGACCGGACCCGGCATCATCTTCCCGCTCGCGGGACCGGCGACCGATGAATCGGCCGTGTTCCTCAACCTCAACGCCTCGCCGGTTTGCGCCAGCCTTGGAATGCCGTACTTCGGAACGACCCGCAGCAACATGGCGATCGTCTCGAACGGCTTCGTCAGCTTCGATCAGTTCGTGTTCGCGGACTTCTCGCCGACCGCGCTCGAGAACTCTTGGCGGCAGGTCGTCGGCGCCCACCACGACCTGAACCCGGCGGCGGTCGGCAGCGGCAACATCACCATCACGAATCCGGGCCCGGGGCTCATTTCCGTCAACTACAACGGGGTGTTCCGCTTCGGCTCCGTCGTGGCGACGAATGCGGCCACCTACAGCATCCTCTTCGACACCGTGACCGGCAACATCTCGATCGACAGTCTCGGTGGCGTCCTTCCGACACCGGCCGCGATGGCGATGTGGATCGGCATCTCCGCGGGTGTGACGGGAAGCGCTCCAGCCCCGCTCGGAGCGTCCACGCCGCTGGCGATCAATCCCACGCTCGGCGCGGCGCCAGTCGGCGGCCAGTTCTACCAGTTCACGACCGGCGTCCCGATCGCGACCCCGGCGTGCTCCACGCTGCTGTTCACGCCGGACGGCTTGAACGGCTACCTCGTCTCGGGTTCCTGATCTAGGATCGAGTTCGATGAAAATGCCGCGCCGGCTCTTCAAGTCGGCGCGGCATTTTTCATTTGATGCCGAAGCATCGAGGAGCATCAGCAAGTCACAGAAGCCACGAGGCCTTGGAGACGTTGGACAAGGTGACCAGTGCGCGCGCTCTCTTTCCTGCCGGCATCCTACGCCTGCGTTCTCGGAGCTGCCTACCTAGCCGCGCATTTGCCGAGGGCGTGCTTCAGAAGCTGAGGCCGTTGGAAAAGGCGAGACTGAAGGTGGCGCCTGGGTCCACGATGGCCCACTGCACCACAGCGCTGCCCGCACCGTTCGGAATCGTGATGGAGAATGCTCCCAACGCATCACTTTGGAACGGCCCCAAAACGCTGAGAGGTGTGGGCAAGATGGTGCCCCCGGCGATGTTCAAAAAACCAGTGGTGGCACCGACTCCGATGTAGATCAGCGCACTCGGCGCCGCATCGCTGAGCGCAAGTGTGACTGGCGCGCCAACTGCAGTTGATCCGCAAGCCGCGAACCGTGGGAACAGCATGTTGCCGCCGAGTTTCGCGAAGCCGAGATCGATAGCAGCGGTGTTGCAGGCTAAGGCGCGTGGCAAGATGAAATCGACGATCACTGGGCGATGGTCCGATGCCGTGGTGGTCATGGACGAAATTGTTCCGGGGTATCCGATGAGCGCGGCCGGAATAGATGCGCCGCCCAACGATGCTGTGTTGAAGACAAACCCGCGCCTGCGCGCCGCCACGCTGTCTTGGAACGCGATGTAGTCGTACTTGGCGCTGAAGCCGGTGGAGGTGCTGGCGGTGAAAAAATCTTGCGCGCCGTCGAGGGCCATATCGGTGCGATTCCGGTCGGTGCCATCGGTGCCGCCTACGCCATCGGGTGTGAGCGCCTCTGTCAGCCATGCCGCTGGGCCTACGGTGCCGTTGGTGACTTCGTCTTCGTTCCAATCACCGCCGAGCACCACTGCTGTGTTGGGATTCGGTAGGAATGCGGCGGCCGGTGCATCGGCGATTTTCGCGAAGGGGTCCGGAGTGCCAGTGCCTGCGCCGTTCAGCAAGTGGTCGATGTAATACGCAACATTGCGCGCGGCGTTGACGCGCTGGGTGTGGTCAGCCGCAGTGCCACCTGCTTTCAGATGCGCGTTGCCCACGATGAGGTCGCCAGCGTAGGTGCTGGGCAGGTTGATTTCCGCAAACATGAAGCCGCGGATGCCACCGTTGCCGCCGCCTGCATAGAGGTGTGCAGTCACATTGGGAATGTTGCTCAGTTGTGATTGGGTGTCGCCATTGAGGTCAGCGAAGGGCCAGCGCGACAAGATGATGTTGCGGTTGTAGTTGTCGTGCACGGTGCTGACGAAGATGTAGGGCAGGTCGAAGGTAGGGGCATAAAGCTGCACATAGGCGCCGACCGGGGGGCTGCCCGCGGTGAAAGTGTCGGTGCCGCCGTGAAGGAACAGATTGATCACGGTGGTCATGTTGGCCACGGTGTCCATGGTTGTGCCGGTGCCGTTGCCACTGTTGTCGGCGCATTCCTGCAACACCAGCACATCCGGGCGCATGGCCGCCACGATGCGAGCCAGCGCGGTCCAGTTATTCGCACCAGCTTGCTTGGTGTTGGTAGAGCACAAGCAGTCCTGCACGTTGTAGGACATGACACGCACATCGTCCGCAAGAGTCTTGCCCCACTGGCCCGTTGCGGGGCTCCATTGGGCGGGCAGGGCAGCGGCGACAAAAAGCAATACAGCGAAAATGCAGGCGGGGCGCATGGAGCCCATCTTAGGTTCCGCTGCGCCCCGAAAGCCACACCTAAAGATCAGAGGACGATCTGAATTGCTGTGGACACTCCATTCAGTGTGGCAGTCAGAGAGTTGTAGTCCACAGTCACCAACTCCAGCGTGATGCCGCTGGGAATGGGGAAGGGACCGAAGCTCATGGTGCAATTATCCGCCAAGAAGTGGAAGGGTGCGAAGCCCAAAGGTGTTGACAGTTGGGGCAGCACGTCGCCCAAAGTGACGAAGCAGAGGCCAAGGAACGGGCCACTGCCCACGCCGCCGGGGCAGGGCTGCCAACTGTAGATGTTCCAGATTTCGTGGCCGGGGATCAGGTTGGTGTTTATCAAGGTCAAGTCGGTGAAGCCGGGGTTGGCGCTGCTCGGGATGGTGATGGTCGAAGCCGAAGGCACCAAGAGCCCGCCCGTGACCACATAGTTCACATCCAACAGAATGTGCACATTGGGGAAGCCGATGCCAGCGAATGGCGTTGGCGCGGCGATGCCGCAACCGGGTGCAGAGATATAACCAGGGGCCGTTTGACCCAACGAGTTCGAACCAGGGAACAGCACATTCTGACCAGCGACGCCGTCAGGCAAGTAGAGCTCCACCACCAGCAAGTCGTTGGGGTTCAGAGTGACCACCGTGCTCATGCCGCGGGTGAAGACCTTGTTGGCGGCGTTGGCGGCAACATTGGCTTGGGAAAAAATTTCGGTGTGCGTGACCGCCGGCGTGGCTCCGGGGAATGTTGACGCAAGAGTATTGATGGCCTTGCGCAGGCGAATCTGCAAGGGCTGTTGGAACGCTGGAACAGAGGCTACGCCCGCAGTGCAGAATTCAACGCCATAGGTGATGCATGTGACATCAATGGGCGTCGTGATGCCCATGGCTGACGGGTTGAACGCGCGCCAGAAACTGTTCTGCACATGATATTGAGCGCCGGCTACGGTGGTGTTGCAAGTCACCGTGCTGCCATTCGCGATGGTGTTGTTGTTCACCAGTTGGGTCATGGTGCCGCCTTGGGCGCACAAGGCTGAAGCAAGGAACGCAAAGGACAGCGCAAAACTGAGTGGTCGCATTGAAAAAGCTCCGTAGGTAAAAGCCGCCACCCCGAGGCGGGGCAGTGTTGTCACAAGCATGGCCTCCCGCCCCCACCAAAGTCAAGCACGGACTGTAGGATCTTCGCTGCGTGATCACGAAGCTCTTGGTCCTCATGATGTTGTTAGCGGGCCTTGCCCCAGCGCAAGTTGCGTCGCCTTGGGAGCGCGCGCGGCCGGTACTGGAGCGTCACTGCGTGCGCTGCCATTTCCCCGGAAAGACACGGGGTGGTTTGGATTTGAGCACTCGCGAAGCAGTGCTGCGGGGCGGCAAGCATGGCGCGGTGGTGGCCATAGAAGCGCCGTCCACCAGCGTGTTGTTGGCTACGGTGCGTGGCGAGCAGCAACCGCGCATGCCCTACAAGGAGGATGCGCTGCGGGCAGAGGACATTGCCGCACTGGAAGCGTGGGTCGCAGCGGGTGTGCCCATGGATCCGCCGCCGCAATTGCCGCGCAACCCCAGTGAAGTGACAGCGGCGGACCGCGCATTCTGGTCTTTCGGCCCGCTGCGTTCGGTGCAGCCGCCGCACAACGGTGCTGCACACCCGGTGGACGCATTTGTGTTGGATGCGCTATCGCAGCGCGGTCTTGCGCCTGCTCCAGCGGCCAGCGCCGCCACGCTGCTGCGCCGTGCACACTTGGTGTTGACGGGCCTGCCGCCAACGCCCGAAGCGGTGCATGCTTTCGCTGCTGCCGCTGCCAGCGGCGGCTCTGCTGTGGCCAACACCGACGGCGCTTGGGAACGCGTGGTCGATGAACTGTTGGCCAGCCCGCGCTTCGGCGAACGCATGGCGCGGCATTGGTTGGATGTGGCGCGCTACGCCGACAGCAATGGTTACGAATTCGACGAAGAGCGCCCGCATGCGTGGCCTTATCGCGACTTCGTGATCAAAGCCATGAACGAAGATTTGCCCGCGGATGTGTTCGTGCGCTGGCAACTTGCGGGCGATGAACTCGACCCTGCCGACCGTTGGGCCCGCGCTGCCACGGGCTTCCTTGCTGCGGGCCCGCTGAACAGCAACGAAGAGAACGAAGGCACGCGCTACACAGAACTCGACGATGTGTTGGCCACCACCAGCAG
>CAMDTN010000025.1 GCA_945907755.1 Singulisphaera sp. GP187 | reverse complement strand
GCCCGACGCCGCTACATCGAAATCTACGAGCGCATCGCCGGCAAGCCGGTGCCTTGCCTCAACGACTGAAGGGACTGAACCATGAGCACTACCGTGCTGATCTTGATGGGTTCCGATTCGGATTTCCCCGCCATGGCGGCGACGCTGGAAGTTTTGGATCAATTCGGCGTGCGTAGCGCATGTCATGTGGCCTCCGCCCATCGCTCGCCGCACCGCGTTGAAGAATTGGTGCGTGCCGCCGAAGCCAACGGAACGCAATTGGTGATCTGCGCCGCAGGCATGGCCGCTCATCTCGCCGGGGTCGTCGCTGGAAAAACCATCCTGCCCGTCATCGGCGTGCCTATGGAATCACCGCACCTCGCGGGCGTGGACAGTCTGTATTCCACCGTGATGATGCCGCCGGGAATCCCAGTGGCCACCGTGGGCATCGGCAAACCTGGCGCGAAAAACGCCGCGTATTTGGCCCTCGCCATCCTCGCCCTCGGTAACCCTGATCTTCGCCGCCGCTTGCAAGAGTGGCGCAACGGGCTTGCTCCAGCGGTGGCAGAAGCCGACGCGCGCTTGCAACAAAAGCTCGCTGAACGGCCCAACAAACCTTGACCCAAGAACTGTTGCAACCGCTCCACTGGGAAGGCGACAGCATCAGCGGCGTGCTGCTGCTGCTGGATCAAACTCAGCTTCCAACGCGCGAAACCGTGCTGCGCATCGCGACGACCGACCAACTTTGCGAAGCGATTTTGATGTTGCGCGTGCGCGGGGCCCCGGCCATCGGGCTCGCGGGTGCCTATGGGTTGGTGCTGGCGCTGCAAGCTCATGCGCAAGCAGATGCCGCTGCTTTCACACGCGCATTGCACAGCGCGGCGACGCGCTTGGCTGCGGTGCGACCCACGGCGCGCAACTTGGCGTGGGCTGTGCAGCGCGTCGCCGCCTGTGGCCATGCTCACAGCGTTGAAGGATCTGCGCAGGCACTGCAGGCAATGCTGCAAGAAGCGCGCGCCATCGAAACAGAAAACACCGCCATGTGCGCGCAGATGGCACGCCACGGCGCCAATCTGATGCAGCCTAATGAAGGCGTGCTCACCCACTGCAACACTGGCCCTTTGGCCACGGGCGGATGCGGTTCAGCGCTGGGCGTTGTTTTTGCAGCCCATGCCAACGGGCTGCGCCCGCAAGTGTTTGCAGACGAGACGCGCCCACTGTTGCAAGGTGCGCGCCTCACCGCCTACGAGCTCAGCCGCGCTCGTGTGCCCGTAACCGTGCTTTGTGACGGCGCAGCAGCAGCCTTGATGGCCAGTGGACGCGTGCAGCGCGTGCTCGTCGGCGCAGACCGCATCACCGCCAACGGCGACAGCGCCAACAAGATCGGCACCTATGGCCTGGCCGTGCTGGCCCGCGCCCATGGCATCCCCTTCCATGTGGTGGCGCCCTCAACCACCTTCGATCTATCACTCGCAGAGGGCACGAGCATTCCCATCGAGCAACGCAGCGCTGCAGAGGTGTGCAATTTCGCTGGCGTGCCCACGGCACCCAACGGCGTGGCCGCCTTCAACCCAGCTTTCGATGTCACGCCAGCGCACTTGATCACTTCCATCATCTGCGAGCGCGGCGTCATCGCCCCAGTCTCCACCGCCTCCGTGCGCGCCCTCCTCGGCTGAGCGCCAACGCCCTAGCGCACCATGCAAATGTGTGCAGCCGGGTTGCTTAGTGCCCATTCACGCTCGTACCCCTCACGCGCCGATAGCAACGACATCGGTGCTGCAGCATCACGAGGAAGTGCCATGCCCACTAAGCAAAGCGTCAAGAGACCCAAGCCGTTAGAGCGCAAGTCACGGTTTTCTACAGCGGTGAACGCCGAGGCGCTGGAGTTCATTCAAGCCATCGAGCTCTACAAAACGCGCAAAGGGCGGCCATTCCCCTCGTGGACCGAGGTTTTGCTCATCGCGCGCTCGCTGGGTTACCGCAAGGTGGCCGAGCCCACTGCACTGCCGACTGGTCCCGACGACACCGGCGGCGAGTAAGGGCGCTTCAACTTCTGCCTGAGCTGCGCTACTAATGGGGCATGACCCCAAGCGGCAATGCCAGCCTCCGCCCCGACCCCAACCATCGGCTGCTCCAACTGCGCTGGGTTGCTGTGGTTGGCGTGCTCGCTGTGTTGCTAGCGACTGGGCCTGTGCTGGGGTTGTTGCCGGTGTGGTGGCCGCCCTACTCCATCGTGTTGCTGTTGGCCGCGTGGAATGGATGGCTGACATGGCGTGAACGACGCGGACTCACGCCCCAATCCACAGGCTCGCAGTTGGCGTTGGACTTGCTGCTGCTAAGCGGCTTGCTGGCCTTGACCGGTGGCCTGTTGAACCCGTTCGCCATTTTCGTCGTGGTGCAGGTGGTGCTCGCGGCGATTCTCGTTCCATCTCTTGTAGTGCCGGTGAGCAGCTTGGCTGCGTTGCTGCTGTTGTTGCTCGCAGGGCTTGGTGCCACGGACATGTTGCCCGGCGCAGGCAGCGGTGCCGCGTTGCCGCAGGGCGCGAGTTTGCAGTGGGGCTTGGCTTTTGCGTTGCTGATCACCTGCGCCATTGCAACGCCTTTTGCGCTGCGCATCATGGACGACCTGCGCGCGCGGGAATTAGACGCAGCGCATTACCACGCTGAAGCCGAGCGCGAGCGCTTGCGTTTGGAAGCGGCGATTACCGCTGTTGGCGCGGGACTGCTGATGACCGACGGGCTCGGCTATTTGCAGTGGCACAATGCGCAGGCGTTGGCGATTCTGCCTGAATTGCGCGTGGGAACACGCTTGCTGGTGGAAGGCCAAGCGTGGCCTCGCGACGAAGACTTGCAGCGCGTGGACCAGTTGGAAACGCACATCGAACGCCGCCACGCCGATGGCCGCGTGCGGCACCATGCGTTAGGGGCGAAGTGGACCCGAGTCCAGGGTGGCGCAACGCAAATTGTGGTGGTCGCCACTGATGTCACTGCGCGCCGTGCCGCCGAACGCCAATTGCATGGCACGGAAAAGCTCGCAGCCCTCGGGCGCCTTGCCGCCGGCATGGCGCATGAGATCAACACTCCTTTGGCTTCGGTGCGGTTACTCGCCGAGGAATGCAGTGAAGAGATCGCACGCGGTGGCCATGAATCCTGTGGTCACTTGAAAGACTGCTCGGTGCGCCTCACGGAGATTCGCGGCGAGACCGAGCGCATCAGCGGGCTGGTGCGCCGCTTCCTCGACCTTGCCCACCCAGGAAGTCCGCGCATGGAATCGCTGGATGTCACCGCGCTGGTGCGCGAAGCGGTGCAATTGGTGTCGCTGCGCGACCCCGCCCTGCGCAGCCGCATTGAAGTGCGCGAGCTGGGGCCCGTGCCAGCGCTGCACACCTCGCGCGACCAACTCTTGCAAGTGCTGCTGAACGGGCTCGACAACGCGGTGGATGCCACCAAAAGCAGCGGCGGCGCCATCCGCGTAAGCACCACAGCCAGCGAAGGCCGCGTCATGGTGGACATCGAGGACGAAGGCCACGGACTCAGCCCCGAACACCTTCCGCGCCTGTTCGAGCCGTTTTTCACCACCAAGGGCCAAGGCGAAGGCACTGGGCTTGGGCTCTATGTATCGTTCGAGATCGTGCAGAATCTGGGGGGGCGCATCGCCCTCGAGCCGCGCCCGCAGGGCGCATGCCTCCACCTTGAACTACCTGTGACGACGCATTGATGAGCCAGACGCTGGATGTCTTATTCGCTGACGACGACGAAGTCTTTCGTCGCACGCTGACGCGGGCACTCACGCGCCGCGGTTGCAACGTGCGTGCTGCCGGTGGTGCGGCTGAAGCCCTGGACTTGTTCCAGGCGGGTGCGCCCCAAGTGGCGTTGTTGGATTTGCGCATGCCCGGCATGGACGGCTTGGAATTGATGCGCACGATGCGCGCGCGTGACGCAACGCTGCCGGTGGTGATCCTCACGGGGCACGGCAGTGTTCCTTCGGCCATCGAGGCCATCCGCGCCGGTGCTTTCGATTATTTGCAAAAACCCTGCGACGCTGAAGATGTCGCCACGGCATTGCGCTTGGCGGCACGATCGCGCAAAGCCGATGCCGCGGCGCTGACGCGCCTGCTTGGCAATTCCCCCTCGATGGAAGAAGTGCGCACCACCATCGCGCGCAGCGCAGATTCATGGAGCCCCGTGCTGATCCTCGGTGAAAGCGGCAGCGGCAAGAGCCTCGTAGCCGAAGTGCTGCACACCAGTTCGTCGCGCAAAGACCAACCTTTTGTGACGCTCGATTGCTCGGGCCCGCGCCCGGACTTGCTAGAAGCCGAACTCTTCGGCAGCGCCGCACCCGGCGCTGCGGCCACCGCTGGTTTGTTAGACCACGCCAACGGCGGCTGCCTGTTCATCGACCAAGTCGCGCTGCTCGGCGCCAACTTGCAAGCCAGCTTGTTGCGCGTGGTGGAGTGCGGCTCGTTCCGCCCGCTCGGCGGCACCAGCGAGCACCACGTGAAAATCCGCTTCGTCGCTGCCAGCGACCGCGACCTTGTCGCTGAATGCGCCGCCGGCAGGTTCCGCAAAGAACTGCTCTGGCGCTTGGATGTCGTGCGCATCGTGCTGCCACCGCTGCGCGAACGCCGTGGCGACATCGCCGCCATTGCTTCCGACTGGTTGGCGCGTTGCCCTGAAGCGAAGCAACGCGGCGTCAGTTTGACCGACGATGCACTGGCACTGCTCGGCGCGGCTGCATGGCCCGGTAATGTGCGCGAATTGCTGCACGCCCTGGAGCGTTCCGTGCTGCTGGCGAAAGAAGGCGCGCTGGACGCAACGGCGCTGCGCGCAACCCTCGGCCTGCAACCGCAGCGTTGGATTTCCACCGAAACGGTGCCTCACGGCGAAACCCTCGGCGCAACGGAGCGCCGCCACATTGTGGCCATGTTGGAACGCGAAGGTGGCAATGTCAGTCGCGTCAGCGACATGCTGGGCATCGACCGGCGCACATTGCAGCGAAAGATGAAACGCCTTGGCCTGCGCTAGCGTTGTCTTGCTGAATCTCGCTGTCGCTTTGGCGGCGATTCAATTCCGCTTGGCGCCAGAACCCGCCATCGCAGCCTTGGCTGGGCCCAGCATTCTCACCTACTTCCTGATGTGGTTCGACAAGTTGCGTGCTCGTGCAGGGCGCTCGAGAGTGCCAGAAAAAGTGCTCGCGTGCGCAGCCCTCGCCGGAGGCGCTGTGGGTTTTCTCATGGCTGCACTGCTTTTCCGCCACAAGATTCGCAATCTCCGACTGATGCTGTTAGGTGTGGTGGCCTTAGTATTGCAAGGCGCGTTGGTGGCGATTCTGCGATGAAACAACTTCACTTGCTTGCTTGGTTCGCTGTTGGAGTGTTGCTTCCACTGTTGCCGCTGGCTGCACAGGTTGCGCCAGCGCCAACAAAGCCAACCACGCCGGAAGCACCCATCGCCGCGACGCGGGTGCTGCGTTTGCGCGTGCACTGGAAAGGTGAACTGCCGCCGGCACCCAAGCGCGTGCGTCTCGACCCAGCATGGGCCGCCCGCAACCCCGACGAAGCGAAACTCTGCGGCCGCTGCGCAGAGGAAGGGCGTTTGGTGGATGAATCGTTGTTGGTCGATTCCAAGACGCGCGGCATCGCCAATGTGGCCGTCAGCCTGAATGGGTTGGAAGGCAGCGTCAGCGCGCTCGTTGAACCGCTACTGGACAACGCGGAATGCCGCTTCACGCCGCGCGTGCAGTTTGCCGCTGCAGGCTCTGCCTTGCGTGTGCGCAACAGCGACCCGTTTGCGCACACCGCACGCCTCAGCGATAGCGCTGGGCACTTGTTGTGGAATGCGCTCATCGCCAACGCAGCGGAATCAAAAACGTGCATCTTGCCTCGCGCCGGGTTGCACACCGTGCTCTGCGACATGCACCCATGGATGCGCGCCTCTGTCATTGCTGTGAAGCACCCCTTTGTAGGCGTCAGCGACAGCGCTGGCGCCGCCGTGGTCAAAGGCATCCCCCGCAGCGCAACCAAGCACGTGTTAGTGGCGTGGCACGAGAGCTTGGGCACGGCGCGCCGCACGGTGGATTTTGCGGCGATTGACGGCAGCGTCGACGCCGCTGGCGATGCCCAAATCACGCTTGCGCAACAGGATTTCCAGCGCCGCTGATTGCTTGCGCGGCCAGAAGCCGCTGGCTACATTCGACGCGCGGGCGCAGCGCAGTTGGTGCATGCCGCCCGCGACGCGAAGGAAGCAACATGCGCACAGCTTGGATCGAGAAGCGTTCGGGCGACACTTGTGTCACGCAGATGCATTACGCGCGGCAGGGCGTCATCACCGAAGAGATGCGTTTCGTCGCAGCGCGCGAAGAACTGGATGTCGAATTCGTGCGTGCCGAGATTGCGCGTGGGCGCATGATCATCCCCGCCAACCGCTGCCACCCAGAACTCGAGCCAATGGCTATCGGCATCGGTGCGCGCTGCAAGATCAACGCCAACATTGGCAACTCCGCGGTGACCTCTGATGTGCACGGCGAACTGGAGAAGCTGCACCGCGCGGTGCACCTCGGTTCAGACACTGTGATGGACCTGTCCACCGGTGGTGACATCGACAATATTCGCGAGAGCATCCTGCGCGCATCGCCCGTGCCTATTGGCACCGTGCCCGTTTATCAGGCGCTGCAAGAAGTGAAGGAGATTGAAGACCTCACGGAAGATGGGCTGTTGGCGGTGGTCGAGCATCAAGCGCGCCAAGGCGTCGACTACATGACGATCCACTGCGGCATCCTGCTGGAGCACTTGCCACTGGTGGAAGGACGCATCACCGGAATCGTTTCACGCGGCGGGGCCATCATGGCGCAGTGGATGATGGCGCATCGGCGCCAGAACCCTTTCTTCACACGCTACGACGACCTGCTGGACATCTGCCGTCGCTACGACGTCACGCTGTCGCTAGGCGATTCGCTGCGCCCAGGCTGCTTGCACGACGCCTCCGACAAAGCGCAATTTGCAGAACTCGACACACTGGGCGAGCTCACACGGCGCGCCTGGGCGCGCGATGTGCAAGTGATGGTGGAAGGCCCCGGCCATGTGCCGCTGGACCAGATCCGCATGAATGTCGAGCGCCAACAAGAAGTGTGCTCTGAAGCGCCCTTCTATGTGCTGGGTCCGTTGGTCACCGACATCGCCCCTGGCTACGACCACATCACTTCGGCCATCGGCGCTGCTGTGGCGGGCTGGGCTGGCGCGGCCATGCTCTGCTATGTCACACCCAAGGAACACTTGGGCCTGCCAGATGCCAACGATGTGCGCGAAGGCGTCATCGCCTACAAAATTGCCGCCCATGCAGCCGATGTGGCCCGCAAGCGCAAGGGCGCCCGGGAACGCGACGACGCTCTGAGCCGCGCGCGCTTTGCCTTCGACTGGAACCGTCAATTCGCGCTGTCTTTGGACCCCGAACGCGCCCGCGAACTGCACGATGCAACCTTGCCCGAGGAGTACTTCAAGTCCGCGGAGTTCTGCTCCATGTGCGGGCCGAAGTTCTGCTCCATGCGCATTTCGCAGTCTCTCGGTGTGGGCACGCCCGTGGCTGCCGACGCTGTTTCAAGCGGCGCTGAACTCAGCGCACAAGCCTGAAGTGGAGCCGGGCCCTGCCCGGCGCTATACAGGATTCCGGAAGGTTTGACCTTTCTGTGGAGACTGCCGTGAACGTGGCCCTGACGAAGCAACCGAGCGTAGTGCGCGCTGGAGGCTTGCGCATTTCGCCTCGCGGCGAGATGCCCCATCTTTTCGCCGTGCTCATGAGCATCGCGGCGGTGGAACTGCTGCTCTTGGTGCTCATTCCGTGGTTGCTGGCCCACGGCACCGATAGCACATGGGTTGGCTCAGAGCGCCTCGCCTTCTTGGGATTAAGCGTGCTCAGTGGTTTGGTGTTCGGCACCTTGGGCGGCATCCTCGCCGAACGCCGCGACGACACGCCATGGTGGGCATTGGCTGGACAAACGGGCGTGTGCGCCGCGCCGATCATCGCCGCCGCAGGCATGGTGGAAAACCAACCTCTGATAGCGCGCTTGTTGGTGGCTGCTCTCGGCACGGCCGGTGCCATCGGCGCAACGCTGCCCGCACGCAGCGCTCAAGCGTGGACAGCGGGCCGCTTCACTCATGCTCTCGCGCGCGCCTGCTTCGCCATCGGCAACATTTGGTTGGGCATCAGTTGGCTGGCACTGCTCACCGCAGCGATTTTTTGGGGCAGTTGGGTAGAAACCGCCTACGGCCACAAAGCCGCGATGGCCACCATCTACACCAGTGGCTGGATCGGGTTCCTCTTCTTCGCGTTCTTGATGTCGTTGGTGGCGGCCACACTGCGCAAGTACCCATGGCGCGTTGACCAAACGGGTTGGATCGTCGTGCACATCGCACTGGTGCTCATCATCGTGGGCTCGCTGATGAGTTTCTGGGGCAAGCGCGAAGGTGAGCTGATGCTGGCGGAAGGCGAATCTGCTGCTTGGTTCCAGATGGAAGACCAGACGCGCTTCATTCTTGAAGAAGCGCGCAGCATCAACGGGCGCAATACTTGGCGCAAAGTGGACGACACCATCTGCACCTTCGACACCAACCCCAAGAACCAAACCCCGAACGAAGCCATTGCGCTTTCGGTTGGCGGCGAAAAGGCCTTCGACATTCGCGTTGAGACATGGTTTGCAGACGCCGAGCGCTCGGAAGTCGCAACTGACAGCGGCACCGAACCGCGCCTTGGTGTGCGCGGGTTCATCTTGATGCCTGGCGGCCGAGAAGGCGCATTCCTGCTGAGTGAAGGTGGCGAGGAGCGCGGCGATCCCTCCTTGCTGATGATGGGAGTGCGCCGTGTGCCCGATTTGGGCGCAGCGGATTTGTTGCGCGCGGCCGCGCCTGGCCAAGGCACGCTGGAAGTGCTGGATGCATCGGGCGCCGTGGTGCATTCGGTGGCCGTCAACTCTGGCGATTTCGACGCGGGAGCAGGCAGCCGCCCGCTGCTTATTGATAGCGAGATCCCGGGCACAGGCCTGCGTCTGAAGGGCAAAGCGCTGTATGCCAATTGGCAGTTGCAAGAATCGCAAGGCACGCGCAAGCCCACCGACGCGAGCCCCGAAGACCCCCGCAATCCCGCTTTGGCATTCAGCCTCGAAGGGCCCAAGGGCAGCGATGCGCGTTGGGCTTTTGCTTGGTATCCAGAAATCCTCGCACCAGACCCCGAACGCAACGCCTACGCGGAATACAGCGTGCGCTGGCGTTGGTTCCCCGTGCCCGCAGGCACTCTGTGGTTTGTTGGCGGCGAAGGCGTGCCCACATTCTGGGCCTTCAACTCGCGCAGCAGCGGGCTCCAACACGGCGTGTTGGTAACTGGCGAAGCGCTGCCTCTCGGCATTCCGTTGGCAGTGACGCCGCAACAACTGTTCACCAAACTGCGCGAGACCGAGAACTGGGCCTTCAAGGGCTTCAATCCCATGCAGTCGGTGGCCCAGTTGGTCATCAGCAGCGATGGCAAGAGTGAAAAACACTGGTTGCCGCTGGGCGGCAGCATCCCGCTGGAGCGCGGCGGCGAGAATTATCGCTTGCGCTGGCAACGCACGCAGTTGCCGCTGCCCTTCCAACTGACGCTGCACGACTTCCGCCGAGATTTTTATCCCGGTAGCTCGCAAGAGAGCACCTTCGAGTCCTATTTGAAACTGCGCGACAATGAGCGCTTCAAAGATGGTGCTGACATCAAGATCGACATGAACCACCCGCTGCGTCTGGCCGGCTGGCGCTTGTTCCAAGCGCGCTACAGCACGGAAGGCGGCGAGAGCACCATCCTGCAAGTGAATCGCGACCCAGGCCTGAGTGTCATCTACCCTGCCTGCTGTTTGCTCACCTTGGGCATGGTGCTGGTCTTTTTTCAGAAGCCGTTCTTGCGCGCGTTGGGGCGCAAGTTGGCACATTCCACGCCGCTCGCGCGCTTCGTTGGCGCAGTGACAACCATTCTGTGGTTGTCGTTGGCCACCGTGCCCGGAGTACTCGTCATCGTGTGGATGGACAGCGGCCTCAGCAAAGGCTTGGGTGCGTTGTTGGTGGTGGCAGGGCTGCTGCTGGAAACTTGGTTGATGCAATCGGTGTTCACACGGCGCATGGAACGCGCCACAAAGGAGGCCACATGAGAATCCTCTCGCTTTGCTTGTTGCTGCTGAGTGTTGCCTGTGCGCAAGATGCCTTTGTCAAAGGCGGTATCGACGGCACGGCCATCCGCCGACTCCCCGTGCTGGAAGGCGAACGCTACAAGCCGCTGGATTCGTTGGCGCAAGAATGGGTCGAGCGCATCACCGGCTCGCGGCGCTTTCGCGACACCGAGCCCTTGGTCCTCTTCCTGCATTGGCGCTTCGAAGCCGCTGCTGCACGCACAGAGCGCGTCATTCACCTCACCGATGCGGCGCTGTCGCACGAAATGGGCTTCGACGACATTCGCTCGCGCACAGAATCATTCCGCTCCTACGACGAGCTGATGGCCAACAAGGCGCTCACGGCGCTGGTGGAAGCCGCACAAAAAATCGCCGACAAAGACCACACGGCGCTGCAGACCGAAGCCCTGCGCTTGGATTCGCGCGTCAGCATGTTCGGCTCCATCGCAGGGGTGGAATCTGGTTGGGAGCAGAGTGGTGATCTCGGTGGCTGGCTGCCTTGCGTGCCGCCGAAGGAAGCCCCGAAGGCAGGCGAAAAATATCGTTGGTTGTCCCCCGCTCAGATGCTCATGGCTGGCGTGGATGCCACCAAAGCGGATGCCTTTGGCAAAGCGTGGATCGCAGCCAAGGCCGCATTCATCGCACGCAATGCAGCAGATTTCGAAACTGCCTCCGCCCAGTTATTGGCCGCATCGGCAGCACTTGGATATCCCCAAGGCCCCATGGGTTTCAGCGGCATGGACGCCATCGACCGCGAAATTCGCCTGAACAAAGCGCGGCCCTTCGATCAAGCCGTGTGGTGGTTCTTTCTGTCATTCATGCTGTCGTTGTTCCCATTGGTGTTCCGTCGCGCGCGCTGGCTGCTGTTGCTCGCCGCCGCACCAGCGCTGTACGGCGCATGGCTGATGGGTTTCGGACTTCACGAGCGCACTTGGCTTTCAGGCCGCGCGCTTATCGGCACTTTCTACGAATCCATGCTCTTCGCCGCGGCGGCCGCAGGTGTGCTGGGCTTGCTGCTGGAACTCTGGGCGCGTCGCGGCTGGTTCCTGTGCACTGGGTCGCTGGTGGCATTCGCAGGTTTGTTCGTGGCCACGCACAATTCCGACTTCATGCAGCCCGCCATCAGCACGCTGCGTCCGGTCCTCATCAACAACGATCTCATCTACATCCATGTCCCCACGATGATGACCAGCTATGCACTGCTGGGCTTGGCCTTCGTGCTCGGTCAGTCGTGGCTGGTGCGCTACTTGTTCCTCGGCGCAGACAGTGACGAGCAGAAAAACCTCGCGCGCATGGCATGGCTCCCCATTCCCGTGGGCCAAGTGTTGCTCTTCGCAGGCATCGTGCTCGGCGGCGTGTGGGCCGATGCATCATGGGGACGCTTTTGGGGCTGGGACCCGAAAGAAGTTGGCGCCTTGGTGATGTGGTTGGTGTTCATGGTGGTTGTCCACGGTCGTTGGGCCGGATGGCTGAAGGACTTCGGCACCGCGGTAGGCAGCATGGTTGGCGGATGGTCCCTGCTGTGGTGTTACTACGGCACCAACTTCTTCCAGTCCGGGCAGCACTCCTACGCCAGCGCCAATGGCAGCAAGAGTATTCCCATGTGGTTGTGGATCTTCACTGTGGTGCAGTTAGGTCTGTTGGCCGCCGTGGTGCTACGACACCGCAATAGCGCGGCGCAGCGGGCTGCCTGAGCCAGCGGCAGCGCGTGGAGCGGCTCTTGATAGAGTCGCTCCTTCCATGCTGTATGTCAGCAAACGCATTCGCTTCTCTGCCAGCCATCGGCTGAACAACCCAGCATTGGGTGCCGACGAAAATCGCAGGCTGTTCGGCGAGTGCAACCATGTGCACGGCCATGGGCATAACTACGAAGTGGAAGTGTTGGTGAAGGGACAGCCCGACCCGGCCACAGGCATGGTCATGAACCTGCGCCACCTGAAAGATGTGCTGGACCGCGAGGTCGTCGCCCGCGCCGACTATTCTTCGCTGGATGCACCCGAGGGCCTTTTGCGTGGGCGCATCAGCACCACCGAGAATGTGGCCATCGCCATCTGGGAGGCCGTAGCGCCGCACCTGCCCGAGGGAGCGTTGCACCTCGTGCGCGTCCATGAGAGCGAGAACAACATCGTGGAATACACTGGACCTAACGCCGCATGACACACCGCGAAGAACAACTCTCCAAATTGGTGCGCGAACAGTTGGAGCTACTGGGCGAAGACACCACCCGTGAAGGGCTGCTGAAGACGCCTGAACGCGTCGCCAAAGCGCTGAACCACCTCACTGGTGGCTCAGCCATCAACATCCCGGAGCTGATCAACGATGCCATCTTCGAAGAGCCGTGCGAAGAGATGGTTGTCGTGCGCGACATCGAGCTGTACAGCATGTGCGAACACCACATGCTTCCATTTTTCGGGCGCGCTCATGTGGCCTACATCCCCAACGGCAAGATCATTGGGTTGTCGAAGCTGCCACGCTTGGTGGACGCCTTTGCGCGCCGCCTCCAAGTGCAAGAACGCTTGACGGCACAAATCGCCGAAGCCGTGCAAACCGCGCTGCAACCGCGGGGCGTGGGCGTGGTCATCGAAGCGCGGCATCTGTGCATGATGATGCGCGGTGTGGAGAAGCAGAACTCCACCGCAGTCACCAGCGCCATGCTGGGGGCCTTCCGCGACGACTGCAAAACTCGCTCCGAGTTCCTCAGTCTCGTGCACGGCCGTGGGGACACCCCATGGAACGGCTGAACACAACCACCGATGTTCTTGACCTCAGCGAGGCACGCAAGCGTTTGCAATTAGTGCGCCCGCTAGTGGCGCAAATCATGGCAACCACACAACGCTTGCAAATGCTGCCTGCGGAAGGTGCCTCCGAATACTCACCGGACATCGAACTCGAACGCGCCACCCTCGAAGATGATTTCCGCCGCACCCTCACGGCAATGAACAGTCACGGCGCGATCCTCAAAGACCCGAGCATTGGGCTGATCGATTTTTTCACATGGCGCGGCAACGACATTGCTTATCTCTGTTGGCGCCATGACGAGCCCGACCTCGCTTGGTGGCACGGTGTCCATGAAGGCTTCAGCGGCCGCAAGCCTCTCGACCATGGCGAAGCCGACACCCAAGCAGCGTCCTAAGCGCGCCTCCTCCGCTGACGGCCCACGGGCTGTGGCCATCGATGCGCTTCTGGAGCGCGCGTACCCCGATGCGGAATGCGCGCTGGATCACCAAACGCCGTTCCAATTATTGGTGGCCACCATCTTGTCGGCGCAGTGCACCGACGCCCGCGTGAACATCGTCACCCGCGCGTTGTTCCAGCGTGCGCCAGATGCCGCTGCAATGGCAGCCCTCGGCATCGACGAACTCGAAGTGCTGGTGCACTCCACCGGCTTCTTCAGAGCCAAAGCCAAGAACATCCACGCGACCGCGCGGCTGCTCGTCGCAAAACACGCAGGCGAAGTACCGCAGGACATGGACGCACTGCTGCAACTGCCGGGCGTTGCGCGGAAAACCGCCAATGTGGTTCTGGGCACCGTGTGGGGCATCAGCTTGGGCGTGGTGGTCGACACTCATGTGCAGCGTTTGACTGGACTGCTGGGGCTGGTGCAAGACGACAACCCTGTGCGCATCGAGCAAGTGCTGATGCAGCTGCTGCCGCAGAAGCGTTGGATCGGTTTCAGTCACCGCATCATTCTGCATGGCCGCGCCGTGTGCATCGCCAATCGGCCGCGTTGCAATGAATGCACTCTGGCCTCACTCTGCCCCTCTGCTAGCGCAGTTCCTGCACGCAAGCCTTGAACTGCGCCGCTGCGACCAGCAGCATGGCCGGAGACTCGCGGAGGGTTTTCCATGTGGGTTCTAAGCCTTGCGCTGCTGTTATTGCAGCCATCCGATGTGCGTTTGGATGGCGTGCGCCTCGATGCGTTCAGTGCCAGTCGTGGGCAAAGCGAGGTGGGCCGCCACGTGCTGCTGACGCTGCCGGCCAAGGTGTTCGCACTGCCAAAGACTGCACGCCGAGGCGCTGCGCTCTACCAGTGGAAACGCGTGAGCTTCGTTGTGCCTCTAACAGATCCTGGCCTCGACGAAGTGCGCCGCCGCGGAGGCAAAGCGCGCGTGCGCGGCCAAGTGGTAGCCACCAGCGCTGCCGAGCAAGCCAAGGGCGCACCGCCTTGCATCGTGGTGGTGCGCGAGCTGTCGCATTCACGCATGTGAATCTGCACAGCGAGCCGGCGGCATCGAATCTCTAACGCGGTTCAGGGAACTCGACGCCGAGGATCTGGTCGTCTTCGCAGAGAGAGTCAAGCACTTCCCAACCGCCGCGCACGCAGCCAAACAGCGTGTAGCGGCCGTCGAGGTGCGGCGCATCTGCCAGGCACAAGAACCACTGGTTGCCTCCAGTGTCCTTGCCTGCCAAGGCCATGCCTAAGCTGCCACGCCGATAAGTGCGTGCGTTCACTTCGCAAGGAATGGTGCGCGCACCTGCGCCCCAGCCGTCGCCTCGCGGGCACCCGGCTTGCGCCACAAAGCCCGGCACGCGCCGGTGCCACATCAATCCGTCAAACCAACCGCTGCGTGCCAGCGCGACGAAATTGGCAACGGTCGCCGGTGCGTCGTCTGCGAACAATGTCAACGCGATGCGCCCGCGCGTCGTTAGCACCACGGCCTCGCGCGCAGTGGGTTCCGCTGGTGTGTGCAGCGCGGGTTCAATGCAATGCGCCCAGTGCTGCAACGCTGCCTGATCCCCTGCCACGCGAGCAAGGTCCATCGCTGCCTGCAAACATTCAACCTCGTTGGCGGGTATGCGCTCGCGCAGGGCCTGCAACAACAGTGTTACCGCAGTCGGAGGCCCCAATGCGGCAACGCATTTTTCGGAGTACAGAACTTCAGCGAGACGCGCCCACTGCGCCAACAGCACGGGGTCTGCGCCGAGGGGCACTACAAATTCGCCCTCGCTGCGCGCGGCATTATCGCTATCAGCGATGGACAGCAGCAGATCTGCATCGGCGCGAGTGAGGCCGCTGCGCTGCTTCAGCCAGCGCGTGCCGCCTTCCACCAACGCAGCGCGCACGCGAGCGTCGCTGTCTTGCGCATACAAACGCAGCACGGCACTCGCAGCAGGGTCTGGCAACAGCATGGCCGCCGCGTCAGCAGCAACCGCACGCACCTGCCAGCCACGCTTCAGCCGCCACATGCGCGCCTCGCGCAAGAACACCGCTGGATCTAACGCCGCGAGCGCTTCCACCGCAGCCCGCGATACTTCGACATGGGCCGATGCACCCGCTGCCGCTTGCGCCATGCGCGTGAACATGCTGCGCGTTTCAGTAGCGAGTGTCTTGGCGCCAGCCGCCAGCGACTCGAACGCCGTGCGCTCTAAAGCCACCACTTCGCTGGTCAACGCGCGCAATAACGCGGCGCAGGAATCAGCACCTAACGGCAACATGGCCAACGCGCGCAAGCGTTCCACCTGAGCAAAACCACTGTTGCGCCCGCTCTCGAGGAACGCCGCTGAAATGACCGCCGCATCGCCGCCATCCGCGTCGTCCACCAAAGCCAACACCCGTGCGGCGCGGCCTGCGATGCGCTCATCAGCATCTAACAACAGCGGGGCCACGCGCGCACGCCAAACCTTTGCAGGCCGTGTCTTGCCGCGCTGCAACACAAACAAAGCCGCATGCAGACGCTCTCGCGCCAGCGCTGCAGCAGGCAACCCAGCAGGCGTTGGCGCCGTGAACGCCGCTTCGACCAACTGAGGTAATTCCGGGTCTGCCCAACGCAGACCGTAAATCAACCGCGCACACAAATGGTCTTGCAGCGCACCTTCGATCTGCACGGCATTGGTTTCTGTCGCCAGAGCCTCACGCACCGTGGCGCCAGCATCGCCAGCAGGCAATGCGCCCACGCAACCCACCGCGAAAGCCAGCGCCGCGCCGGACACACAGCGCGCGAGAGGAGCTAACAGCGCGGCATCGCCCATGAGAGCTGTGCCGATGGTGGCACCCTGACGCAGGCACTTGGCATCCGTCGGTTGCAGCGCGGCCAGTTGCTCGCTGAATACTGGGCGCAAATGAACGTGCCCCACACGGCCCATGGCCTGCAATGCATAGGAGCGCACTTCATCCGTGCCCGCGTCGGCCAACAACGCGCGCCACACAGCGGCATCGCTGCAACGCGCGTACTCTTGGGTCCGGATTGCGGCCAGCGTGGTCTGCGCCATCAGCGCAGGTGCCAGCAACAGCCACAGTGCAAGCGCGCGCAGCATCAGCAAGACTCCGTTTCTTCGATGAGCGGCCGCGTGTCGGTGTCGGGAAAACTGACGAAGGCATCGATTAAAAGCTGGCGATTGCGCAGCAGTGCTGCACGGTCAGGCGATTCCAAGCGCACCGTCAGATTAGGCGTGGTGTTGCTGCTGCGCACCAAGAACCAACCGTCAGGTGTGCGCACGCGGGCGCCATCAATGGTGCACACTTCGAAAGCGGCGCTGAACTGCGCCGTGATGCCTTGCACCACAGCTTCTTTGCGTGCATCTGCACAAGGCAGTTTGATTTCAGCGGTGGAACACAATTGCGGAAAAGATGCGAACAATGACGAAGCCGCGCCACCAGACTGCTGCAGGATCTGCAAGAAGAACAAGGCGTCGAAGAGCGAATCGTCGATGGCTGGCCAGCCGCGCGCCACGATGATGTGCCCGCTGAGTTCGCCACCAAGGATGGCGTCGAGCTTCGCAATGTCGCGCTTCAACAGCGAGTGCCCCGTTTCGCCCATGACCGGAACGCCGCCGAGGGCGCGAATCTCGGCTTCGAGAAAATCTGAACACTTCACGTCGTAGCGCACCACTCCGCCCGGGTGCTGCAGCAACAAAGGACGCGCAAACAGCGCGATCACACGATCGGCAGCGTGTTTGTGACCGCGTTCATCTAACAGCCCAACACGGTCGCCGTCGCCATCGAAACCAATGCCGCAAGCGGCCCCGGACTGCACCACCCTGCGCCCCAAGTCCGCCATGTACTTTGGAACTTCGGGATCTGGAATGTGGTTGGGGAAATTGCCATCGGGCTCGCAGTACAGCGCTTCCACCACGCAACCCATGCGCGCTAACACTTGCAGCACCAGCGGCCCCATGACGCCATTGCCGCAATCTACCGCCACCTTCAGCCCAGGCTTCAAACTGAACTCAGCGCACAACTGCTCCGTGTAAGTGGGCAACCAATCCACGCTGTCCACGCGCCCGTGACCCGTTTCAAAATCCTCCGCGAGGATTTGTGTGCGCAACGATGTGACCGCGTCGCCCCACAGCGATTCGCTCCCAAGGCAACACTTGAGTCCGTTGTCATGGCGCGGATTGTGCGAACCAGTGACCATGATGCCGCCGTGGCGTTGGCGTGTTTTCAGCGCGTGCATCCACACCGGCGTAGGCACGACGCCAAGGTCTTCCACTTGCAACCCAGTGGCTGCAAGCCCTTCACAGGCTGCTGCGGCAAGACGCGGCGAACTTTCGCGCACATCTTGGCCCACCACGGCAACGCTGCCCCCAGCGCGGCGTATGCGGGTGCCTAGCGCCCTACCCACTCCATAGGCCACTTCGGTGCTGAGTTGGGTGTCCGCCACCCCGCGAATGTCGTAACGCCTAAAAATATGGGAGTGCACGCCGTCATCGTAGCCGCGGCGGTTGACCGCACCGCGCATGCTCCTGACAATGCCGCCCGAGAAGCCGATGCCAATTGCCCGCGCCATGCTTGGAATTTCTGTGTTCTTGCTGCTGGGCTGGATGCTCGGCGGCTGCCAACGCCGCATCGCCGTGCGCACCATCATCGGCGGCATTCTGCTGCAAGTCTTGGTGGCGTGGTTCGTGTTGCGCACCGACACCGGAGCCGGTTTCCTCGCCGCTATGGGCCGGGCAGCCACGCGCTTCCTCGATTTCTCCGGCGACGGCGCCCGCATGGTGTTCGGGTCGCTCGCGGACACTCAGGGGCCCTCAGGCTTCATCTTCGCTTTCACTGGCCTGATGAGCATCATTTTTTTCGCGGCAGTGATGGGGCTGCTCTACCACTTGGGCATCATGCAAGTCATTGTTTGGGTGATCGCGCGCATCATGGCGTTCACCTTGCGTGTCAGCGGCGCCGAAGCGCTGGCCATGGCAGCGAATGTGTTCTTGGGCCCTACTGAAGCCCCCGTGGCCATCAGGCCCTACATCGCGCAAATGACGCGCGCCGAGCTCGCAAGCCTTTTGGTAGGCGGCTACGCCACTGTCGCGGGCTCGGTGTATGGCGCGTACATCGCGTTCATCGGCGACGCATACGCTGGGCACATTCTCGCTGCGAGTTTCATGTCAGCACCCGCAGCCTTCGTGCTGGCGCGCTTGCTGGTGCCCGAAACGGAAACCGCCGCCACCGCCGGACGCATCCCATTGCGCATCGAGCGCACCGCTGTGAATGCCATCGACGCGGTGGCTGCCGGCACCACCACCGGCCTCAAGCTCTTCTGGAATGTCGCCGCCATGTTGGTGGCCTTCGTGGCGATCGTGGCCGCTTTGAATTTCCTGATTGGCTTCATCAGCGTCGCAGACGAACCACTCTCCTTGCAGCGCCTGTTTGGCTGGGTCTTTGCTCCGCTGGCGTGGGCCATCGGCGCACCCTGGGCCGATTGTTCGCTGTTTGGCAGCCTGCTGGGCACCAAACTCGCCACCAACGAATTCGTTGCGTACCAGCAATTCGGCGTGCTCGAACCAGGCGCTCTCTCAAACCGCGCCAGAGTCATGGCCTCGTATGCACTCTGCGGCTTCGCCAACTTCAGCACCGTGGGCATTACCATCGGCGGCACCGTGTTGCTGGCCCCTGAAAAACGCGTCGATGTTGCCAAGCTGGGCATGCGCGCCATGTTCGCCGCAACACTAGCGAACTGCATGACCGCAACCATCGCCGGAGCGTTCCTCGATGAATGATCTGAAGTCTGTCGCCGTTTCGGTTCTGAGGGCATTTCGTCCGGAAGCAGTGCTGGTCTTGGGCTCTGGCCTTGGAGCATTGGCCGAGCGCGTGCAGCAGGCTGTGCGACGCCCGGCCACGGACATTCCTGGCGTGGCCGCAGCGAGTATCGCGGGCCACACGGGTGAGCTCATTTGCGGCACGCTTGCTGGAGTGCGCGTGGCATTGCTCAGCGGGCGCACGCATGTGTACGAGGGCCATGCACTGCAAACCGTGGTGCGCGCCGTGCGCGTTCTGTTGGCGGTGCAGCCGAAGCTGCTCGTGCTGACCAACGCCGCCGGTTCCATTCAACGCGACATGAAGCCCGGCGACTTGATGCTCATCGCCGATCATCTGAACCTCAGTGGTGGCTCGCCCCTCGAAGGGCCTCACACTGCCGATTGTGGCGAACGCTTCCCCGACATGAGCCGCATTTATCCCGCAGCAGTGCGCAACTGCGTGCGCCGTGTTGCGGATGCCCGCGGGTTGCTGCTGCGCGAAGGCGTGTATGCGATGCTGCGCGGCCCGCAGTACGAAACTCCTGCGGAAGTGCGCATGCTGCGCATCTTGGGTGCTGATGCGGTAGGAATGTCCACCGTGCCTGAAGCCATTGTTGCTGCGCAGATGCGCATTCCGGTCTTGGGCATTTCCATGCTGACGAATTTGGCTGCAGGGGTGAGCCGCTTGCCGCTGTCGCACAAGGAAGTGTTGGAATGTGGGCTTGTCGCCGGGAACACTCTCGCCGACCTCATCGAACACAGCCTGCGCGACGCTGTCACCGCCACGGAGGCCAGCGTATGAACAGCGACAACGAACTGGTGCAACGAGCTCGTGACGCAAGCACAAGTGCCTATGCGCCGTATTCCCACTTCTGCGTAGGCGCCGCGCTGCTGGCTAACGACGGGCGCATTTTTGCTGGATGCAATGTCGAGAACGCCAGCTATGGCTTGACCGTTTGTGCAGAGCGCCACGCGGTGGCCGCTGCGGTGGCCGCCGGAGCACTGCAATTCAGCGCCATTGCCGTGGTGTCGCGCGGCGGCGTGGCCCCCTGCGGCGCCTGCCGCCAAGTGCTGCGCGAGTTCGGGCCCAACCTGCGGGTGCTGCTCTGCACAGAAACAGGAACAGTGAGCGAGACTTCGTTGGCGGCATTGCTGCCCGCCGCGTTCGGTCCAGATTCCCTAAGCTGAGGGCAGTACTGAACTCAAGCCGCCCCGCGCATCCAGTGCGCGCAGGATCTGCAACGCCGACAACGCGGTGTCCACGGCGCGCTCTTCTGCTGCCAGCTTTGCACTTTCGTCCAGAAACTCGTCGGTGACGCGATTGCCCACAACGGCGCACACTGCTCCGCTGCGCGCTCCTGTCAAACCCGCCAGTGTGAACAGCGCGCTGGATTCCATTTCCATGTTCAGCACACCCTGAGCGGCAAGCCGCTGCAGCAGAGCGGTATCTCGCGGCGGCACGGTGCCGAAAGCGCGGCCCTGCGCACCGTAGAAACCCGGAGCTGTTGCACTCAGGCCCACAGCATGAGCGTGGCCTAGGCGCTTCGCCGCAGCTTCAAGCGCCACGACACAATCGCGGTGCGCTAACGCCGGGTGGCCCGGTTCGACATAGGCGGCTGTGACCGTTTCCAAGCGCACCGAGGCCGTGCTGATGACCAAGGTGCCGCAGCTCAGGTTTGCTTGCAGCGCGCCGCAGGTGCCCACGCGCAAGAACACCGGCTGCTCTACTAGCGGCAGCAATTCAGCCAATGCGATTTCCGTGTTGTCGGGGCCCATGCCTGTGGCCATCACGCTCACTTCGGCACCTGCGCAAGTCCCGGTGAAGGTGACATATTCGCGGCAGCGCTGCGTCACGCGCACCGTACTGAAGCGCTGCGCGATGCGCTCGGCACGCGCAGGGTCGCCAACGAGCAAGATCTCGCGAGCCACTTCGCCGCGGACCAACCCAATGTGATACGCGCGTCCTGCGGAACCCTTGGGGGCTGAAGCCTTGCTCATGACGCCAACTCCTTCACGATGCGCACGCCGGCACTGGCACCGATGCGCGTAGCGCCTGCGGCCAACAGCGCCTGCATCGCGGCGAGATCTTTCACCCCGCCCGAAGCTTTTACCCCGACACTCGGGCCTACTTCCGCGCGCATCAGCGCCACATCGTGGGCCGTGGCACCACCACCTGCGAAGCCAGTGGAAGTCTTCACATAGTCCGCACCTGCTGCGGCGGCGATACGGCAGGCTGCGCGCTTTTCGTCGTCGGTCAGCAGGCAGGTTTCGATGATCACCTTCACCACGGTGTTCGGACCGCGCACGGCCACCACGGCAGCGATGTCTGCTTGCACCAAATCGTGGCGCCCAGATTTCAGCAGGCCAACTGGGATCACCATGTCCAACTCCTCGGCGCCCAGATCTTGCGCAGCACGCGCTTCTGCAGCCTTCACTTGTGTCAGCGTGGCGCCCAAGGGAAAGCCGATGACGGTGCAGGTTTTTACCTTGGTGCCAGCGAGGTTGCGACGACAGCGCTCGATGAAGACGGGGTTCACGCACACCGAAGCGAAACCGTGCTGCGCAGCTTCGGCGCAGAGTTGATCGATCTCTGATTCGCGCGCATCGGGCTTCAACAAAGTGTGATCGATAAATGCCGCAAGGCCTGGCTTGGGGGCTCCCACTCCGGGAGCAGCACCGATGCGCGCGGCACCAGCCGCGATGAAGTCGTCGAGCTTGAAGGCGCACTGCCGCACGCAATTGCCGACGCAATTGCTGCACACAGATTCGCGTGGTGATGCGCCGGATTGCCGCGCCAATAAATCGGCAACGATGCGTTCCGCAAGTGCGTCGATGGATGCTGCGTCCAAGCTCATTCCTTCACCTGCATGTGGTCGACCACGCCGACGATGAGCGCCTGCACTGGCGAGCGATCATCTTGCAACAACGCACGCGCAGCGCCGCCTTCGCGGTTCACTAAGACGAGATCGCCTGGACCAGCGCCTACGCGGTCGATGCAAACTAGAGGCTTGCCACTAAGTTTTCCGGAAGGCTCCACTGGGTCCACCAACAGCAAGTGTTGGCCTTCCAAGTGTTGGTTGGCCAATGTGGCGTGCAGCGCACCTGTCACGCGCCCGAGGATCATGCGTTACCAGCCTTGTCCACGCGGTCGACGACACCCACGACTGTTGCATCCACGCCCACGAGGTCGAGTTCTGGATGGCGTTCTTTCCATGGAATCGCCGCTTCGTAGGCAGTGGTGTACAAGACGATTTCGCCAGGGCCGCTGCCGCCCATGTCCAGCGCGGCCAACGCTTCTCCATAAGGTTGCTTGGCTTCATCCAGCGGCTGCAGCAACACGAAACGCGCGGACGCCAACGCGTCTTGGCGCGAGCTGGTCCACACCGAACCGATCACGCGTGCCATCAGCATGGCCCAGCCTCGATCTTTTGCACGCGTGCAGCGTGGCGCCCTCCCGCAAATGGAGTGGCAAGGAATACCGACACCAGCGCTTTGGCCGTCAAGTCACCGAGCACGCGCCCACCGAGGCAAAGCACATTGGCGTCGTTGTGTTCGCGCGCATTCACCACTTCCAAGACTTCGCGGCATGCCGCTGCGCGCACGCCGCTGTGACGATTCGCAGCCATCGCGCTGCCAAGGCCCATACCGTCGATGCAGATGCCGCAACTCGCCTCGCCGCGAGCCACTGCCGCTGCCAATTTGTGCGCGAAATCTGCGTAGTCCACTGGTGCAGCGCTGGTGGTGCCAAGGTCCAGCACACGACAGCCAGCTTCGCGTTCGAGAAACACCACTAATGCTTGCTTCAATGCGAAGCCACCGTGGTCGCTTGCGATAGCCACCACTTGTTGCGCCGCCGACGACGCAGCGGGTGCCGTGATGGCCGCACTTGCTGGCGCGGTCTGCGACGGTGCACTTGAAGGCTTGTCGCAAAAGACAAGCGCAACGCCATAGCGCTCGGCGCTCTCGCGCGCCAAGGGAGTAATGATGGCATCGGGCGTGGTTTGAATGCGGCGGTTGCCACTCCTCGCCTGCATCACATCCGCTTCGGTGATCAGCGGACGACCGCGCGGCGCAGCGGGAATAGTGCCCGCTTCCGGCATAACATTCGCGGGTTTGGTTGCAGCAATTTCGGCACTGGCCAAGTGCTGTTGCAGCGCAGCCACGACGGCAGCTTTCAGCGCTGCGCGATCCACGGGGTTAGACGACATCGCGCACGCCCACGGCGTCGAAGGACTTCCAGTCGCGCTGCACAACCTCGAAATCATCCACGATGGCCATCACAACGGCGTCCACGGGACGATTCTTTGTTTGCTCCGTCTGACGGCCACTCGAACCTTGGGCCACCAACACGCGCTCGCCCACACCAGCACCCACGGAGTCCACTGCCACCACCCACGAATCCGCGAGCGTTCCATCCAGCCGGAGCTGCCGCACGAGCAAGAACTTCGCGTTATCCAGAGATGGATCGCGCCGTGTCGCCCAAACCGTGCCAACCACGCGCCCCAACAGCATGGACTGCTCCTTTCGACCTCGCGGTCGTTGATCCTTGCGGCCTTAACGCCGCGCTCGCCACCTTGCGGGCGAAGCCGCCAAAGGGTACAGGACGCGCACCATGGATCAAGTGCAATCTCCTGCCGAACCGAGTTGGTCGGCTCTCGCTCTACGCTGGACTTGGCCAGCCTTGGTCATCACTGCCGCAGCGGACGCCATCTTGCGCCGCGGTGGAGAACTGTGCCCGCAGTCGGAAGGCATGTTGGCTTGGTGGGCTGCCGCAGCCGACCACCTTGAGGCACCTTTCCAAGCGGCGCTGGTCGTGTTCGCCGCCGTGCATGCCTTAGCGCTCAGTGCACCGAGCGACCGAACAGCGCTGCTGGATCGCAACGCGCAACTGCTCCGGTACTCAGCCTTGAGCATCGCCCTCGGGGCCTTCTGCTGCGGCGCCGTCCTGCTGAACACGCACGCCACTCTGCCGGCACACGGGTTGGCGCTTATTGGAACATTGTTGCTCGTTGCGCGCGCCGCGCCGGCGCTGCGGGCAACCCTCTTGCTGCTGAGCGCACTCGCGCTCTGGCACCTGCTGGCGCACCCCAGCATGAACCTGACTGGCCCGGGTCTCGCCGAGGACCTGCTGCAAAGCTCTTGTCTGCTGCGACTTGCCTGGCATGCGTTGCTGCCCTTGGCCCACCGCGCGCGCTTGCTGGCTTTTCTTTGCGCCCTTGGAGCAGCGCTCGCCGCGTTTCTGTGGCCGCACGTCGCCGCAACGCTGCTGTTGGCACTGCCTTTGAGTGCGAGCGTGCAGCATGCAGCGGTCTCTCTCGCACTGGTGGCGCTGCTGCTCAGCGCATGCTTTTTGGGGGCGCGCAGCGTAGCGGGATCATCCGCTTGGTGTTGGCTCTTGTTGCTGCTGCACCTTGGCAGCGGCGCACCCTTAGCCGCAATTGTCCGCGCGCTCGCGTGCTTGCAATGGATCAGTGCAGAGGCAGGCGTTCAGAGCAGCGGCGTGGAGGGCGGCCGCGTGTCTGTATCAGGGCCCGCGCCGGGTTCCGCTGGATCATCGCTCGGCTCACCGCCGGCATCCGCCGCTAGGTGCTGATCCACCTCTTTGATCATCTTGCTGATGTCTTCAACTTGATTTAGCACGAGGCGCGTCACCTGCATGTGCACAGAATGTTTGATGGCCAGCACAATGGCATCGGAGGCCCGAACATCGAAGCGCACGCGCTCACTCATCTCGCCCTGCTTGCGTTGCAGTGTCAGCGTGGCGCAGAAAGCCCCGTTGACCATCGACGAAATCACCACGCTTTCCACGGTGATATCGAAACCCGTGAGGATGTAGCCGATCAAGTCGTGCGTGAGCGGGCGCTCGGGTTTTGCAGTGCTGAGTTCGCGCATCACGGCAGCGGCTTCTGCAGGGCCGATCATGATGAGGAAGAACTTGCCGCCAGCGTCCAGCACCAAACCAGCGCTGTCGCGCGCAGGGAGCAGCCGCCGCAACTGCACCGGCAATAGCTCGCGAGATTCATCCGGAAGCGGATCAGAGGGCCCTTGCATGGAGGGCATCTTACAGATCAGCGGTCGGTAATCACCACGCGGGTTCCAACAGGCAGCACTTCGTACAGTGCGATCAAGTCGCCGTTGTTTACAGCCACACTGCCATCAGTGAAGCGACGGCCGACAAAGGCAAACAGATTGCCCTGCAACCCCAGCGGTCCGCCGAGTGGTGTGTCCGTTGGCGGCGCTTCGTTCACGGCATGGGCACGAAAGATGCGGCGGCAATCATCCGGCGTGATCAGCCCCGAAGCCACCGCGCGGTCTGCGTCATCTTCGTTGGGATAGTCGAATTGCAGGAAGCGAGCGCCACGCCCGAACAGGTCCGTGCGGCTCTCCTTCTTGATGATGCGATATTCGCCCAGCGGCGTGCCCTCTACTTCAGCACTGGCACGCCCGATGGCCCCGCGTCCAAATCCAATATCGAAACGCCACAGCGTCTCCTCGCCGTTCTTCACTTCCAGCACCATGCGCTGCAGCGACACTTCCACCCACAGCTCTTCTGCTGGGTTTGCGCTTTTCAGCGTCCCAAGTTCGCTGCGCAGGTCTTTCTGCGGCCACTCCTCTAAGAAAAATACAGTGAAGAGAATCCCCAACACCACCGCTGTAATGGTGCCGCGGAACAACAGGCTTTTTATGAGGGCAAACATGCAGATGGCGAAAGACCAACACACTTTTCGGAATCTTGCGGCTTGAGATCAAGCATCATTCAAGGTGGCACGCGCCTGTTGCGCTGCACTACTCAAACGCGCCGCCGCGCAGCTTCTACGGCAACAGGCAGCGCAGATGCAGCACGGCGCGTTCGATGGCGCTACAGGCCACCGCAATTTCGTCGAGCGTGTTGCGCTCGGCGCACGAGACGCGAATGGCCCCAAACAGGTGCCCGTAGGGAACTTTCATAGCTTCCAGCACATGGCTGCCTCCGCCAGTGGAAGCGGAACAGGCCGAGCCAGAACTGATGGCGACCCCTTCGCGCGCGACCCGCAACACGATGCCAGCGCCTTCCAATCCTTCGAAGGCGACATTGGAAGTCCCTGGCATGCGCGCCGCTGCAGCGCCTTGCAAGCGTGCTCCAGGCAAGGCCAGCAAGCGCCGCTCCACCTCGTTCGACAGCCCTAACAACTGCGCGCGGCGCGCTTCGATGCCGCGTCCCATGATATTTGCTGCAGCACCTAAGGCGGCAATCCCCGCCACATTCTCCGTGCCAGGGCGCCGCGAATGTTCCTGCGAAGCCCCCACCATGAGCGGCTGGAATTTGGCCGTGCGCCGCACATACAGCGCGCCGGTGCCTTTGGGCGCGTGGAATTTGTGCCCTGCTACCGACAAGAAATCGCAACCCAGCGCTTCGACATTCAGCTCCGCCTTGCCTACCGCTTGCACTGCGTCGATGTGCACCGGCACGCCGCGGGCTTGCGCCAACAGCGCCGCTTCAGCTACAGGTAACAACACCCCGGTCTCATTGTTCGACAGCATCAGGCTCAAACAACACGCGGGCTGCCGCAGTTCGCGTTCGAGTTGCTCAAGATCTAGGCGCCCTTCAGAATCCACCGCAATCACGCTGACGCTGCTGCCGAAGTGGCGCACCGCTTCGATCACCGCTTCGTGTTCTACTGCGCTGCGAATCATGCGCCGTTGCGCGGCAGGCACCGCAACGGCGCACGCATGGATGGCTGTATTGATCGCCTCAGTACCACCGGACGTGAACACCACTTCAGTGGGCCGCGCCTGCAGCAGTCCTGCTACTTGCTGGCGTGCGAGGTCCACCACTGCGCGTGCAGCTTGGCCCGGCGCGTGAATGGAAGAGGGGTTCCCGAAATCCCTCGCCAATGCCGTGCAAACAACTTCCAGAACTTCCGCGAGCAGCGGCGTGGTGGCATTGTTATCTAAGTAGATGCTGTTCATGGTGTGCGTCAGTTCCGGATGCGGTGCCACAGGCGTTTCCAGAACCCGTTGCGCCGCGCCACCGACGCTTGGATCAGCTCGTAAATCTCTACATGACAACTGCGGCAACCACCACCCGCGCGGCAGATGCGCGTCACTTGGTCGATGGCCACGCACGAATTTTCATCGATGACACGCTGCACCGTGGCGTAGTTCACCCCATGGCAATGGCACAAGAGGGCTTTGGGGTCTTGAGGCAAGGGGCGGCTCCGCGTGCACAGTGTGCCAAGAAGCACGCGCAGGTGGAAGCTGTTCAGGACGTTGGCGCTGAGGCCATTTCCAGCAGCCAGCATGCGTCGTCGACGCCGGCAGCCTGCAGTGCCAGCACCAATGCGGAATACGCGGCGGCACCATCAGCGGCGCAGCGTTGCGCCAACAGCAGTGTGGCCGCCGCTGCATGCTCGCAGAGCAACGGATGGCGCAGGATTGCTTCGGCCTCTGGCCCACGCCCTAGGTGCAACAGTGCTTGGCTACGCAGCAACAAGTGCGGCACCGCGTCGCCCTGAATATGCTCGGTCACCCAAGCGGCGTCGCCGCAGCGCAAGTGAATCAACGCTTGCAATTCCAGCGGAATTGCAAGGCCCTTCGGGTCTGGCCGCAGTGCCTGCTGCACTTTCTGCCACGAGCTTGCGTCTGCTGCCGGCGCCGCCGCACTGTGCCCTGCCACCACCGCGGGCAAACACACACCGCGCTGTTGTTGCAACAGGCGCCACGCTAATTCGCGGCTGGCAAAGGCTCCGAACGCAGCATTCGGCCCAGCGGCGGCGCGCACTGCAGCGCTTGACCACAGCACTGCTTCTGGCGCAAAGCGCTCACTGCTCGAAACCCGCGCAAGCGCACTCGGCGCAATGGCGCGATGAGCGCTCCAGCTTCCATTCTGTTCACGGGCGCTCTCGGCCATTGCGAGAGCGCAACCGTCTTCACGCTCCAGCGCCATGCCGAGCGTGGTCAGCAAGTGTGGCGCCAATCGTGCACCCGCGTGGCACCAATGCACAAAGCGCCCTTGCACACCACCAATGGCATCCTGCAACGCAGTGGCTTCGGCCGCGCCGTGCTTCAGGAAAAGCGCCACCGGCACCGTGCTGCGTTCCGCGAGGCCGAACAACGCCGCATCCAATTCGCTCGCTCCGCCCAAGTCCAGCACGAACACTTCCATGGGACGGTAATGCTGGCGCAACACCAAGTCCACCAGCGTTTCTTCCAACCCAAGCTCTGCACCGCGCGTCACGACGATGCACGAGACCGGCAATGCTGCGGGTTGCTCGTCAACGCACTCCAAGGTGACCGTACAGCAGCGCCGTGCACGCAGCGCAAACATTTCCGCTGGTGCATCAGCCACGGATTCCACAGTGCCGTGACACGCAGCCTCCAACAGCCGCCGCAAGCGCGCTTCTGCACCAGCGCTGCGCCGCGGCAACAACAACCAGACGGCGCCACCATCAGCCACCATGGAAAGTGCGCGTTCCAAAGCATCTTCCGCGCCTTGCATCGGCAAGTCCGCAACCACGCAAGTGGCACACGGCTGGTCGTAGACCGGCAATCCTTCTCCGTCTTGCGGACAGCCGTGCAACGGCACAGCAAAGGATTCGCGCAGCGACTTGCGCAACTCGCGCAAGCGCCCTTGGCCGCAGTGCAAGACAATCTCTGCCGCGCTACCCGCTAGGCCGTGAAGCACTGCGCGCTCGGGCACTCCAAACACAAAGGCTGGCCCGTTCTGATCCGAGAGCGCCAACTCTGCTTCGATGCGCATGAAGAATTGCTCGCGCGCACGATTCATGCATGAACTCTCGCCGCAGGCATACGAAGGCGCAAGTTCACATCCATAAGACCGTTGCTGCTCCGGCGAGCAGGCAGTAAGGGCCGAACACCCATAGTTGCCCCTTGGCTACGAATCGCAGCAACCAGCGCAGACTGATCCAACTGACCACAAAAGCTGCGCCGCATCCGAGCAGCACTGGCCCCAGTTGCAGCGAACCGCCTTCAGCGAACGCTGCACTCAGCTTAGGGATTTCCAACAGGTTTGCGCCCACGATGGCCACGAGGCCCAGCAGGAAAGAGAATTCTCCGGCAGTTTCGCGGCGCAAGCCGCTGGCCAACCCGCTGCAGATGGTGGAACCACTGCGCGAAATGCCAGGGACCACGGCCACCGCTTGCACACAGCCCACGAAGAACGCGCGCCCTGCCGTGAGCGCGCCTTCTTTGGGCCGCAGCGCGCGCGTGGCCAGCAAAAACCCACCCGTAACCAGCAGCATCCAACCGATGAATTTGGTGGCACCGAACAGCGCTTCGATTTCGCTGCCCCACGTGAGGCCCACGACGCCAGCGGGAACGCTGCCAAGCAGAACCAGAGTGGCCATGCGGAAGGAAGGATCGGCGCTGCGACCGCGCCACGTCCATGGCATTAAGAAGCAATGCATCACACGCAAGATGCCCGAAATGCGAGGCCAGTAGACGATCATGATGGCGGCCGCAGAACCAATGTGCAGCAGCACTTCGAACAAGGCGCCGTCGCCCGCGCCCTTGAGCCCGAACAATGCTGAGAGGATGGCAAGATGCCCCGATGACGAGATGGGCAGAAACTCTGCCAGACCCTGCAAAGTTCCCAAAGCCAACGCTTGAGCGTAGTCCACGCAACTCTCCTCATGGGCCGCGCGGTTCCGCGGGCAGCCCCTGTTAGCATCCGGCACTTACTCGAACAGTGGAGCCTCCTGCGATGAACCGCGCACTTCCTGATCCGTGCGACTCAATTCTGGAATGCGTTGGCAACACCCCCATGGTGCGGCTGCGCAGAGTTTGCGACGGCATCCGCACGAAAGTACTGGCCAAGTGCGAATTCATGAACCCAGGCGCCAGCGTCAAAGACCGCATCGGTCTTGCCATCATTGAAGAGGCCGAGCGCAGCGGGAAGCTGAAGCCCGGCGGCATCATCGTCGAAGGCACCAGCGGCAACACAGGCGTGGGCCTCGCCATCGCCGCATCCATCCGCGGCTATCGCTGCATCTTCACCATCCCGGACAAGATGTCGACGGAGAAAGTGAAGCTCCTGAAAGCGTTCGGCGCTGAAGTGATCGTCACTCCGACCGTAGGCGTACACCACCCCGAATACTATGTCACCGTGGCCAAACGCATCGTCGAGAAGAACGAGACGGCCATCCTCGCCAATCAGTTTTACAACGCGGCCAATCCGTTGGCGCACTACCGCACTACGGGGCCTGAGATCTGGCAACAAACCAAAGGCCAGATCACCGCGTTGGTTGGCGGCATGGGCACCGGCGGAACCATGACCGGCTGTGCACGTTTCTTGAAGGAGCAGAATCCTGCGGTGCGCATCGTGGGTGCAGATCCCATAGGCAGTGTGCTGCAAGCTGCCAAACAAACTGGCGTCATCCCCGAAGGTCAGCCCTACAAGGTTGAAGGCATCGGCGGCGACAAAGTCCCCGGAGTGCTGGACCTCAATCTCATCGACGAGATTCGCATGGTCGGCGATAAGGAATCGTTCCTGATGGCGCGCCGGCTTGCGCGCGAAGAAGGCCTGTTCGTCGGCGGGTCATCGGGCCTCGCCACCGTCACCGCGCTGGAATTGGCGCGCGAATTGGACGACCCCGACGCGACGGTGGTGGTGATCCTCACTGACACGGGCGAGCGCTACCTCTCGAAACTGCACAGCGACGAATGGATGACCGAGAATCGTTTCCTCGACCCCGACACCACCCGCGCACGGGATGTCCTCGCGCGCAAGCGCGTTGGTGCTGGTTTGCTGGCCACCACGCCAGACCGCAGCGTCAAGCAGGTATTAGCCACCATGAACGAGCACGGCATTACGCAGATGCCAGTGATCGTTGAGAATGAATGCGTGGGTTCGGTGCGCGAATCTGCGCTGATGGCGAGGGCCATCGAAGACCGCACAGTGCTGGACAAGGCAATCCTTGCAGTGATGGATGTGCCCTACCCGGTTGTCTTCGAGACCGAGCCGATGGCCCATGTGGCTAGGCTTTTCACCCGAGAAAACGAAGCGGTACTGGTGCGACGCGCAGGACACATCGACGGCATCATCACTCGCTTCGATGTGATTCAGCACCTCAGCGGTCGCTGAGGTGCTGTGCGCCTAGCAGCGCAAACACCCGAGCACGGGTGCCTTCGGCGGAGATCTTAAGCATCCGCGCGCATGCGGCGCGCGATACGGATGGTCTTCATGCGCTCTTTGGCCTTGCGGCGGCGGCGCTCGCTGGGCTTCTCGTAGAAGACCTTCGCCTTCACGGCACGGTCCATGCCTTCTGCGTTGCAGAGGCGCTTCAGGCGGCGTAGCGCCTTGTCGATGGGCTCGTTGTCTCGAACTTGCACGCGAATTCCCACTTGCTCTCCTCACTCTGGGATGGCCATCAGGCGCTCCCGGGACGACAGGTTTAGCGCTTCGCCCTGCTGTGCCCAAGGCTGAAGTCAGGCTTCGGTGGATAGTTCTGCCTGCCCGGATTGGGGAGTGGCTGCGGGCTTGCGCCGGGGTCTGGCGGCGGCAGGGGCATTGGAATCCGTCGCGTTGAAGCGTGTCAGCATCTCGCGCATGGCCCGCCCGGGCTTGAAGTACACCACCGTCTTAGAGGGCACGTCAACGCGGTCGCCCGTGCGTGGGTTTCTGGCCCGCCGCGGGGCCCGGCGCTTTAGCTCAAACACACCGAATTCCCGGAACTCGAGCCGATTGCCGCCTGCCAACTCGCCGATGATGTCCTCGATGAACTGCTGAATAATCTTGCGGACGATGATCTTCTTATGACCGGTGAGCCCAGCGATGCGGTAGGCAAGTTCCTTCTTTGTGACCGTTTGCGACATGCGCAGCTCCCGTGACCGGAAAGTAGTCAAGGCGTGGTGCGCAAAGCACCTTGCGACCTTGAGGCGGAAAGTAGCTTAGTCGACCACCTTGAATGCGCAAACGGAGTTCGCTCCGTATGGAAGAAAACTCGTTTCTTGGTCGTCCGAAGAGGCCTCCCTGTGGACAGTCTGTGCAGACAAGGGAGAATAGCGACGCCAAGCCCCTCTTGGGCCTGGCGAAGGCGGTTCCTTCTTCGGCGGTGCTCTGTCGATAGGTGGGCCTCCATCCACGCTTCAGCTCCTGAAAGGTCGAAAATGGCGCGACATCTGGCTCGGGCACTAGGATTTGCATTCCCCGCCCTTCTTACACTCTTTCTGCTTTGCGCTTGGTCCGCAGCCCCGGTTTGGGGGCAGGTCGGCACTGAGGACAAGGAGAATGTGGTCTACACCTTCCCTCCTGAAGGCCTAACCCTTGAAGAGGCCATTCAGATTGCTGGCACCAGCACCGGCCGCCCCTTCAAGTTCAACGACCAGGATTTCAAAAACAAGCCCAAGATTATGGTCACAGGCCGCATCGTGGTGCCACGCACGCGCATCTACGAATTCTGGCAAGCCATCTTTGTGACTCAGGGTTTCGCCATGGTGCCCATGGGCCCTGGCGACGGCGACTTCATCCAAGTTGAGCTGGTGCAGACCTCACAGTTAATCAAGCAGCGCGCGAGCTATGTCCCGGTGGAGGATCTGAAGAAATACCAAACGAAGGCGGGCGAGGTGATTATGACCACCATCCCGCTGAAGCATGTGAAGGTGGATTCGGTCAGAAACGCAGTGGCGCAGTTGATGGTGAACCGCCAGAGCGAGTTCTCCATGGAAGTGCCTTCGGCCAACGCCATGATCATCGTGGGCTTCGCTCCCACGGTGTACGCCGTTTACCAAATCATGCAGGCCATGGATGTGCCGTCATCTTCAGCTGCGCTGAAGTTCGACATCGTGGGTCTGAAGAATGCTGTGGCCGAAGAGTTGGTGGGGCTGCTCTCTGAACTCATCGCCCCCAGCGGCGGCACAGCTGCGCCAGGCCAACCGCGCGCGCCCCGCGTAGCAGGTGCAGAGGGCATCACCGCCGGTACGGAAATCCCAGAACCAAAGATCATTGCAGACCCGCGCACCAACGCCATCGTGGTGTACGCGGTGGATGCTGACATGGCCGAAATCAAACGCCTCATCGCCGCGCTGGACACCGAAGTCACTTCCCTCGACAGCAATATTCGCGTGTTCTTCCTGAAGAACACCAACGCCGACGACATGGAAGACACCCTGCGCGATCTGCTCTCGCAGCAGGGCTCACGCACCGGCCGCGCTTCTGGCACGCGATCTAACACTGGAGGGCAACCCAGTTCGGCTTCAGAAATGGGCCAAGAAGTGACCATCGTTGGCGATGTGAACACCAACTCGCTGTTAATCACGTGCACGCGCACGCGCTACGATGAAATTGAGCCCATCATCGAGATGCTGGACAAACGGCGCCCGCAAGTGATGGTGCATGCCGCCATCGCTGAATTGAGCGACGGCGCACTGCGCGACTTGGGCGTGGAATTCACCGCTATCCAAGGTGGTAACGACCGCTACCGCTTCGGCGCCCTGAGTGGTTTCGGGCTGAGTGAAATCGGAACCTCCTCCGGAACGGGGACCGGTACTGGTGGCACTGGCACCGGCGGAGGTGGCGGGACGACGCCCACCACTCCCACTTCTAACGGTTTCTCCTTCAACGACATCTCGCGCTTGCCCAACACCGGCTTCACTGGCCTGCTCGGCGGCATCATCAACAGCGATGGCACCATTCCCATGCTCTTGGCCATGGGGCAATCCAAACAAAAAGTGAACCTGCTGTCGAATGCGAGTGTGCTCACCAACGACAACGAGATGTCGCGCATTTCCGTAGGCAAGGAAGTTGCGACTTCGCAGAACTCCTTCGACCCCTCGGGCCAAAGCCGCACGGGGTTCCAGGACTACCAAAAGGCCGAGATCAAATTGGAAATCTCGCCTCATATCTCCACAGACAATTACCTGCGTCTCGAATTGCTGCTTGTTGTCGAAGCGTTCGTCAACACGAACTCCGGTGCAGGATTGCCGCCCGACAAGACGACCCGCGAATTCAGCGGCAATGTCACCGTGCCCAGCGGGAAAACAGTGGTCATCGGCGGCTTGGTGCAGGACAACCTGTCGGAAGGCGAAAGTTCGATTCCGCTGCTCAGCGAAATCCCGATCTTGGGCGAGCTCTTCAAACGCCAGACCAAAGACCACCAGCGTTCCACGCTGTACTTGTTCGTCACTCCCACCATCATTGCCGAGTTCAAGACTCTCGAAGACATGTCCTACGAAACCAAGTTGGAAGTCTTGCGGCTCCACGGCAACTTGAAGCTCGTCGATCCAGGCTTCCGCGAAGTAGGGCTGGATGCGCCAGGCCTAACCCTCGAACAGATCGAGGAATCGGGCGACTTGGACATGCCGCACTACGTGCCTACGGCGCCGGTGAATGAGGCGGTCCCTACCAAGGGCGCTGCGCCAGCGGCGCAGCCGGTCAAGAGCAATGGTGCCACGCTGCCTACGGGCGGCGTCTGAAAGGGGTTGGCGTGAAGGACCGGTTGCTGGAACGGCTGGGCGAGCGCATCCCCAAGGACAAGTTGGAGGATTGCCTGCGTCTGGAAGGTGAGTCGGGGCAAACTCTCGATCGCATTTTGCTACGCAAGGGATGTCTCGAAGAAACAGAGATCCTCAAGCTGTACGCGGAAGAGTTGGGCTGCGGCTACCGCGCAGATCTTGAGGGCATCAAGGTGCCACAAGAGTTCAGCGAGCGCGTGCCCATCGAGTTTGCACGCAACTACAGCCTCGTTGCCATCAGCGTTCAAGACGGCGTGATGGAGGTGGCCACGTGTGCGCCCTTCGAGGTGTATCCACTGGACGACCTCGCCGCCATGGTGCGTATGGAGGTGCGTCCAGTGCTGGTGCCACGCGCACCCATCACGCTTCTGGTGAACAAAGCCTACCGCCACAAAGCGGACCTAGTGGACGAAGCCATCGAGACCATCGAAGGCGACAACATCGAAGATCTTTCGGCATTCGTCTCAGATTCAGAAGACCTGCTGGATGTGGCCAACAAGGCCCCCATCATCAAGCTGGTCAATATGGTGCTTTTTCAAGCGCTGAAGATGCGCGCGTCGGACGTGCACTTGCAGCCTTTCGAAGACCGCTTGCAAATCCGCTACCGCATCGACGGAGTGCTCTATGACATGGAGACCGTGCCCAAGAAGGTGCAAGACGCGGTGGTTTCGCGCGTGAAGGTGATGGGCAAGATGGACATCGCCGAACGCCGCGTGCCACAAGACGGCCGTGCCACCATCAAGATCGGAGATTCGGAAGTTGACGTGCGTATCTCGTCGGTGCCCACCAATCACGGCGAACGCATCGTGATGCGCTTGTTGGACAAGACCACCAATGTCTACAAGCTCGATGAAATCGGCATGTCGCCAGAGCACCTCGCGGCCATGCGCAAGGTGATCCACCTCTCCCACGGCATCATCTTCATCACTGGCCCTACAGGCTCCGGCAAGACCACCACGCTTTACGCCATCCTCACCGAGGTGAACTCCGCCGAGAAGAATGTCATCACCATTGAAGACCCGATTGAGTACCACCTACCAGGCATCAGCCAGATTCAGGTGTCCAACAAGAAGGGGCTGACCTTTGCTGCGGGCCTGCGTTCGCTGTTGCGCCAAGACCCCGACGTGATGATGGTCGGCGAAGTGCGCGATGAAGAAACAGCGCGCATCTCTATTCAAGCCGCCCTCACCGGCCACTTGGTGTTTTCCACCTTGCACACCAACGATTCCGCCGGCGCGATCTCGCGCATGTTGGACATCGGTGTCGAGCCGTACCTCGTGGCGTCGTCGCTGATCGCTGTGGTGGCGCAGCGCCTGGTGCGTGTGATCTGCAAAGAATGCAAGATTTCCTACGCCCCCGGCCCAGAAGACATCGCCATCCTTGCTGATGTGCGCATGGATGTGAGCGAACTTCCCGGCGGCCTGCTGCACAAAGGCCGCGGCTGCGAAAACTGCTTCAACACGGGCTATGTGGGCCGCACGGCCATCTACGAAGTGATGCCCGTTGGCGAGAAAGTGCGCGAAGAGATCGTGGCGCGCTCGAGCGCTTCGGTCATCAAGCGCGCGGCCTTGGAGCAGGGTTTGATCACGCTGCGCGCCGACGGCTTGCGCAAGGTGCGTCAGGGGCAGAGCACGCTGCAAGAAGTGCTGCGCGTCACGCAGATGGATTTCGAATAGCCGATGCCGATTTTTGATTACAAAGCCATCGACACCGCAGGCAAACCGCGCCGCGGCATCGTGGACGCAGATTCGCCGCGCGACGCGCGCTCGAAGCTGCGAGCCGACGGCATCCATGTCATCGACATCGCCACGCTGGAAGAGCGCAAGAAAGCCAGCATCACGCGGCGCTCGCTGTTCGCTCCCCGGGGCGACCAGCGCCAGTTAGCCGTGGTCACGCGCCAGTTGGCCACTTTGCTGGGCGCAGGGATCTCGGTGGTCGACGCGCTGAAGGCACTGATCGGCCAAGTGGAATCGCGAGATTTTGAACGCGTGCTGCGCGATGTGCGCGAGCGCGTCACCCAAGGCGACATGTTGGCCGACGCAATGGCGAACCATCCGCAGTGGTTCAACGACTTGTTTGTGAACATGGTGCGTGCCGGCGAAGCCGCAGGCCAACTGGACGCCATCCTCGCGCGCTTGTCCGTGTACATCACGCGGCAGAACCGCCTGCGCTCGAAGCTGACTTCGGCCCTCACCTACCCCATGGTGATGGTCATCGTGGGTGTGCTGGTGGTGGTGGTCTTGATGACTTTTGTAGTGCCCAACCTCACCAGCTTGTTCACCAAAGTGGGCAAGGCCTTGCCGGCCATCACGCAAGCGCTCATCGCCATTTCGAAATTCTTCCAGTTCTACTGGTGGACCATTCCGCTGGCGGCATTCCTTACTTGGCTGATGCTGAAGAACATGCGGCGCACGCCGGAAGGGCGCATCCGCTTTGATCGCGCGCTGATGAAGATTCCTGTGCTAGGCGACCTCGTGCGCAAGAGTGCCATCAGCCGCTTCGCCACCACCATGGCCATTCTGCTGAAATCCGGCATTCCAGTACTGGATGCACTCAAAATCGTACAAGCCGTGGTGCAAAACGCGGTCTTGGCCAAGACTGTGGACGATGTGCATAAATCCATCTTGGAAGGCTCGGACATCGCCACTCCGCTGCAGGCCAGCGGGGTCTTCCCTCCCATGGTGGGCTACATGATCGCCACCGGCGAGCAATCCGGGCAACTGGAAGAGCTTCTCGGCAATATCTCCGAGGCATACGACGAAGAGATCGATATCGCCACACAGCGGCTCACTTCGGTTCTGGAACCGGTTATTATTATTGCACTTGCGCTCGTTGTGCTGTTTGTGGTGGCAGCCATCATCATGCCGCTGATGCAGATGGGCTCACTGGTCCGCAGAAGCTGACGCAGCCGAAATAAGAGTGGCGCGAGCGCCGTCGAAGGGCGGTCG
>CAMDTN010000024.1 GCA_945907755.1 Singulisphaera sp. GP187 | reverse complement strand
CTTGCAACCAGTCTTCGGCGCGGGCCAAAGGCGGGCGGCCATCATTGGTGGGTTTGAAGTCTGCGAGGTGCGGCAATTCCACTGGCAGCGCATCGTCCGGCAGCGGCACCGCCACGCCGTCTGCACCGATGACCATGGGGAAGGGTTCGCCCCAATAGCGTTGGCGCGAGAACAACCAGTCGCGCAACGCGTACTGCACTTTGCTGCGCCCATGCCCAGCGGCTTCGAGATCTGAAACGAGGCGCGCGCGCATTGCGGCGCTATCCATTCCGGTGTAAACGCCGGAATTGGTGCTGATGCCGTCTTCGGTGAAGGCCGCGTCATCAGGTGCGGTGCCCGTGCTCGGCACCACCACAACTTTGCTCGCCAGCGAATGAGTCTTGGCAAAGGCGTAGTCGCGGCTGTCGTGGGCTGGAACGGCCATCACTGCACCGGTGCCGTAGCCGCCCACCACATAGTCAGCGATCCAAATCGGCAGCATTTCCCCGGTGAGGGGATGCACAGCACGCGCGCCGGTGTCGACACCAGTTTTTTCCAATTGGTCAGCTTTGCGGTCGCGGTCACTGCGGCGGCTGCTTTTCAGTACATACGCGTCGACAGCGGCGCGGCAGGCGGGGGTCGTGATGGTCTTGACTAACGGATGTTCAGGCGCCAACACACACCAGCACACACCAAAGAGGGTGTCGGGGCGTGTGGTGTAAACGGTGAATTTGCTGCTGCTGCCGGCGATCTGAAAATCGATTTCGGCGCCGCTGGATTGCCCGATCCAATCGCGCTGCATTTTCTTCACTGCTTCGGGCCAGTCCAGCAGATCGAGGTCTGCAAGCAGCCGTTCCGCATAGGCGGTGATGCGCAGCATCCACTGCGTCATCATGCGTTTTTCCACTGGGTCGCCGGTCTCTTTGTAGGTGCCCTCGGGCGATACTTCTTCGTTGGCCAGCACGGTGCCGAGTGCAGGGCACCAATTCACAGGGATCTCGGCGCGATACGCCAAACCGCGTTCGTGCAGGCGCAGGAAAAGCCACTGCGTCCAGCGGTAGTAATCCGGAGTGCTGGTATTGATCTCGCGGTCCCAGTCGTAGGAAAACCCGAGCCTCTGAATCTGGCGACGAAAGTTGTCAGTGTTCTCGCGGGTGATGTCTGCTGGGTGGCGGCCTTCTCGCTCAGCAGCGCGTTCTGCTGGTAGCCCAAACGCATCCCAGCCCATCGGGTGCAACACATTGAAGCCACGCATGCGCTTGTAGCGAGCCAAGATGTCAGTGGCCGTGTAGCCCTCGGGGTGTCCCACATGCAAACCGGAACCCGACGGGTACGGGAACATGTCGAGGATGTAGTACTTGGGACGGCGCGCGTCTTCGACGGTGCGGAAAGTGCTGTGCTGCGCCCAGAATTGTTGCCAGCGGGGCTCGATCTTGTCGGGTTGGTAGGGCATGCGCTGCGAGCTCCAAGGGCAGTGCTGGGACTTTGCTCCCTTGCACGGTGCCGCGGATGCTATCTGACGCGGCCGCTGCGAACACGCGCCGCTATTGACGCTGCCCGCGATGCATGCGTAGAGTGCGCCCTCACTGGTTTTTCATGAAAAAGCGCCAATCACAGCAAATCAACCCCGTCGGCACCCCGCAGCGTCGTGTTGCGGCAAAGACTTCTCGCTCGAAAGCTGCCGCGGACCGCGGCGATGATTCGAAGGCGTCGGAAGGCAACCGTGACGAGCAGGTGGCTTGCAAACTCATCGGCGACCTCGAGTACCGCCACGGCGTTGACACCACGACGCTGGACTTAGTCCTGCGCGGCGGGCGCGGCAGCGTGCGTGGGCTGGTGACCGATCAAGAAGAGTTGGAAGCAGTGCGCGATTCGATCATGGAAGAAGGCGGGATTACCGACCTCGAAGTCACTTTGCGCATTGCGCCGACACAACGCGAAGAAGAGCGCGACACGGCGCGCAGCGTGCAACTGGCGTTGGAAGGTGTGTCCGAATTGGAAGGGGCCGACATTCAAGTGGCGTGCCTGCAAGTGGGAGCAGCGCCACGCACTTTGGTCCTGCGTGGCACGGTGAAGCGGGTGTTGCAGAAGCAGCTTGCGGGCATGATCGCCATCCGCATGGTCGAAGGCGCGCGCTTACGCAATCGCTTGTTGTTGGTGAGCTGATTAGCCGAGTTGCTCCGCCACAGCGGGCACATTCTGCTCCGCCGCAGCGGGCACATTCTGCTCCGCCGCAGCGGGCACCTTTAACGATCGGACCTGAAAGCGCGCGAGGCATTCACTTGCGAGTGAAGCCACGGCCGCATCAGTGTCGTTGCAACTGAGCGTTAGAAACTGCGCAGCATTGGGCGGTGCGTAAGCCGCGACGAGGTGTACCGCGCGAGCGCGTACTTCGGGGTGCTGATCGCTCAGCGCCTTACATGCGTGGCGCAGCCCTTGGCGGTCGCACATGCACAGTGCTTCCAGCGCTGCTGCACGCACACGAGGTGTGCTGTCATGATCGAACATTTGCATGGCCAAGCCAGGCGCGGCGCTAGCACGGGCCAGCGCCAGCCCGAGGATTGCAGCGGCGCGCACCGCGGCGCACGAGTCTGCGGTCGCGCGGGTGAGCTGGCGCAAACTGTCTTTGCAAGAAATGCGCCCAAGGGCGAGGGCCATCGCGGCACGCACTTCGCTGATGTTGGTTTCGTCTTGCAACATGCGCAACAGTGTCGGCACCGCTGCGTCATCCGCAAGGGTGCCCAATGATTGCGCGATGCTGATGCGCAAATCGGGGCTGGCTTCAGCGCAGCCCATCCAGCGAACTAGCAGCGGAATCGAACGCGGGTCGCGACACTGCGTCAGCGTGGCGACCGCACGCTGCTTCACTATTTCTTCGTCGGCGTCGCGCACTTCCAAGAGCGCGCTGTAGCTGCTTTCGTCAGCGAAATGCTCCAGAGCCCAAGCGGCGGTGGCGCGCACAATCGGGTGAGGATCTTGTAGCCCGCGCCGTGCACCGTCGACGAGTTCTGGGGTGGGCCGCGCGCGCAGGGCTTCCAAGCCTAGGGCCCGGAGTGTGTGGCTACGTTGCGAAAGCAGCAGACCCAAGGTGTTGCGGAACGAGGGTGCGTCCATCCTCGCGAGTGTTTGCAACAGTTGCGCAGCAAACCCAGATGCGTCGCGCGTCTCGATCCAAGGCAATACGGGATGTTGATCCAGCATTTCCCCCAAGCGATCGAATCGCGCTGCCAGCTCTGTCGCTGACTCCATGGGCATCACCTCAGCAGCGATTGTGGAGCGGCGCCGGGGCGCTCGTCAAGGGGCTGAATGGCACTTTCGGAGCCACTTTGCAGCGGTGGTCAATTCGCTGGCAAGGTTGGCCACTAGGTCGTCTGTGTTGCGCAGCGCACCTGGCAGCACGTGAAAAGTGTAGGTTTCGACTTCGTAATGGGTGCAGCCTGTGGCGGCTAAGAGCTGCAGGGCTGCAGGCAATGTTGCCGCTGTGCTCCGCAATGGGGCGGTTGGTTGGGCATGAATGGGGATGTGGAAATGCGTGCGCGCGGTGCCGCAGGCATGAGCGGGCAATAGGGGCAGGTCGTCCACGACATCAGGCCGTGGCCCCGCTGTCTGTTGGCCGGGCCGCCACTCTGTGGGCACCCCAAACGCGCGGTCGCGAAGCACGCTGGTCTGATGGAGATAGCGCGGTTCTGCGCAGGCTTGAAGCGCAGCGGCTGCTGCGGGCAAGTCGGCTTCAATGGCTGCAGATATCTGAACTTTGAAGACCTTGCAGCCGGCGCTGGCCAGGGCTTGCAGCGCGGTTTCAACTGGTTCGAACATGACCGCCCCGTGACAGCAATCGAAGCACGCACCGATGTGGCGCTGAATCGTGTCGGGGCTCAGGCCGCGCTGCTGGGCAAGGGGCAACAATGTTTGGCTGAAAAAACGAGCGAGGTCTGCAGCGGTTTCAAGCAAGCAGCCTGGCTCTGGCTCGATGGCCAGTTGCAGTGTGCGGCAGTGCGTTTGCTCCAACGCAGCGAAGTCCATGGCTACATCCAATAGATTTTGCGCGGCGTGTTCTTCGCAGTCGGCGTTGCGAGTGCGCAGCGACGCGTGCCCCAACGGCAGGGTGGACAAAGTGAGAGGCGAGGCATTCGTCGGTGCGATGGCCAACAAGCAGCGCGCGGCGGCGAGGGTGTAGTCGCGGCGCTCCGCTCTGGTCCAATCGGGTTCGTAGACCGCGTGTTTGACCACGGCTTCGTGGAACGGCCGCTGCGGGAACACGTTCAAAGAGACAACGCGCAGTTGCTCGTCCTGTAGGAATCTTGCAAATGCTGCGCAGGCTTCCGCTGTGGCCAACTCGCGCACGGCTTGTTCGCCCAAGTGCAGGCCGACGACTAGCGCGGGGCAGCCGAGTTGAATGCGTAAAGGCCGCGCATGTTCTTGCAGAGCGACGCGAATGTCCTGCACGCTGCTCGCAGGGTGCACATTCGAGCAGTAACCAAGTTCCAAGGGCAGGGCCCCGGCGCGCAGGAGAAGCATGCCCGCAGATTCTAAGCGTCGGCGCTGGTGAAGGCGCACAGCGCCCGCAAGGGCAGCAAATGATCGTCCAAGGAAGGCAAGCGCGTGATGTGAGCGCGCAGCGAGGACAGGGTGGCACTCGCGGCACCTCGGCGCAGCTTCTCACGCCAGCGAGCGGCGCTGCGGCGTAACGAGGCGGCGTCAGGCTGAGATGTTTCTGGCAGGACACGCGCGGCCGCCAGCAGGCGCAGCGCCGCGATGCGTTGGGAATCCACTGCGAGTGTGCATTGGCCGCAACGCAGACGCGCAAGCACTTGGAACAGGGACGACGCCCCGACGCCCAGCGCGACGCACCAAGCGGCGTCGCCAAGCGATTCCAGCCCAGCCATAGCGCCAGCCCACGCGACCAAGCCACCGGCAGCCAGCAACGGCACGCTCAAGCTCAGTGGCAGGTTCCAACGGGCACGCTGTTGCCAGCGCCGTGTGCGCGTCTCTGCGAGTTGGAGGTCCGTAACAGCCTGCTCGAAGGCATTCAATTCTGCGCTGGTGCAGGGAGAGTCATCACGCAGCGCTTGTTCCAACTGCCGCACGCCAGCAAGCAGCGCTTGAGCACGTTGCTCCAAGGCGACTTGTTCTTGGTGCAGTCCTTGGGCCACCAGCGCGCACTGCTCCTGAACCGCGCGTAGAGGCAGGCGCAATTCTTGCGTGCTGCGAGCTTGAGCGCGGGGAGCCGAAGTCGGCATTCGCGAAGAGGACCTTTCGCGGGCATCACCCGCACCGGCCTCGGCAGACAAAAAGGCACTCATTGCAGTCCCTTTCGGCCTGCGCCGCCTAGGGCTTAAGCCAGAGTGCTGCGGAGGGCGACTTTTCCGCTTCCTGTTCGGCCCATAGCATGCAGCCCGAAGGGGAATGACATGAGCTTGGACATCATTCAGGTGGGCCTTGGGCCCATCGGCGTGGCTATGGCGCGCAAGGCCGTGGCGCGGGGGCATCGCGTGGTTGGCGGTGTCGACACCAACCCTGCGCTATTGGGCAAGTCGCTGGCTGAAGTCTTGGGTTGTCCCGCACGGGGGCATGTCGTGGGCACCCCGGAAGAAGCCCCTGCAGGAGACGTGGCCTTGGTGACCACAGTGAGCGATCTTGGCCGCGTGGTGGCCACTTGCATCCCATTCTTGCGCAGAGGCGTTGCCGTGGTCAGCACCTGCGAAGAGCTGATTTACCCGTGGAAGAGTTTGCCCACGGAGTCCCGCACTCTGGATGAGGCGGCGCGCATGGGCGGGGTGGCGTGCCTTGGCACCGGCATCAATCCGGGCTTCGTGTTGGATTACTTGCCGGTGATTCTGAGCGCGCCGGTGGAGGAAGTGCGTTCGCTGCGTGCATGGCGCGTGGTGGATGCAGGCTTGCGCCGCGGCCCGTTGCAGAAAAAAGTTGGCGCAGGGCTGACGCCTGCAGAGTTTGCGGCGCGGGTCGCGCAGGGTGGCTTTGGGCACCGCGGCTTCATGGAATCGTTGCACTTGTTGTGCGCTGCGTTTGGGCTGGACACCGCCGGAGCGACCACTTTCATCGAGCCCGTAATTTCTGAGCGCGCGATTGCCACCGAGCACGCGACGGTAGCCATTGGTTCTGTGGCCGGCATCCACCAAGGGGCCAGTGATGCTAGTGGCCGCATCCAACTGGACTTGAAGATGTATGTGGGCGCTCTGAACCCCGCCGATGTGGTGGAGATTGAAGGCACGCCGCGCATTCGCGTGGAGGTGCAAGGCGGATACCACGGCGACATCGCCACCTGTGCCATCGCGCTGAACGCCGCGGAAAAAATCCGTCGAGCAGGGCCCGGGTTGCGCACCATGCTGGACATGCCTGCACTGTGTGCCCCGTTCGCGCGCGAATAAGAAGCGAGGGTCCTCACGGGGCGCCCACCGCGACCATCGAGTTGTCGCCCGACGGCCACTTTCTGCCCCGCGAGGTACCTGCGCCTACCCGCACATGCGGGCAGTACGGGTTCATAGAAAGCTCAGTTGGATTCTTGCAGGCAGAGTTGGATTTCCTCAAGAACTTGGGGGTCGGTTTCGTTATCGAGGCACTGCTGCCGCCAAAAATGGGTTGCCGCAGGGGCCATGCGCCAGAGCGCCCAATGAGCATGTAGCCGAAGGAGCGGGTCTGCGTCGCGAGTCCACGCGTGCACCAGTTCCAACAGCGCGGAGTTGCCGTTGTTGCCGCAGGCCACCAACACATTGCGCAAGAAACCGCGCCAACCCGTGCGCTGCACTGCGCTGTCTTGAAACAGCACTTCGAATTCTGCGGGAGTTAGTTGCAGCCATGAATTCAAGTCGCGCTGCGTTGCTGGGCGCGGAGCAAAGGGGCCTGCAGCCGTGCGCACCGCGAAGCGGTTCCATGGGCAGGCTTCGAGGCATAGGTCGCATCCGAAAACCCAGGTGCCCATGAGCGCGCGCAACTCGCGCGGGATGACGCCGCGAAGTTCGATGGTGAGGTACGAAATGCAACGGCGCGCGTCTAAGACAAACGGTGCGGGGAAGGCTTTGGTGGGGCAGATATCGAGGCAGGCCGTGCAGGTGCCGCAGCGCTCCGCTTGCGGTGCTGTGGCTGCGTCAACCGTCAGCGAGGTCAGCAGCAGCCCGAGGAAAAACCAAGAGCCGCGATCCGGCACAATCAGGTTGGTGTGCTTGCCGATGAAGCCTAGGCCAGCCAATTCAGCGCAACGCTTTTCATTGAGTGGGCCGGCGTCCACGAAGCTGCGCGTCCAAACTCCGGGCGCACGCTGGATCAAGTCGGCTGCCGCTGCACGCAGCATGTCCTTGATGACGAGATGGTAATCCTTGCCGCTGGCGTAATGGGCAAGGCGTGCGTTGCTGGCAGAAGGTGCCACCGCGCCGAATTCGAACAAGCCAACGGTGACGCTGCGCGTGCGTGGGAAGGCGCGTTCGGGGTCGCGGCGCACTCTGGCGTGGCGCACCATCCAGTCCATTTCGCCGGCATGGCCAGCGTCCAGCCAGGCTTGGAGGTGGGGCTCACGCAGCGCCGCCAACGGCAAGCTGGCAGCTTCATGGAATCCAGCCTGCAGCATGCAGGAGCGCAGCACTTCGGAGGTATCCACAGGCGGACTTTAGCCGCGCTTGCGCTTGAAGGTGCCGCCTCCGGCTGTGGATAGTGCCGCTTCCGGCGGTGGTTGCGCACCTATCACGGTGGTTTATCATCTGAACCATGGTTCAAGTGATGGACCCCGCTCGGGTGCAGACGCGGCGCATGGAAATCCTTGCCGCTGCCAGTGCCGTTTTTCGCGAGCGTGGCTTTCATGCTGCGGGCATGCGCGAGATCGCGCAACGCATGGGCGTGGCCGTGGGCAAGCTCTACTACTACTTCGATAGCAAAGAGGCGTTGTTGGCCTTCTGCCAAGAAGACTGCTTGCGACGCTTGTTGGACATGGTGGCGCAAGCTGAGCAATCCAGTGCTTCACCTGCGCTGCAGTTGCAAGCCATCGTGCGCGGGCATGTGCGCTGTTTGAACAGCGAAGTGCCCGGGTCGCTGGCCCACTTGGAAGTTGAGAGCCTCGCTCCAGCGGACCGCGCGCGGATCATGCGCTTGCGTCGCCGTTACGAGCGCGCCTTGCAAGGTGTGCTGGAACGCGGGGTCGCAGCGGGTTGTTTGCGTTGCGCCGATCTGCCCTTGGCCACGCGAACACTTTTGGGCGCCATGAATTGGACCGTGAAGTGGTGGCGGCCAGACGGGCGCATGGGTTTGGATGCTCTGGCAGATGGCGTTGTTGAACAAATGCTGCACGGTTTGGCCGTGTCGCGGCGCAAGGGAGCGCACTGATGGAAACTGCACTCAAGTTGAATGTCAACGGCGAAGTGCGCCAAGTGCTGGCACCCGCAAACCACAGTTTGCTGGAAGTGCTGCGCGAGCGTTGCGGGTTGACCGGCACCAAACACGGTTGCGAGTTGGGCGAATGTGGCGCCTGCACGGTGTTACTGGACGGCGAGCCTGTGTTGGCCTGCCTTGTGTTGGCAGTCGAGTGCGAAGACCGGCGTGTTGAGACCGTGGAAGGGCTCAGCAACGGCGCAGCCTTGCATCCTTTGCAGCAAGCCTTTGCCGATCTGGGCGCAGCGCAGTGCGGCTATTGCACCCCCGGCATGCTGATGACCGCCAAGGCGCTGCTGGATTCCAATCCGTTGGCCAGTGAAATGGAAGTGCGCGAAGCGTTGGCCGGCAATCTATGCCGCTGCACGGGCTACTGGAAAATTGTCGAGGCCGTGCAATGGGCGGGCCGCATGTCAACTGGCGACATGGTGCCGCCTCAGTGCCTGCGCGAACGCAACGCTGCGGGAGGTTGCTCCCATGGCTGATACCAATAAGCGCAAACTGATCGGCACATCATTCCGTCGCGTGGACGCGGTGGGCAAAGTCAGCGGCAGAACGCAATTCGCCGACGACCTCAGCTTTCCACGCATGGTGTTCATGAAACTGTTGCGTTCGCCGCTGCCACACGCCCAGATTGTGTCCATCGATACTTCGGCAGCCGAGCGCGCGCCTGGTGTCGTCGGAGTACTCACAGGCAGCGACGTGCCAGTGCCCTTCGGCATCTTGCCGGTGTCCCACGACGAACACGCGCTGTGCCCCGACAAAGTGCGCTTTGTGGGCGACCCAGTGGCCGCAGTGGCTGCGCTGACTGAAGAGCAAGCCCAAGCAGCACTGGCGCTGGTGCGCGTGGAATGGAAGCAGCTCGACACCATCGCCGATTACGACGATGCGCTGGATGCGAGCAAGGATCTGATCCACACCTACGGCGACGACCACAACTTTCACAAGAAGGTGTCGCTGCGCTTTGGAGACCCAGAGGCTGGCTTCAAGCAAGCCGACTTGGTGCTGGAGGACACAATGTTTTTCGACGGCAACACGCATTTGCCGCTGGAGCAGCACGCCACCATTGCAGTGCCAGAAGGCGACGGGCGCGTGGCCGTGTGGTCCAGCACGCAGACGCCGCATTATTTGCACAAGGCCTTGACCAAAGTGTTGGGTTTGCCTGCGCCATGGATTCGCGTCATCGCGCTGACCAACGGTGGCGGCTTCGGCGGCAAGAGCGATCCGTTCAATCACGAGATCGCTGCCGCGAAGATGGCACTGAACCTTGGGCGGCCAGTGAAGATCACATTGACGCGCGAAGAAGTGTTCCAGTGCCACCGCGGGCGGCACCCGACGCTGATGAGCATCCGCACGGGCTTCCGCAAAGACGGCAGCATGACGGCGCAGCATTTGAAGACTCTGCTGGATGGTGGTGCGTACGGCAGCTACGGCGTGGCCAGCACTTATTACACCGGCGCGCTGCAAACCGTCACCTACAACCTGCCGCACTATCAGTTTGATGGTGCGCGCGTGTGGACCAACAAGCCGCCCTGTGGGCCGAAGCGTGGGCACGGCACGCCGCAACCGCGCTTCGCGTTGGAAGTGCAGTTGGATAAGGCCGCCCATGCGTTGGGCTTGGACCCAGCAGCAATGCGCCTGAAGCAACTGCAGCCGAAAGACAGCATCACTGCGAATTGGTTGCGGGTGGGCAGCATGGGTCTCGGCCCGTGCATCGAAGCCGTGATGCGTGGCAGCAAGTGGCTTGAGCGCCGCAACGCGATGCCGCCGGGCCGTGGTCTTGGCATCGCTTGTTCGTCGTATCTGTCGGGCGCCGGGTTGCCGATCAATTGGAATCACATGCCGCATTCGGGCGTGCAACTGAAGCTCGACCGCAGCGGCGGTGTGGCCGTGTTTTGCGGACAAACCGAAATCGGTCAAGGCAGCGACAGCATTTTGGCGGCTTGCGTGGCGGAGATTCTTGGAATCTCGCTGCAAGAGATCCGCTTGTGCGTGGCGGATACTGACTTGACTCCGGTTGACCTCGGTTCGTACAGCTCGCGCGTCACGCTGATGATGGGCAACGCTGCGGTGCAAGCGGCGGAACGCGCGCGCGAGATTTTGGCTCGCGCTGCTGCCGAAGAATTGAAACTGCCTGGGGCGAACATCGTGTTTGCTGATGGCCGTGTGTTCGACGCGGCCGATCCTGCACGCGGCATGAGCTTTGCTGCTGCGGTGCAGGCCGCAGAATCGCGCTACGGGACGATCGGCACGACGGGTTCGTACACGCCGCCGCGCGCCCCGGGGCGCTACCGCGGCGCCGGCGTTGGCCCCTCGCCAGCGTATTCGTACAGCGCCTGCATCGTTGAAGTGGACGTCGACCCTGCCACAGGCATCGTGCGCGTGCCGGATGTCTGGATTGCTCACGATGTGGGCCGCGCGCTGAACCCCACCCTCGTCGCGGGTCAGGTCGAAGGCAGCATTTACATGGGAATCGGCGAAGCGCTGATGGAGGAGTCAGCCTTCAGGCGTTTGCCCGAAAAACTCTCGAGCGCGTTGGTGCACAAGTTTCCCAACATGCTCGAATACAAGAGCCCCACCTTCCTCGACATGCCGCGAGTGCACACCAGCATCATCGAAGAGCCTGATGCGAATGGACCATTCGGCGCCAAGGAAGTGGGGCAAGGTCCGTTGCTGCCGGTGATGCCCGCAGTGTCCAACGCGATTTTTCACGCGCTGGGCGTGCGCATGGATCAAGTGCCCATTCATCCGTGGATGGTGTTCAAAGCGCTGGAAGAGAAGCGCCGTGGCGGTGTGGGGCGGTATGGGCCCAAGGCTTTCCCAGCGGTGGATTACGGAGCCAGTTTGGATGTGCCAACGCCCGCCGAAGGTGGCGATGGCAAAGCACGCAATGCCGACGACATCGGAGTGCGCGGTGGCACCATGAGCGAGACGCAGCGGCAGTCACAGGAGAAGCCATGCTGAGATTGCCAGAATTCTCTTTCGTGGCTGCGCGCGATATTGGCGAAGCCTGTGCGCTTCTGGCGGAAGCACCGAAGTCCACGCGCTTGTTGGCTGGCGGTACGGACCTGCTGCCCAACATGAAGCGGCGCCATCAACACGCGCAGCGTTTGGTTGGTCTGCGCGCTGTCGCCAACATGCGCGGCATCCATGGCGACAGCGAAATGCGTGTGGGCGCGATGACCACGCTCAGCACCATCACGCGCGATGCGAAGCTGCAACGGCACTGGCCTGGCTTTGTGCGCGCGGTGCAATCCATCTCCAGCCCCGTGTTGCGCACCACGGGAACCATCGGCGGCAATTTATGCCTCGATACGCGCTGCAATTACTACAACCAAAGCGAAGAATGGCGTCAGGCCATCGGCGGCTGCATGAAGGAAGCCGGAGACATCTGCTGGGTGGCCCCAAGTTCGCCGCGTTGTTGGGCAATTTCTGCCAGCGATTCGGCTCCGCTCCTGTGTGCCATCGGCGCGCGGGTGCGTTTGGTTTCAGTGCGCGGGGAGCGCGTGATTCCGGTGGAACAGCTTTTCGTGGATGACGGCATCGTATGGCTGGGAAAATCCGACGACGAAGTTCTGACGGAAGTGCTGCTGCCGCCGGTAGAGAACACGAAAGCGACTTATTGGAAACTGCGCCGCCGCGGCAGCATCGACTTTCCGGTGCTTGGAGTTGGCGCTGCCTTGCGCATGGGCGCGCACGGCGAGGTCACTCACGCGCGCATCTTCCTTGGTGCGGTGTCCTCCGCGCCGTTGCGTGCGCCCGAGTCCGAAGCTGCGTTGCTGGGACAGCAACTCACCGAAGCCACTGTGAAAGCAGCAGGCGAAGCGGCGCGCGGCGTCGCTCACGCGTTAGACAACACAGACTTCACCATGCTCTGGCGCCGCCAAATGACAGCGGTGTGGGTGGAGGGCGCGTTGCGCGAGCTGGGCGGTTTGCCACCGCGGGCACAAATGCCGGAAACTCCCTTGGGCGCGCCAGCAATGTCGGTGTGATTCAACCCTCGAGAGTTCGGACGCAGCGCTCCAGATCTTCAGGCGTGTCCACATCTTCGTGGATGTGGGTGTTGTCCACAGGCACAAGCTGTACGCGGATGCGGTGGGTGCGGTAGACCGTTGCCGCAGATTGGTCAGCAGGCAGAGCAATGAAGGCGCTGCGGTAATCCGCACCGAATAGGACTGGGTGGCCGTAGTTCGTGCCGTGGTGCGGGCGCAAGATCATGTGCGGCTCGTGCTGCGCCGCAGCGTGTGCCAGCAACAGAGCTTGGACATCCTGCAAGCGGGTCCACGCGCAATCAACAGGCAACAGCAGGAATGGTCCTTCGGGCAACGCTTGCGCGCCGAGACGCACGCTATGGCTTTGGCCGAGGTGCGTCTGCTCATTCAGCACGGTGATGCACTGCAAGCGTTGCGCGAGCGCCACGCTCGCGGGTTGATCAGCCGCTACCACAGCCACGATTGGTTGCACTCCGGCGGCGCGTAACAGACGCACTTGGCGTTCCAGCAGGGGAATGCCGCCGATGAGTAGCGTGGCTTTGGGTTCGCCCAAACGCGACCCGCTGCCAGCAGCGGGCACTAAGGCGGCGCACTGTGTCAGCGCACCAAGCACAGGGCCGCCTTGAGGTAGCGGGTTTCGGGCACATCGAGTGCCATGGGATGGTCCGGTGCAGCGCCACCAATCTCCAAGACTTGCACCACGCGGCCCGCGCCATTCGCAGCGTGGCGCAGCATGTTCAAGAACTCGTCTTCACGCACCGAGCCGCTGCACGAACAGGTCAAGAACAATCCGCCTGGGGCCACCACGCGCAACGCCAAAGCGTTCATGTCGCAGTACGTATCCAACGCCTTGGGCACTTCTTCGCGGGAGCGCGCGAGTTTCGCTGGATCCAAAATGACCAAGTCGTAACTGAGTTTGCGCTCGCGGGCGCTGCGCAGCCACGGGAAAAGATCGCTGTGGATCCATTCCACCTGAAGCTTGTTGCGCCGCGCATTGGCAGTGGCTCGTGCCAGTGCAACCTCATCAAGATCAATAGCGGTGACGCTGCTCGCGCCTGCTTTGGCGGCCGACAATGCGAAACCGCCGGCATTGGTGCAAATATCCAACACGCGCTTTCCAGCAGCCAAGCTGGCGCAGCGGCGGCGGTGGTCGCGTTGGTCCAAGAACAAACCAGTCTTGTGCCCTTCGCTCAAGTCCACTTCGTAGCGCAGACCGTCTTCGAGCACTTGCTCGGTGGCGCCTGCGGGCATCGGGGGCATGCTGAAGCCTTCGAGCTTTGCGGCGCGTTCATCGGCGCGGAAGAGAACGCGGCGCACACCGGGCAACCCGAGCAACGCGCGCTCTAATGCTTCGGCGTGCGCAACCCAGCCGATGGAGTAGAGCGATGCCACGCAGGTGGCCCCGTAACGGTCCACAACAAGTCCGCTCAGGTGGTCGCCTTCAGCATGCACCACACGCCACGCGTCGGTGCGTTCGTGGAGGCGCAGGACATGGTGGCGCAAGTTCCAAGCTGGGCGCAAACGCTGTTCCAGCATTGCGCCGAATTCTGCAGGGGCAGAGGCATCGCCAAGGATGCGGAATGCCAATTCGCTTTGGCGGTTCAGAAACCCGCGTGCCAACAACTGACCATCCTTCGCATACAGCGGCAGGTAGCTGCCGTTTTGCACAGTGATGCGCGGCGTGCGCAGCATCTTGCGGTACACCCATTGGCCTTCGGGCATGCGCGGCACGCGCAGCAGCACGCCTTCCGGCGGCATGCCCGCTGGGAATTGCACTTCTTCGGGAGGCCTGTGTGTGGGTCGCGTCTGGCGCATAGCGCAGTGTTGTAACAGCCTGCGCTGTGAGGGCAGTGATATGCTCCCGCCCCGCGGCTGCTGCCGCCCAACCATGAGCCAAACCAATTCAGCCAACGAAGCCGCCAAGATTGCGAGGGGCGGGCTGCTGCTCACGGGCACCAAACTGTGGTTCCTCGCGGCCAGCTATGCCATTTACTTCGCCATTCCGCGCTTGGCCACCGATGGTGATTCGATCTTGGGCCAGTTCAAAGCCGCTGGTGCGTGGCTGTCCATTTTGAGCACGGTGTTGGTGCAGGGCACAACGCAGGCTGTGTCGCGCTATGTGGGTGCAAATCCCGGATGCGCTCGTGCGTTGCGCGGGCGTGTGCTGTGGTTGCAGCTTGCGCTGGGAGGAAGCCTCTCGGCGTTGTACTGGTTTGCGGCCCCATGGATCGCTGGCGATGATGCTGCGTTGGTGCAACCCCTGCGCGTGTCGGCGACAATTCCATTGATCTACAGCCTTTACGCAGTGCTCTTAGGCATCTTGAATGGCGCGCGCGCTTTCTCGTTGCAAGCAGCAGTGGATGGTTCGTTCACTACGGCCAAGGTGGTGCTGGTGTGTCTTGGAATCTGGATCACCGGCACGGCCGCTGGTGCCTACGCAGGTTTTGCTGCCTCGGCGCTGTTCGTGTTGATCGCTGCGTGGTTTGCCAGCAGGCGCGTGCTGGCGCGCCAAGATTGCGTTGCAGCGCCGGCGCCGCGCGTCGGCGAATTCTTGGGCTATCAGGTGCAAACTGTTGCATTCATGATGGCTGTGCAGTGGTTGGTGCAGATGGACCTCTGGTATGTGCAGTGGTTCCTCGATTGTTCCGGCGCGGCCAGAGACAGCGCCCGCGCGCTGTACAGTGCGACGCAGCTTTTCGCGCAGATCCCTTACTCGTTGGTGATTGCCGTCACCTTGGTGCTTTTTCCGCTGGTCTCCGCCACTGCTGCTGCGGCCACCGAACAGACACGGCGCTATGTGCGCGAAGCATTGCGTTGGGCTTTGATCATCGTCGCAACCACTACGGTGGTGTTGGTGGCGCGGCCAGAACCAACGCTCGGCTTGTTGTTGAAAGACAGCGCCGCGCACTTGGCGCAACACCCTGACGCTGCTTCGGGATTGTCGTGGTTGGGCGCGGGCTATGTGGGCTTCGCCTTGTTCTTCTTGCTGTGCTCCACCTTGAACGCCGCTGGCGCCGCGGTGTGGAGCGTCGTGCTGGCCTTGGGCGTGGCTGGCGTGCAATTAGTGCTCAGCATGTTGCTGCTGCCGCGTTTCGGGCTGGCGGGGCAGGGCATGGCTGGTTGCATCGCCATGTTGGCTGGCTGCGCTGCTGCGTTTGTGTGCGTCGGACGTCGCTTCGGCAATGTCTTGCCGCTGGCCACTGTCGTGCGTGTTGCGCTGGCTGCTGCGGCGGTTGCGGCCTTGGCACATGTCATTCCCAGCGCTGGATTGCTGGGCACCGTGCTGCGGTTTTGCGCTTGCGGCGGCAGCATGCTGGCGGCGTTGGTGCTCTTGGGCGAATTCGGCCGTGAAGACCGCGAAAAACTCGCGCGCATGTTGGGGCGTAAACAGCGGTGATCGCCGGACGCACGGTGTGGGTTGTTATCCCGGCGTTTCAGGAAGAACTTCTCGTGGCGACAGTGGTGCGCGGTGTGCCCCAAGAAGTCGATCACATCGTGGTGGTGGACGACGCCTCGACTGACGGCACGGCAGCAAGCGTGCGTGCTAGTGCGTGTGCTCGCACGGAGTTGGTGTGCCATGCTGCGAACCGTGGCGTGGGGGCGTCCATTGTCACTGGGTATCAGCATTTTCTTGCGCACTGCGCTGATGCGCGCGCGGTGTGCGTTGTGATGGCTGGGGATAATCAAATGGATCCTGCCGACTTGAAGGGCTTGATCGCCGCCATCAATGATGGTGCCGACTACGCCAAAGGCAACCGCTTCGCCACTGCGGCAGCGCGGCAGGCCATGCCCGCATTGCGCTGGTTTGGAAATGTTGGCCTGACCATCGGGACTCGTGTCAGCACAGGGCTATGGCATGTAGCCGACAGCCAATGCGGCTACACCGCCAGCACCCGCGCGGTGCTTGCGCGCATCGCGCTGGACGAGCTTTACCCGCGCTACGGTTTCCCCAACGACATGTTGCTGCATGTGGCCTTAGCGCAGGGACGCGTCGCCGATGTGCCTGTGCGTGCTGTGTATGCCGAAGAGCGTTCGAAGATTCGCGTGCTGCGGGTGGCACCGCGCATCGCGGCTCTATTAGTGCGCGGTTTTTGGCGCCGCACCGGCGCATGCTCTGCGCATGGCTGGATGCTGCGCGGGCTGTGGGCTGCGGCCTGCGCAGCCTTTGGCGGCAGCATTGCCGCGGCTGTTGCGGCCACCGGCACTGCGGGGCCGCTGTTCTTGGTCGGGGTGAGTTGCGCAGTTGCTGCCTTGCTCTTGGATTCGCTACGCTGCCTGCAAGCGCCATGCGTTTGCTCGCACTAACCAGCTCTTATCCGCGCCACGCGGGCGACTATTGCGGGCGCTTTGTGCGCGACCTCCATGTGGGCTTGGCGCAGCGCGGACATCAAGTGGTGACCATCGCTCCAGCGGCGGCAGGTGTTGCAGCAGAATCGCAGGATGAAGCTGGGCTTGTATTACGCCCCGGTGCCGTCGAGCCGATTTTCTACCAACGGGGGCTGGAAGCAGAGTTGTTGCAGCGCCCGTGGCGCATCGCACAACTATGGCGTTGGTTGCGTGTCGCGCGCAGCGCCCTAGAACGCGAACTGCCCCGGCACGATGCGCTCTTGCTGCACTGGATGGTTCCCTGTGGCTGGGCCTTGCCGGCGCGCTGCGAACGCCCCGTCATCGGCATCGGCCATGGCGGCGACTTGCACCAAATGGCGCTGCCCTTGTTGGGTCGCATGCACGCGCTGCGGCTGCGCGGCAAAATCGCTGCGCTGCTTTGCGCACGCGAGCCACGCGCCGGAATGATCGAGCGCGTCTTGGGCCCTGTGCCTGTGCGCTGCACGCCTATGGGCGTCGACGAGCACATATTCTGTAGCACTGGCGCGTTGCGGGCCGATTGCAGTGACGCTGTTTTAGGCGTAGGGCGCTTTGAAACGCTGAAGGGTTTCGATGTCATTTTGCGCGCAGCGGCGCTGACGGGAGACCGTGTGGCGCTGATTGGTGCGGGCCCGCAACGCAGCAAACTAGTGCAATTGGCAGAGCAAGAGAAAGTCCCACTGCACTTGCCGGGCTTGCTGCCACCAGAAGAAGTCGCAGCCGCCATGCGTGCGGCCCGTGTTGTCGTAGTTCCCAGCAGACGCGGGCGCTTGGGACGCGAAGAAGGAACGCCGGTGGTTGCGGCTGAAGCCTTGGCCTGCGGGCGCCCGCTTTTGGCCAGTGCAACGGGTGGCTTGAAGCAGTGGTTGCAAGGAGAGCAGTTATTCGAACCAGGGGCAGTGGTTGCTTTGGCCGAGAAGTTGCGCAGTGCTGCGCCGATGATCGCCGTGCCCGCGTGGACCAGCCGTCAGCACACCGCGGGCGTGGTCGAGGGTTTGATCAAGTTGACGCTGCGCGTCAACGGCTCAAGTTGACGCTGCGCGTCAAACGCTTCAACTGACGCGCAGCAATGGCTGAACAGCGGCGGCGTGTTGCAGTTCTTCGGGAGTGAAATCTGCCGGTTCCAGGGGGCCCAATTCCACAGCGAACGCGCTGGCGCATGTTGCCCACAGAAGCTGCACATCGACAGACTGGCTTGTCAACTCTTCCAGCGCAGCGGTGTCTGGCTGGTGGATATTAGTGCGCAAGATGAGCGAACCGTGCTGGAGCACATGGGTGAGTGTGCGGCGTTGCGCAGAGCCCATCAGCTTCTTGCCGTTGCAAACAAGGTCTAAATCCGTCGCGCGGTCGAAACACAGCAGTGGCGACGCGTTGGCGTGGTTCAGTGCGCCGCGCTGCAGCGCATGCAACCCAAGTTGCGTCAGCACGCGTTGAAAGGGCGCATGGATGGCGGCGTAGGACGCTGCGAGGTCACGGCCTGCTACCAGTGGGTGCTGCAACGGCAGCAATAGGCTGTAGGTGAGTTCGTGCCAGTGCACGATGGCGCCGCCGCCAGTCATGCGCCGCACCAGCGGCAATCCGGTGGCCCGCAGCGCGGCGATGTCTTCCGGTTTGCGTTGGAAATGCCCGAGCGAAATGGCAGGTGGGTCCCAGCGATAGAAACGCAGGGCTGGTCCAGCGGCGCAGTGCAACAGAGCGGCGTCCAGCGCCATGTGACGCTCTGGCGCTGCTGCCAAGAAAGGCAGCAGCCTCGCGGTCAACCGCGCTCCGTGGCGACCCAGCGCAAATCCAGCGAACGAGCGGCCAACACTTCGTCCACGCGGCTCACGCAGGTTGTATGCGGTGCGCTCTTCAAGCGCTCAGGGTCTGTGGCGGCTTCTGCCACCACAGCGCGCATGGCGTCGCAGAAACGGTCGAGCTCGTCCAGCGATTCCGTTTCGGTGGGCTCGATCATGAGCGCACCGTGGACATGGATGGGGAAGTAGACCGTGGGCGGATGGAAGCCGTAGTCGATGAGCCGCTTGGCCACATCCAGCGTCGTGATCTTGTTGGGCAAGTCGCGGTCGTTGAACACGCTCTCGTGCAGTGTTGCGGATTTCACCGGCATCGACAGCACGCCTTCGAGGCGGCGGCGAATGTAGTTGGCATTCAGCACGGCTTCTTCGCTGACTTCATGCAAACCAATGCTGCCGAGCGTACGGATGTAAACCCACGCGCGGATGTACATGCCCCACTGACCAAACCAAGATTTCACTCGGCCGATGGATTCAGCTTTGCCACTGTCCGGTGCGAAGGGCGCAAGGGTGGCGTTGAAGCCAATGGGCCCAGAGCCCGGCCCGCCACCGCCGTGAGGTGTGGTGAAAGTCTTGTGCAAGTTGAAGTGCATGACATCAGCGCCGATGCGGCCCGGTTGGAACACACCCATGGCGGCGTTGAAGTTTGCGCCGTCCATATAAACCAACCCGCCCGCCTTGTGCACCGCATCGGCGATGTCGCTGAATTGCGTTTCGTAAATGCCCAAGGTGTTGGGATTGGTGATCATAATCGCGGCAAGCCGCTCGTTGAGGAGCTCGCGGATGTCTTCAACGCGCAGCGTGCCCTCGGGGCCTGACTTCACCTGCACGCAGCGGAAACCGCTCATGGCGGCGGACGCTGGATTAGTGCCGTGCGCGCTGTCAGGGATGAGGAACACATCACGCGTGGCATCGCCACGGCTCAAGTGCCAAGCACGGATCATAAACACGGCGGTGAGTTCGCCGTGGGCGCCAGCAGCGGGCTGCAGGCACACCTTGTCGAAGCCACTCAGGGTGGCGAGGTCTGCGGCCAATTCGTTCATGATGCCGCAGTGCTGTGCCAAATACGCAGCAGGCCACGACGGATGCGCTTGTGAGTAAGCGGGGTCTGCAGCCACGCGCTCGTGCAAGCGCGGGTTGTGCTTCATGGTGCAAGAGCCCAGCGGGTAGAGCCCGCGGTCGATGTCCCAGTTCAGCAGGCTGAGGCGCGTGTAGTGGCGCACCACTTCCACTTCGCCAACTTGTTCCATGCCGCCAACACCGTCGCTGCGCTCAGCGAAATCCAGTGTGATGGCGTCGAGGGTGGGGTCGGCCGCAACCACGCGCAGGTATTCCTTGTCGCTATGGGCGCGGTGGAAGATGACGCGTTCAAGAGGCGTGGGCATGGGTCTTCACCTCCTTGATGAGTGCAGCAACCGCGGGGTATTCCAGTTCGGTTAGGGCGACGAGCCGATGGTGCGGCAAACCTTGAGAATCCAGCGGCATCCCCAACAAGAATCCAGCGGCTTCCAGTTGCCGCGCTAGTTGCGGGCGCGCCGTGCAATCCACCACAAACTCGTTGAAGAAAGAGCCGCTGAAGGCGCGCTTCAGCCCGACTTCTTCCAGTCCAGCGAGGAATGCGCGTGCGGCACGAGCGCTCTGGCGCGCCAGTTCTTGCAGGCCCTTCCGCCCCAGCAGCGACATGTAGACGGTGCTGCGCAGGCACATCAAGCCCGACGAAGTGCAGATGTTGCTGGTAGCTTTTTCGCGGCGGATGAATTGTTCGCGTGTGGCCAGCGTGATGCAGAAGGCTTCGGTGCCGTGGCGATCTTTGGTGCGTCCTACTAACCGCCCCGGCATGTTGCGTACGAATTCGCGGCGCGTGGCAAAGAATCCGGCGGTGGGCCCGCCCAGTTGCACCGGAATGCCGAGGCTCTGCATTTCGCCGCACACAATGTCAGCGGGCGGTGGCTTCAGCAGCGCCATGGATTGCGCTTCGGTGACCACCACGATGCGGAACGCCCCAGCGGCGATGCCCGCTGTGTCTTCGATGACGCCCCAAGTGTTCGGCGATTGCAGCACCACCGCGATGGCTTCAACTTGAGCGGTGTCGTTGCCCAGCAGCGTGCGTCCTGTTGCGCGGTCGAATGGCAACAGAATTATCTCAATGTCTTGGAAGCGCAGGTAAGTGCGCAGCACTTCTATGTACTGTGGATTCAGCGCGGCGCTGACCAAGACCTTCGTGGCTTTAGGGCGCAATCGTTTGGCCATCAACACGGCTTCAATGCAGGCAGTGGAGCCGTCGTACATGCCGCCATTCGAGATCTCCTGGCCCGTGAGCATGCTCACATAGGTTTGGAACTCGTAGTACATGCGCAGAGTGCCTTGCGACACTTCGGGTTGGTACGGCGTGTACGAAGTGAGCCACTCGCTGCGCGTGCACAGGCTGTCCACCGTTGCAGGAATGTAGTGGCGATAGAGCCCGCCACCGACCAAGGCCACGCGTGGTGGAACAACCTTGCCAGCGTCGAGTTGCGCCAGAAGCGTTGCTTCGGGCACAGGGCCGACAACTGCTGCGGCGCCGCGGGTGCGCGAGGCAGCAGGGACAGAGTCGAACAGATCGCGTACGGAGGACACACCAATTGTGTCCAGCATCCGTTGACGCTCGCCGGGGGTGGTGGCGCTGTAGCGCATGACAACAACCTCGCGTTCAGATCAGTGGTGATCGGCCCGGGACTTCAGGTGGCTGGCGTAGGCATCGGCCTGCATCAGCTTGTCGGCTTCAGAGCGCTTCTCGACGCGGATCTGCAGCATCCAGCCTGCGCCGTAAGGGTCTTTCTTCAGGATGGCGAGGTCGTCGATGAGCGCATCGTTGCGCTTCACGACTTCGCCAGTCATGGGTGCGTACAAATCGGCCACAGCTTTCACGGATTCGATTTCGCCGAACACCTCACCCTGCTGAATCTCCTTGCCCACTTCGGGCAAGTCCAAGAAAACGAGGTCGCTGAGGGCTTCCACTGCCTGCGCAGTGATGCCTACCCAAGCGTGAACGCCATCGGCATCCAGGCGCAACCATTCGTCGTGTTCGCTGTACTTCAGATCCTTCGGATTGGTCATGATTTGATTTCCCTTTGCGGCCCGCTGGCGCGCTTGCGACTGTAGAACGGCAACTGCGTAAGTTCGGCGGCGGCTTCGTTGCGGCGGATGCGCACGCGCAGCGCGACGCCTGAGTCCAACACGCTGGTGTCGATGCGCGCAGTGGCGATGTTGCGCCCGAGCGTGGGCGAACGGGTGCCGCTGCACACCACACCCACGACTTGTCCATCGGCAACAATCTCGTGGCCTTGGCGCGGGATTTGCGGTCCATCCACAAACAGCGCTTGCAAGCGTTGCTTCGGAGGCGTCTTCGCGAAAGCTGCGATGCGCGTGGAACCGATGTAATCCTCTTTGGAGCGCAGCGCGTGATCGAGTGCCGCTTCGAAGGGGTTCACCGTGCGGTCCATCTCGTGTCCGTACAGAGGCATCCCCGCTTCCAAGCGCAGTGTGTCGCGGCAGCCGAGGCCGCAGGGGCGCGCTCCAAGATCCGCACCAGCGTCCAGCGCAGCGCGGAAGAGCGTGTTGGCGTTATCGCGCGGCACCAGAATCTCGAAACCATCTTCACCGGTGTAACCAGTGCGCGAAATGGTCAGCGCGCCGAAATCACTCGGGCCATCAGCGAAGGTGTAGTACTTCAGCGCTGTGGCGAATCCGAGCCCCAAGCGCTCCATCAGCGTGGCAGCATTCGGGCCCTGCAGTGCCACCATGGCCAGTGCTTCGGAATCGTCGCGCACAGTAGCGCCGATGCGCGCGGCTTCGGCGTTGATGACTTCCAAATCGGCTGCGCGATTGCCCGCGTTGATGACCAGCAAGAACCCGTCTTGCTCACGCGAGATCAGGATGTCGTCCATCACGGTGCCTTCAGGCGTCAGCATCAGTGCGTAGCGCACGCGCCCTTGCAGCATCCCTGCGGCATCAAAAGTTTGCACGCGGCTGGCAAGTGCAAGTGCCTTGGGCCCGGTGAAGCGCACCCGTCCCATGTGCGAAAGATCGAACACACCAACTGCTTGGCGTACGGTCTGATGTTCGCTGGTGATGTCGGTGTAGAGCACCGGCATTTCAAAACCTGCAAATTCAACCAAACGCGCACCAAGTGCTGCGTGCAACTCATTAAGGACGGTCTTCTGCATGGGCGGCCCATTGTCCTTCAGCAGCCCAACGGATCAATGCCGCAAGGTCGAGGGCAATTTCGGCCGAAGAAACTGGCGTGGAAAGCTCTTAGACTTTTCGCGCCGCATGGAACTTGACGCAGCCACAGGGACTCTGACCTTCAGGATCCTGCTCTCGGGGCCCGACGGAGCTACCAAGTACCGCAATCTGCTGGGATTGCGCGAAGCGCTCCCACGCACGGAAGCCGGCATGGTGAGCGTGTTGCACGCCAGCGGCGACCGCGTGGCCAGCTTCATTCACCAACCCAAAACTGCAAAGCGGCGCGGCTTTCAGTGCAATTTCCTGCTCATGGCGGCCCCGGGCGCGGTGGGCGCACTTGCGCTGGATCGGCTACTGGCGCAGTCGGCCGACGCAGTGGTGTTCTTGCCGCGGCGCGACGAGCCCGCGGGTACTTCAACTCGCACGGCGTGGGATGCGTGTGTCAAGGACGTGCGCGCCGGGCCTCGGGGCACGGGGGTGCCCATCTTTGCCATTGATTACTGCGATGTGACTGAACGCGCAGGTGGTGCTGGCGTGTACCGCGCCGATTCGAGCGTTGAAGTGCTGTCGTCGCCTGGCGACACCGAGCGCGCCATGTTGGGCATCTACGAACGCGTGTGCGAGGCAGTGCTACGCCGTTTCGACGGGGTGGAGAACTCTGAACTCGCAAAGTTGAAGCAACGCCGACCATCCCCACAGCCCACGCGGCGCCTGAGGCCGCGCGTGTGGTTTGTACTCGCGGCGGCGACAGGTCTGTTGGCGTTGGGGCTGATGGCCTGGTGGGCAACGAAGGCGCTTTAAGGCTCAGGCTCCGTCGTTGCTGTGGCGCAGCCACGCAAGGCGAATGCCGTGCAGCGCGCGTTCGATCAACTGTTGCTCTGCAGCGCTGAGATTGCCACTGGTCTTCTTCTGCAGCACTTCCAACAAGCCAATGCTAAAGCGCGCCCGGGACAGCGACACATTGGTCTCGCCAGTGATGGGGTTGGCGATTTCGCCCAGTTCGATGGCCGCGCTGGTAGCCAGTTGCATCACCAAGTGATCCAGCGCGGGCTCTGGCAGTTCTTCGGTCTTCATCGTGCTTCGCCACTCGCAGCAGCTTTGGCCTTCCGCGCACGGCTGTGTTGCACTGCGGCCTTCACGAAGCCGCGGAAGAGCGGGTGCGGTGTCAGCGGGCGGCTCTTGAACTCCGGGTGGAATTGGACCGCTACGAACCATGGATGGTCGGGGTACTCAATAATCTCCACGAGGTCTTTCTCGCGGTAGGTGCCAGAGATCACCAATCCCTTGGCTGTGAGCAACTGGCGGTAGCGGTTGTTCACTTCGTAGCGGTGGCGATGGCGTTCGCTGATTTCGTCGCGCCCGTAGAGCGAGTGGACCAGCGTGCCCGCTTGCAGCGAGCAGGGGTAGGCACCCAAACGCATAGTGCCGCCTTTGCGTTCCACTCCCTTTTGCTCGTCCATCAGGTCGATGACGGGCACTGGGCATTCTGCTTCGAATTCCGTGGAGTTCGCAGGACCCAGGCCACACACATTGCGGGCGAACTCGATGACCGCCATTTGCAGCCCTAAGCAGATGCCGAAGAAGGGCAGGCCGTTCTCGCGCGCATAGCGCACCGCTTCGATCTTGCCTTGGATTCCGCGGTGGCCGAAACCACCGGGAACAAGGACGGCACTGACATTTTTGAGATGCGCCGCAGCGCCATCGCGCTCAACGGCTTCTGCGTCCACTTTCACGACGCGCACCTTCACCTTGTTGCTGATGCCAGCGTGGGCCAGTGATTCGTAAATCGACTTGTAGCTGTCGTTGAGTTGGATGTACTTGCCGCACACAGCGATGCTCACTTCTTCGTCGATGGAGCGCACGGTGTTCACCATCTCGCGCCAGTCGTCCATGTGCAGATCGCCTGCAGCCAGTTGCAGACGGCGCACGATGATTTCGTCCAAGCCATGCTCTTGCAGCATCAGAGGCACTTCGTAAATCGTTGTCTCGACATCGCGCTCTTCAATGACCGCTTCGCGCGGGACATTGCAGAACAGCGACAGCTTCGACTGCATATCTTCATCCATGGCAAATTCGGTGCGGCACACCAACACATCCGGCTGAATTCCGATTTGGCGCAATTGCGCCACCGAGTGCTGCGACGGTTTGGTCTTCAGCTCGCCTGCGGCACGGATGTAAGGCACCAGCGTCAAGTGGATGAACATCACTTTGTCGCGGCCTTGCTCCAACGCGAATTGGCGGATGGCCTCAAGGAACGGCAAGCTCTCGATGTCGCCAACAGTGCCGCCAACTTCGGTGATGACCACATCCACATCTTGGGTGGCCATTTTCAGCACGGCGGCTTTGATTTCGTTGGTGATATGCGGCACCACTTGCACAGTGCTACCGAGGTACTCGCCACGCCGTTCTTTCTCGATGACCGAAAGGTAGATACGTCCGGTGGTGAAGTTGCTGTTGCGTGTGATAGGGGAGTGCGTGAAGCGCTCGTAGTGCCCGAGGTCTAAGTCTGCTTCGGCGCCGTCGTCAGTGACATACACCTCGCCGTGCTGGTAGGGGCTCATCGTGCCGGGGTCGACATTGATGTACGGGTCCAGCTTCTGCATCCCGACACGCAGTCCGCGCCGTTCGAGCAACAGCCCGATGGATGCCGCCGTGAGACCCTTGCCCAGCGAGGACACCACACCACCTGTGACAAAGATGTACCGCGCCATGATTCAGCTCCCCTGTGAAATTCCCCGCCCGCGCACACGACTCTCAAAGGCTTTGAAGTCCGCTTCGGTGTCGATCCCGTGGGGGCAACGCGAAGTGCGCACCACTTGCACCGCGATTCCGTCCTCCAGCAGCCGCAACTGCTCCAACGACTCGAGTTGTTCCAACGGAGATGGAGGGAGGGCGAGGAAGCGTTCCAAGGCCGCGCGACGGTAAGCGTAGACCCCGAGGTGCAGAAGTGGCCAGCCCTCAGCTTGGACCGGTCCAGTCTTCGAGTGCGGAATGGCGGCACGTGAAAAGTAGAGCGCACGGCCTCGTGAATCCGTGACCACCTTCACGCGGTTCGGGTCAGCGACGCTGACGCCTGTCGGCCACGGAGCTGCAGCGGTGGCCACTCCCAGCGTGGTGTCAGCCCGCAGCGCGTTGATCAGCCCGTCGACGACATCAGGGTCCATGTCCGGTTCGTCACCCTGGACATTCACGATGATGCCCGCAGCGATCACTGGCAGTAGCTCGCCGATCCGGTCGCTGCCGGTGGCGGCGTCGACTGAGGTCATGCGCGCGTCCCCGCCGAAGGTGCGCACCACTTGCGCGATGCGCTCATCGTCCGTGGCCACAAGCACTTGGGACGCCTCCCGGCAGCGCATTGCCGCGTGCCAAACATGCTCAATCAGTGTCAAACCGGCGGCCTGCAGCAAGGGCTTGCCCGGTAGGCGCGTGCTTCCGTACCGTGCCGGGATGACGATGCAGGCTTGGTTGTTCACGGACGGCCGGTCACGCTGTTGGGGTTGGGGTAATCCGTCTGCCCTTTCATGTCCCAGAAGGTGATCGCAGTCATGCGGATTTCCGTGAAGCGCCGGAGGCGGTCTTGCCCAGATTCATCGTCGCGCGATGCAGGCCGCAAGCCCACCAGCTTGCGTCGGACGCCATCGATCTCGACATAGACCGTCCCGCGGAAGCGCTCGGGCAGCGAACCTTGCCCCAGTAGCAGGGCTTCGTCACCTTCCACAAAAGTGGTGGCAGCAGCGTCGAAGCCTTTGCCCTGAAGACTCTCCAAGAGTCGGTCCACCATGGCTTCATCTAACACCTTGAAACCTTGGGTACGGCGCCCGAGGGCGATGGCGAAGCGGCCTTTCGCGTCGGCAAGCCCCAGATGTCCGGCGTTCACTGTGATGAAAGTCTGCGGCACGGTGCCATGGGCGTAAACGATGACACGCACACTGCGCGCGCGCGCCACTGCGGTCGGATTTCCATCCGTCGCAACGGTCGGCGCGGCGGCAGGCGGCACGGCGCAAGCCGCGAGCAGAAGGCAAAGCAGTAACGAGGAAGTGCGCATGAGGTCCCTTGGTGCGTCCGGCTTGTTGCGGGGCAGGAGTGCGCGAGGTCCGCAACGCTGGATCGCGTGCGCATGATAGCCATCCGTGGCGACACTGGAAGCCTAGCGTGGTCGAAGCAGCGAGCGCGCACACAGCACATCATCCGGGGTGATCACTGATGCGAGCCACAACATTTTGAGGTGTGTCCGTTGACGCAAGTGCAAAAGAGTCATAAATTTTGCGCGCTCTGCAGTGAAGTCCGGGGGCGGATGGACGCCGAGCTGAGGTGCATCATGGGGAAGCTTGAAAAGGCCGGTGTGGGGATCGTAGTGGTCCTCTTGGGTGTGATCTTGATGGTTGCTCTATTGGGCGGTGGTGACACCAAGCCTGAGGTGGACGTTGCAACGCAACCGACACCACAAGAGCCGAGTGCGCTTTCTGCTGTGCGCGATGTCGACAACACCACTCCGAGTGCGGTGGTTGAAGTCAAAGACATTCCTGCGCCAGTGGTGAGCCCTGTCGTTGCGCCAGTAGCTGATGTGGTGGCAGCACCCGTCAACATTGCGCCTGGCACCGAGCCGCTCGTGACTCCTGTTGTGAGTCCACTTGCGTCAAGTGGCGCCGGGTCTGTAGTTGCCGCTGCGCAGAAGGAAGTTGTCATCAAGAGTGGTGACAGCTTGTGGAAAATCGCGGCGCGCGAAGTGAGCGCGCGCGAAGTCGATGGCTACATCAAAGAAATTCGCGAAGCCAACGGACTCGCGACCAACGCGCGCTTGAAGGTTGGCGGCAAGTTGAAGCTGCCAGCGCACGCTGGCACTGTTGCAAACGCTGCGACTCCGGTCGCGGGCACAAGTGAAGTGCGTCCCTTCGAAGATGTGAAGACGGTGAGCGTGCTCGAAGGGCCAGTGGTTGCACCAGTCAATCCAACGGCTGCGCGCGAGTACACCGTCAAGAAGGGCGATGCACTCGCGCTCATCGCGCAGCGCGAATGCGGCTCCGTCAAACTGGTGAGCGAGATTGTGAAGCTCAACGGTTTGAAGGACGGCAATGTGCTGAAGATCGGGCAGAAGTTGAAGCTGCCCGCGCGCGCCAAGTAATCAGGTCGTGGTCGTGCTGCTGCGCCGCTCGCAACAGTGTTGCCCTTCCTGAAGTTCGGCCTTGCGGGTTGCCGCGTCTCATGGCGCGCGACCTGAACGAAAGTTCTGCTGCTGCGGCAGCACGGTGCTCGCTGGGGAGTCAGCACCGCGTCGAGGTTGAACCTGATTCGTGATGGGCGGGTCGCGTCTTGAGGGAAGGACGCGGCCCGTCATCTTTTGGGCGGCTTACCGTTGCGTGTGGGTCTTGGATGCATCAACCGCCGTAGCGCGCGGCCCTCACCTACAGATTCACTGGGCCGAGCCACAAGCGCCAGCGGCCCTGCACGAGGGCGAAAGCCAAGCGCTGTGCCGGGATGAGGCCCGAAGCCTCCATGCGCTCGCGCTCGCGCATCTGGGCGGCCACACCGTCCCAATTCAGCACTTTGCCGGCGCGCGCGCTCGCAGCACCCAAGAGCATGCGGCGTTCCGCATCGGGAATGGCGCCGAAATCGTAGGCAACGCGCACAGCAACGGCTAACACGGTCGCGTTGTCCGCAAGGGTGCGCGCGTCGCTGTAGACCACGCGTTTCCACCCTGCCTTGAGGAACGAGCGCAAGCCTTGCACTTCTGCTTCGGGTAGCCACGCATCGGCAGGCGGCACAGCGGGTGCTGTCTGCCCCGGAACCAGCGCGATGGGTTTGCCTTTGCTGTCGGGCACCGCAATGCAGGCGCACAGCGCAGGCCAGTCGCGCGCTTCCATGCTGCGGAAGAGTTCGACCAAGATCTGCTCGGGGTGCGGTTTGCCAGCGCCCAAAGGTGAAGGCTGCGGCTGCAGCGGCGCAGTCTGCGCGCAGGCCGCGAAAAAAAGCAACGCGCAGCAGAACAGTGCACAGGGACTAGCGCGGAGGTTGAATGCCATGGTGTTCCAATTTCTTGTAGAGATTGCTGCGTTGCATGCCGAGGAGTTCGGCGGTGTGTTTGATGTTCCAGCCATTCTCGCGGAGTTTGCGTAGCAGCCACTGCTTCTCGCTGCTGTCCTTGAATGCTTCGAAATTGTCGAGAGAAAAAACATCTTCGACTGGCGCTTCGGCGACGGGCTTGCCGGCAGTGAAATCTTCCACCCCGATGCTGTCGCCACTGCACAGCAGCACTGTTCGCTCGGCGAGGTTGCGCAGTTCGCGCACATTGCCGGGCCAGCGTTGGGCCACCAGCCAACGGCACGCAGCCACACTTGGGCGCGGTGGGCTCCGTTGCGCGCGCTTCGCGAAGTGCGTCAAGAAGCGCGTGAATAACTCGATCACATCGTCGCCGCGCTCGCGCAACGGAGGCACATGAATGGGCACCACGGCGAGGCGGTAGTAGAGATCTTCGCGGAAACGCCCTGCTGCTACTGCGGCCGGAAGGTCCTTGTTCGACGCCGCCACCACGCGGCAATCTAAGTTGATGGTCTGTTCGCCACCGATGCGGTTGAGCTTGCCTTCTTCCAGCACGCGCAACACTTTCGCCTGGGCTGGCAGCGGCATGTCGGCCACTTCGTCCAAGAACAGCGTGCCGCCGTGGGCGAGTTCGAATTTTCCGGCGCGGCGTTGCTCGGCCCCGGTGTACGAACCGCGCTCGTGGCCAAAGAGTTCGTTCTCGATGAGTTCGGCCGGTAAGGCGGCGCAATTCACATCGACAAATGGGCGATCGCGGCGTTGCGACAGCAGGTGCAAGTTTTGTGCAACCAGTTCCTTGCCAGTGCCGTTCTCGCCTGAGATGAGCACGCGGGCATCGCTATCCGCAACACGGGCGATCAAAGAGCGCAGGGCTTGAATGCACGGCGAGGTGCCGACGATTTCATTGCGCCCCATGGCAGCGCGTGCGAGCCGCTCGGTGGCTTGTCCCAGTTCTCGGTTGGACAACGCGTTGCGCAGCGCCAGCAACAAACGGTCGCGGTCCAGCGGCTTCTCGATGAAATCCCAAGCCCCTTCGCGGGTGGCGCTGACCGCCGTGCTGATGCTGGCGTGCCCGGACACCATGATCACAGGCAGGTGAGGTCGCAGGGAATGAATGCCCTGCAGCACTTCCATTCCATCCATTCCAGGCATCTTGATGTCGCAAAGCACGGCATCGAGCGCGTCGTCGCCGCGCACTTGTGCCAAGCCCTCCGCACCGTCCGCCGCAAGAACTACAGCGTGGCCTTCGTAGCGCAGGATCATCTCCACGGCGCTGCGGATCGAAGCTTCGTCATCGATCACTAGGATTCTGGCCAAGCGCTGCTCCCAAAAAACAGTAGCACGGCAGGCTGATATTCTCGTGGTCATGGAACGCTTGCTGCAAGTGCGCACTAAGCCGGAGCGCGTGGTCATCGGGTTGAACAGCGGCACTTCGGCGGATGCTATCGACAGCATCGTGGTGCGCTTCCGCGGTCAAGGGCTGGAACTCGCGCACGAAGTGATCGCAAGCGACGAGCGGCCGTGGCCGGCAGCCATGCGCGCGCGCTTGCTGCGTGCTGCGGACATGTCCGTGGCCGAGGCTGCAGACTTGCATGTCGAGTTGGGTGCTGCCTTCGCCGACGCGGCGAAGGGCATCATGGCGAAAGCGGGTCTGCGCGCTCAAGAGGTGGACTTGATTGGATCGCACGGGCAAACAGTCGTGCATCATCCAGCTACGGATTCCGGCAGGGCGACCGCGACGCTGCAACTGGGCGACATCGACGTCATTGCAGAACGCACGGGCATCATCACGGTGGGAGATTTTCGCGCACGGGACGCCGCTGCCGGAGGGCAGGGTGCTCCGCTGATGCCTTTCCTCGATTGGATGCTCTTTCGCCACCGCCCTGGCACCGTGTGTTTGAATCTTGGTGGTATCGCCAACATCACGGTTGTGTCGGAACAGATCGAAGACTGCATCGCCTTCGACACGGGCCCCGCCAACATGCCGCTGGACTTGGTTGCAGAGAAGCTCACCAACGGCAGCGAGACTTACGACCCCGGTGGCCGTCTCGCCGAACAAGGCCATGTTGATGCGGTGCTGCTCGAGCGACTCTTGCGCCATCCTTACATCTTGCGCGCTCCGCCGAAGACCACGGGCAGAGAGGATTTCGGTGCCGTCTTCGTTCACAGTTTGCTCTGCAAAGAAACGCACATGGCATTGGTGGACATCCTCGCCACGCTCACGGCGTTTGTTGCGGACTCGATTCACGCGGCGGTGGAAGAAGTGCAGCCGAGTGATGTGCGTGAGTTGGTCGTCAGCGGTGGAGGGCTGCACAACTTGGCGCTGATGCGGCGCCTGAAACAACGCATGTTGCCAGTGCCAGTCACTTCTCTGGCGGACTACGGAATCAACCCTGACAGCAAGGAGGCGCTGCTCTTCGCGCTCCTTGCGCACGAGCGCGTTCTGGGTGCCGCCACCAACATCCCGCGCGCCACGGGGGCACGTTGGCCGACGGGGCTCGGCAAGATCGCGCTGTAGTCGCAGCGCAAGTCAGCGGCCCGTAAGGGGTTGGCGACTGTGGCTGCATCCAACGGTGCGCGTTGACATAGAGCGCGGCGCCCATAGAATGGCCCGACCTTGCGGAATGACGCAGCGAGCGTTGTGGCCACAAGGGCTGGTAATGGGGTGCAACGCACCCTCTGGAATGGGATTCGGAGATCCAAACCCATGCGCTTATGGGGACTCTGTTCGATTGTTGCCGCGTTCGCCCTATCGTTTGGCGCCCTGACACCGGTTGCGGTGGCTCAGGATGCGCAGTCCACGCTGAAGGAGGCCGTCGACCTCTATGAGCGCGGACAGAACGATGCGGCTCTTGAGAAGCTCCGTGCTGTCCTAGCGACAGATCCGTCTTCTGAACAGGCATGGTCACTGCGCAATGCAGTGGAACAAGATCTGTGGGCCCGCATCATGATCAAGGGCGAACAACACCAAGCAGTGGTGTCGCACTTGTTCCGTCTGGCCATTCCAGCCGAACGGGCACAGGCCAGCAACGATGAAGCCATCAAGGGTCTCGTCGAGAAGCTGGATTCGCCTGACTGGGCTGTGCGCCAGAAGGCATCGCTGCAACTCGCCGCTGATCACGGCGAGTACGCCGTGGCCTATCTCGCGCGCCGTCTTGGCAGCGATGACACTGACCTGCGCGCCGGCACCATGGAATGGATCCGTCGCATGGGGCGCCGTGCCACAATGCCGCTTATTCAGATGTTGGACTCGGGGTCACCGCTGGTGGTCGCGAACTGCCTAACACTGCTTGGTCAATGCGGCGATGTGCGCGCACTGCCTTATGTGGCTGCGATGGCATCCATGCCGGCGGAAGGCGCTGGCGTCATGGTGAAGAAGGCGGGCATCGATGCTCGCAACCGCTTGGGTTCCGCGGCAGAGACGCAAGCCGAGATCGGCGGGCTCTTCTTCGCGGTGGCCGAGGGTTACTACCAGCGCAATGGCAACATTGTTGTTGATGGCACCACGGTGTGGAACATGGAAGAGGGCAAGCTCGTGGCGCGCGAAGTGCCGGCAGCGCTCTATCACCTGAAGCTCGCAGAAGACATCCTCTACGACATGCTCAACTACGCTCCTGAGTCGGTTCACACGCAAGTGTTGCTGGCTTCGGTGCTGGTGGCACAAGCGGATGCAGCGGCAGGCATGGCGGCTGACGAAGCGGCGAAGGCTGCGGGCGCGGCTGAAGCATCCACCTTGGCCAAGGCCCTCGGCGCGGAAGTGCTGAACGGCGTGGTGGCGAAGGCGCTGAACGATGGCAGGGGCAGCGTTGGCGCTGCGGCCATCCGCATGCTCTCGGCAATGGCTCCTGCTTGCACCGGCGATTGTGCCGTTGCTGCGGCTCTTGCTGGCAACAACAAGGAAATGCGCCTCGCTGCGGCGATCGCCTTAGGCCGCATGGGCGGCTACCCCGATTCCGCCACTCTTGTAGCGGCTCTCGCCGAAGTGCTGTCGCAAGACGCGCTGCGCACTGTGGTTGTCATCGACGACCAAGAGGCCTCGCGCCTGCAATTGGTTGCCGAGCTGAATGCTCGTGGCTACATGGCCACCGGCATTGCCAGCGGCAGCCAGGGTTTGTCGGCGGTGCGCCAAATGCCAGTCGAAGACTTGGTCATCGTGCGCTACGACTTGAAGGACCGCACTTCTCACGAAGTGGTGAAGACCCTGCGTGGCGATTCCCGCACTTCCGAAACTCCGGTGGTGCTGCTCGCTGACGAGAATGGTGCGGCGACGGCTACAGAGCAGTTCGGTGCCAAGGTGCAGTTGGTTCTGACCACGCCTCTGGTGGCTGCGGCCTACGAACCTCAGGTTCGCGCTTTGCTCAAGACCTTGGACGCAGCCCGTGAAACGGCCACGGCCAGCGCGGCCATGGCCGCGGCCATCCTGTCCCACATGCCCGGCTCCGCTGCTGCTGCCGCTGGGGAAACCCTGCTGGCTGCGGTGAATGGCGAAGACCGCGTGCGCATCCCGGCCATGAAGACCTTGGGCAACATCGGCAATGCCGCTGCTCGTCCGGCGCTCATCGCTGTGTTTGCCGATGCGACGGCTTCTGACGCGGCCCGCGGCGCGGCCATCATTGCTGCGGCGCGCATCGCCCGCGCTGGCGGCAGCCCCTGCGCTGACACCAACGCTGTCATCGGCGCTGGCCTGCTTGGCTGCACTGGTGAATTGAAGGCTTCTGTGGCGACTGCAGCGGGCATCGCCCCTGTGGATGCTGCACTGCGCGCTCAGTGGCTCAACGCCCTGCGCGCTTCTGTCGCTGTGAATCTCGGCGGCTGATCGCCACCGACCGAACGAGGCGGCGCGCCATGACGGCGACGCCGCCTTGCTTCGTTTTGGGCGGGCGAGCGCGCTGCCAAGACCACCTCGCTGGAGTCGAGGGCGGAGCACGCTGCGAAGCCGACGGCGGGAATTGAACCCGCGACCTGCGGTTTACGAAACCGCTGCTCTACCGCTGAGCTACGTCGGCGCATCTCCAAGTTCCGGAGCGCGGCATAGGATGCTGGACATCGCAGCACAGGACAAGGGGCAGATTGGGCTTGCGCAAGCCCCGATGCAGCGGGTAAAAAACACGCGTCGCGTAGGCGGTCACCGCGCGACATCTGCACTGGGGAGCTCGCGCGTTGGATCATTCCTCCTGTTTTCGCATCGGCGTTGATGAAGCGGGCTACGGCCCAAGGCTCGGGCCCTTTGTGATGGGCTTGGTGCGCGTCGATGGTTTGGGTGGGCTCACGCAAGCATTGGAACTCGCAGGTGCAAGCGCGCCGTTAGTGAAAGACAGCAAGCGCATCTATCACGGCAATCTGCGCGAGCTGGAAATCAGTGCCCTCGCATTGCTCACTTGTGCGCGTGCGGCCATGCCGCGCAACTTGCAAGAGTTGTTGGTGTGCAGCCCCGACGGACTGAAGGCACATCCTTGGTACGGGCAATTGGAATTGCGTTTGCCTTTGGTGGCGGATGCGGCGGATGTGGATCGCGCAGCCGCCGCATTGTGGCGCGGGTTGAAGCGCGCGAATTTGTCTTTGGGTGCCGCTTGCGCTGATGTGTTGCTGGAAGGCAGTTTCAACGCGCGGCTCAAGCAAGGGCACAACAAAGCGGACTTGGAACTCGTGCAGTTAGGCGAATTGGTGCGCAGGCACTTGCCAGTGCGCGCCCGCGGCACTGTGCTCTGTGATCGCCTCGGAGGGCGCCGTCACTATGGCGAGTGGCTCGCGGCGCAGCATCCGTTCTGGTCGTCGGGGAGCTCTTCAGAAAGCGCGGATGCGAGCAGCTACACACTGGTCAGCGGTCGCAACCAACTGCAGTATCAATTCTTGGTGGGTGGTGAATCCTGCGCTGCGGAAATCGCTGCCGCCAGCATTCTGGCGAAATATGTGCGCGAGTTGATGATGCATGTGTTCAACCGATTTTGGCAGTCGCGGCACGCTGCGTTGAAGCCCACGGCGGGATACCCACAGGACGCGGGCCGCTTCTTAGCCGCCATCGAAGGCGACGGCATGTTCGCGGAACATCGCAGCGTGATGGTGCGCGCCCGCTGAAGCGCAATCTGCGCGGTAAGCTGTGAAAGCCATGATTGATGCTGCTGGGAGTATGTCGTGAAGATCGCTGTCTTAGGCGGCGGCATCACAGGCTGCACCACGGCTAGACTATTGGCTGCGGCGGGGCACGAATTGTGCCTTTTCGAAGCCGCACCGCGGCTTGGCGGATTGTGTGCCAGCAGCACCATCGACGGCTTCGTGAGCGATCACGCCGGCGGGCACATTTTATTCTCGAAAGACAAGCAAGTTCTGGACTTCATGTTGGGCGCGCTGGGACAGGGGAACTACCACACGACAAAGCGCGACACCCGCATCTGGTTGCGCGATCGGTTTGTGCGCTATCCGTTTGAAAACGGTTTGTGCGACCTACACGAAGCCGACAAGTTCCGCTGCTTGCGCGATTACATCCTCGCGTGGCATGAGCGGCGCAATGGTGCGGCTGTGCCCACAAATTTCCGCGACTGGTGCACTTGGCGCTTTGGTGAGGGGATCTGCGCCCTGTTCATGCATCCGTACAACCGCAAGATTTGGAATGTGCCCTTGGAAGAGTTGGGCACAGCGTGGGTGGAAGGTCGGGTGCCCGATGCGCCCATGGAAGATGTGCTGCAGTCGGCGCTCGGGCAGCACACCGCGGGCTATGTGCACCAAGCGGTTTTTCACTATCCGCTGACCGGTGGTTTTGAGTCGGTGGTGCACGCCATCGCGGCGGGCATTCCTGCTGGTGTCGTGCGCTTGAACACTCCGGTGACTTCGGTGCAGCGCGGCGCTGATGGTTATGCCGTCAACGGTGAGCGCTTCGATGAAGTGGTGTCCACACTGCCGCTGGCCACCTTGGGGCGCATGTTGGAAGGCTTGCCTGCAGCAGTGCGCACGGCCTTTGGTGCACTCGACCACGTCAGTTTGCGCACGGTGTTCTTGGCGTTGGATAAATCCGACGCGCCGCCGCACTCGTGGTTGTATTTCCCGGACCCGCACGATGGCCCGCAAAACCGCATGACATGGCTGTCGAATTACAGCCCGCGCAACGCGCCGCCAGGAAAGTCGTCCGTGATGGCGGAAGTGACTTGGTACCGAGAACGCCCGGGCACGGAGGCCGAAACCACGGAAGCGGTTGTTGCTGGTTTGACTCGCGGCGGCTTTTTTCAGCGCGACCAAGTTATTTTCTCTCGCTGCTTCGATGTCGACCACGCCTACATTCTTTACCGCTCGGGTTTGGAAGGACACTTGGAGAGCGCACGCCGTTGGTGCGCCGAGCAAGGCCTGCATGTGGTCGGCCGCTTCGGCAACTACAGCTATTTCAATTCCGACATGTGTGTGCGTGCGGCTATGGACCTCGCCGCAGATTTCGCCAAGCGCAGTTGAGCGCCGCTCAGAAATTGGCCAACAACATGCGCCGCGACGCGGACACACCCAGAGGGCGTTGATCTGCCGCCTTCACCGCAATGCGCCACTGCACCGGTAGCGGATTGCCACTGGCAAAAACCTCGCTCGGCAGCGGCCACTGCGCCAATGCAGGATATTGCTCAAGGATGCGCGCCAAGGCGATGCGCTGCGCGCCGTTGGGGCTGGGCCGCAGGTGTTGCAGTGGGATAGGGAGCGTCAGTTTGCGGCCCGGCACCTCCAGAAGGAGGTCCGCACTGTGGGCCCCAGCGGGCACGCGCACTTCCAATTCGGGCAAGCCCGCGCCCTGCATGCGCACGAGGATTTGATCAGCCGGCGCCAGCAACTCCGGAGCATCGCCTTCTGGCGCGTCAGCGACGCCAAACAGTGGCTGCAGCCACGGCGCTTCTGGGCACGCACGAAACCAGTGCACGTCGGACGCGAGCGCTGGCGCGGCTGCGGTGTTCGCAGCGCCCGGGGCGTTGAGCGCAGGCCACCAATTGCTTTCAAGACCTTGCACCAGCGCTGTGACTGGCGTGCGCGTTGGCGCATACGGCGGAGAAAGCAGCCAAGGCAAATACGCATCCACGGAGGGCGCGCCGCGATATTCGGTGGGCACATCCACCACCACGCTGTGCTGTCCTGCGGTCGCAAGCAGCGCGCACTGCAAACCGCGCACTTGCGCCCCAGCGCCAACATAATTGGAAACTTGTTGAGCGAGCAGCGCTGCACACACCAACAAGGGCAACAGCGGCAACAAGCGTGCGCCGCCCCGCGCGCCCGCACCCAGCGCAGCTCCCAAGAAACCGATAGGGAGTGCCATGAGGTGGTACGCGCTGCGCGCATTCAGCAAATTGGGGTAGATCTCGAACACCGACAGCACCGGTGCCCACGACAGCAGCAGCCATGCACCTGCAAGCAGTGCAGTGGAGCGAAGTGTGCGCGCACGCCAGCACATAACGCCGGCCATGATCCAAGCCAGAGCCAGCACGGCATTGGCCGCTCCTGCGGCGAATGGCGGCAGCGTGCCCGCAGGCACAGGCAAGAAGAGCAACTGCAATGTCCGCGGCAAGTCTTCGAAGATGGTGTTGTCGCGTGCGTAGGCGCTCATGCTTTCCCAGCCGGCATACCCGCCCGTGAAGCGCCCGAAGATGGCATGGCGCACTAAGAAGTAGGGAATGACGGTAAGACAGCCGACAGCCACCGCGGCAAGGAATGCTTTGCGCTTGCGCGTTGCGGGAGCCCACAGCAATGCCATGACTCCCATCAGTGGTGCAACAGACAATGCGTGTTCTCGCGATAACAGCGCACAACCGCTGCACGCAGTAGCTATCCAAAAATGCCGCCGCTCTGCGCGCAGCAACCACACATGCCACGCGAGCAACGCTGCCAACGAAAACATCAATCCGAAGACGACAGTGCGCTGCGTGGTCCACAGGATGGCTTCGGGAAACAATGGATACAGCGCGAAGAACAGAGCACCGTAGAGAGCACTCGCGGCGTCACGGAAGCGGAGCAGGCGTTGCAGCAACCAATACAGAAGTACGCAGTTGAGGGCATGGCCCAAGATGTTGGCAAGGTGGAATCCCCATGGGTCGGCACCGAAGAGAAGATAATCCACGCCCCATGAAAGCCCGGGCACAGGCCGCCAAATGTCGTCCCAAGTGCGCGCCACGGGCCACAGCAATTGGCGAGCGAAAGCGCCAGCATCCAGCGACCCATCGGCGGCCGTGAACATGGCCATGCTCAAGTCGTCTTTGAGGAAATAGACACCGAACCCGGCTGCGTATGCCGCTAATGCCACGCCGATTAAGACCCAGACATGAGTGCGGTATGGAGGCGTCAGCATCGCAGCAGCACATCAGCAGAGATGATGGCGCGCTGCAACGGTGGCCCGGCGGGCACATGGGCCCCGGGCAGAACCACACATTCTGTGAGCTCGCGGGCTTCCACGCGCGCTCCAGCGCCGACTGTGCAAAGTTGCAGTACGGCGTCGCGCGCAACGGTTGCAGTGGGGTCTACTAAGTAGGTCAGGCCTTCGTTGCGCAGGAAACTGACATTGCCGTCGAGTAGGTCGGCAGGGAAGGTGACATTGAGGTCCCAGTCGATGACATCGGCCG
>CAMDTN010000023.1 GCA_945907755.1 Singulisphaera sp. GP187 | reverse complement strand
TGTGCGCCCGCCATCGCTTCCAGCGTGGCGCTGCCGACGCTGGACTGATTCACGAAGCCGACGGGGTTAGCAGGGCCGGCCGCAACAACGACAAGCGCCGGCGCTGCAGGAGCAATGGTGTCTTTGCCGCAAGCGCCCACCATGCTGGTGCCGCTGTTGCCGAAGCCGTCAGTGACCGCGACGCTGATATTCACTGCACCGTCTGCGAGTGCAGCGGCGTTGAATGGCCCGAAGGTCTGTTGCATCAGTCCGCTGGCAATGCCGTTGAAGCTGACGCTACTGGCCAGTGCATCCAATGCGATGACCACTGCATCGCCCGCGTTCACGCTGGTGGCGAAGAGCACCTCCACCATGACTGCGTTCTGCGAGGCCGTGTTGATGGTGTCAGCGGGGTTGTTCGCGCCTTGCGGCACAGTGGCCGCGAGCGCCGAACCAACGCTCGTGTCCTTGGAGGCATTAGTGCCGTTCCAAGTGATGGTGTTGCCGTTGGGGTCACTGACCACCACCTGCACGGCCACGGGGCCGTCTGCGAAGCTGGAGCAATCCATCGGGGTTGTGAGAACTTGCGCCGCACCACGAGCGCTGCTCATGCTGCCGGTTTGCAACACTTGCGGGCCTGAAAGCAGGCGCGCGCTGAAAGTGTCCAACTCGCTGTGCTCGTCGTCGAAGTTGATGCTGACTACGGTGCCAATGGACGATGTGGCAGTGATTTGATTGCTGCCGTTGTTGGCACCCTGCGCCACGAAGGCGAGTTTGGGTGCGGCCACAATGGTGTCCTTGAATCCGCCCAAGCCGGGGTAGGTGGCGCTGTTGCCAGCGGCGTCGATGATCAGAATGCTCAGGCCAACATTGCCGTCAGCGAAGCTCGTGATGTCGATGCCGTCGGCTTCCATACGCCCGCCGTTTTCGGGAGCGAAGAATGCGGGCGAAGAAACGGCCGTAATGCCATCGCTGAAGTGCAGCGTGGCGCTGTCGCTGTCGCTGTTGCGCGCACCGGCATCAAACTCAACGCTGACGACGCAACTGGGAGCAGTGAGGGAGTTGATGATCGCTGGACCGCTGGTGACAGGAACCGCAGACACCACGCTCACCGCCACGGGAGCCAAAGGTGCTTCAGTATCTTTCACAAACGAGGCCAGGGCTGCCCACGCGCTTGCGCCGTTGGCATTGCTCACCTGCACATGCACGCTGATGCCGCCATCAGCGAGCGCGGTGGCGTTCATGGGTCCAACCATGACGCTGCCCACACCAGCGCTGGCAGGTGCCGATGCGCTGACCACAGTGGTGCCGTCGGTGCCGTCGGTGCCGTCGCGCAGTTCCACCGTCACGGTGTCCTCTGCGCTTGACGACGCACCGAACTGAACTGCGACCATCACTGCCATCGCGTTAGCGGTGTTCACAGTGTTGCCCGGGCCCATGCCCGAAGCCGGCAGATCGACACTCAGTGGTGCCGAAGGAGGTGCGTCAGCCGCGGGGCCAGAGCCTCCGCATGCAACAAAGGTGGTTGCGAGCGCGAAGGCAACCACGAAGGTTGTCCAGCGCGTGAGCAATGTGGCGGTAGTGGCAGTCATTTTTCGATCATCTCCATCTCGCCTCTTGCGGCGCACAGTGAAGGTCTGCCCGTCAGAACGGGGCATAGCCTTTCCTCTGCGCCAAAGAGGCCTCACCGCAGAATCGGATGCCAAACATGCATGGCTTGAGCGCTCTGCGCGCAGTGAGCGCATTCATCACGCTTTACGAGGCAACCATCAGGCTTTTGCAAAATCCTTGCGCGAGCATGTCGTGGATTGCGACAGCGCTTGGCGGGTATATTCGTGCCGTCGAAGCTCTGCGGCCGGGAACTCCGCGAGGCACCTCGAACGCTGGAGTCACCAACCATGTCTGCTGCCCTGAAATTGATGGCCGTGCTGGGCTTCGCTTTCGCGCTCTGCGCGGGGCGCGGCGCGGCGCAAGACGCCAAGCCAGAAATCACCGATGACAAACCCAAGCCAACGGTGGAATTCGCCAAGACTTGGGAAGCCGCTGTCGCCGAAGCCAAGCTGCTGAATGTGCCCTTAGTGGTGCACAGCCACGGGTTCTATTGAGGCCCTTGCTGGGGTATGCATTCTGCCGTGATGCAGAACAAGAAATACCTCGAGTTCGCCAAACAGAACACAGTTGAAGTCCTCGCGCTGCAGCGTCTCGCTGAAGGTGTGCAGAAGAAAGACCCACGCGCCGTGGCTTACAAAGTCAAAGGTGCGAACGGCGAAGAGCAGTTGTTGATGCTGAACTGGCCCAACCTGACGCTTGAAGAGATTGAAGACCTCAGCCGCAGCAAGGCCGGCAGCTTCAACAAAACAGGCAAGATCCCCTACACATCAGTGGTCGACCCGTGGACCGAGAAAGAGATCAAGGGCTACAACGGCGGCAGCGCCAAGGGCATCCAGGAGGATGTGGAAACGGCGCTTGTCGCACTGCGCAAAGACCACGGCAAAGGCGTCGCGCGCAAGGACCTTGCTCGCGTGAATGAGGCCACCGCCAAGGCGCAGGCCTTCGCGACTGCTGGCGATTTCGCCAAAGCCATCGAAGCGCTGAACAAGCTGGATACGCAAACCAAAGGCGCGGCCGAACTGCTGACAACCAAGATCAGCGATGCGCGGGCTGCAGTGATCAGCGCCGCCGAAGCCGCCCTCGCGGCCATTGAAAGCGCCACCGACCCCGTCAAAGCCAAGAAGGACTTGCTCGCGCTCAGCGATCGCCTGCGCGGCACAGGCCTTGAAACCAAGGCTAAGGAATTGTTGCTGAAGCTGTGATTTCGCTGCGCTGGAACAGGTGCCGCGCCGGGCTCGCTGGCCTCGGCATCTTCCTCGCGTTTCTTTGCGGCTGCGCCCACGAGGTGCGGCCGCCTTCGTATCCCAACATCGTGTTCATCTTGGCCGATGACCACGGCGCCCAAGCGCTCAGCGCGTATGACAGCCCACCGCAGCGCTCTCCGCTGCGCACGCCCGGCATCGACAGGCTGGCGCGCGAAGGCATGCGCTTCGATCGCTTCTGCGTCGAGAACGCCATATGTGCCCCAAGCCGCGCGGCGTTCCTCACCGGTTGCATGTCAGCCCGCCACGGCGTGGTGGACAACAGCAAGAGCTTTGATGCCACGCAGCCCACTTGGCCTGCGCTGCTGCGCGCGCGTGGTTACACCACGGCCATCAAAGGCAAATGGCATTTGAAGAGTCAGCCCGTTGGCTTCGATGATTGGGAAGTGCTGATTGATCAAGGGGAGTACTGGAACCCGCGCTTTGTGACGCCTACGGGCACTGTGCAACGCGAGGGCTATTGCACGGACATCATCACGGAGCGCGCGGTTGATTTTTTGAGTGCGCAGGCAAAAACGCAGAAGCCTTTCGCCTTGGTGGTGCATCACAAAGCGCCGCATCGCAGTTGGCAGCCAGCACCGCGGCACTACTGGATGTTTGCCAACGACGACTTGCCCGAACCTGCCACGCTGTTCGACACCTTTGCTAAGCGCGGCGGTGCTTCGAAGCTGCAAAGCATGAGCGTGGCCGAGGACTTGACGCCGCAAGACTTGAAATTGGTGCCGCCCAAGGGCCTGACCACCGCGCAGTTGGCAGCGTGGACTGCGGCTCATGCAGGGCGCGTGGCTGCGGCGCAAACCGCGCGCGATGCAGGCCCTGAAGCCTGGCGGCGTTTCGCATTCCAGACTTACGCCAAGGACTATTTGCGTTGCGTGGCGGCGGTGGATGAATCGGTGCAGCGCGTCTTGGGCGAGCTGGATCGCTTGGGCCTCAGCGAGAACACCATCGTGATCTATAGCTCCGATCAAGGCTGGTTCTTGGGCGAACACGGTTGGTACGACAAGCGCTGGATGTACGAGGAAAGCCTGCGCACGCCGTTTCTCATTCGTTGGCCTGGGCAGGTGAAGCCTGGTTCCACAAGCGCAGCGCTGTGCCAGAACATCGACCTCGCACCTACGCTGTTGGCGGCGGCTGGCGTGCCCATTCCGGAACGCATGGAAGGGCGCGATCTTGCGCCGCTGTTCACCGACGCGTTCGCTGCTTGGCGCGATGCAATTTATTACCGCTACTACGAAGAGGGCCCGCCGCACAATGTGCCGGCCCATGACGGTCTGCGCCTGGAACGCTTGAAGCTGATCAATTTCCACACTCTCAGCGGCAGCGACGCGTGGGAGCTGTACGACCTCGAAGCCGACCCTGATGAACTGCGCGATCTGTCGCGCATCCCGTCCATGGCCAAGGTGTTGCAGCAATTGCGCCAGCGTCTGACCGAGTTGCGCCGCGAGCACGGTTGTACAGACCTGCTCCCGCCCCGGTGAGGGCGTAACAAACCGTCGGTGTGGGGCGCCAGCGCTGCGCGGGTCTGGCTCTGGGCGACGCCTAGCGTGGTTTCACGGGATCGGGGCTTGTCCAAATCCAGCGCCCAGATTGCGGAATATGTGTTGTGCCGTGCTGGTGGAATCCAACCACCAGACGTCCGTTGTCCCACATTCCGGAAGGCACATGGCCCGTCAGCAACACTTCGATGCTCTCACCGGGCTCAACGCCGGTGAGGGGCAGAAAGTTGCTGATCTCACGGCGGCTAATGCCAGCGCCGCGGCTGTCCACGCGAAATAGTGCGCCTGAGGCATCCACAATGTCGGTGCGCAGTTCCGGAGCGAACACCCAGCATCCACCGGGCCAATACACCTTGCTGCGATTGGTCAGTTTGGCACGCAGCCAGTAGCTGCGGTTCCGCGTGAGTTGGGCGGGCACTTCAAGCGGAGTGATCTCGGCATCCCATTCGCCCGCTGCGGGTTGGAAGAACCACTTCAGTTCATCAATGTGCGCCAGCATGCGGCCTGCCGCGGTCTGCTCCTCGGCGTCCCCGCAGCGTTGCATCGCTTCCAGAGCGCTGCGCAAACCCGCGCGATCGCCGGTCTCGAGTTTGGCCCGTGCAAGCCCGAGGTAGATGCGCGCTTCCGCGTCGGCGTAGCGCGCGATGTAGTCGGCGTATTGCTTTTCGGCGAGGGTCGCCTTGCCGTTGAGTTGAGCGGCCAAGGCCTCGCGTTCGAGGCGGGTGCGTGCGAGATACGCAGCGGCACTGTCGCCCTTCACAGTTTTCAGCGCGGTGAGTGCTTTTGCACGCAGGCCTGAGTCTGCGTCATCCACGAGCCAAGCCAATACAGGAGCCGCCCACGGGCCGCCTGCGGCCAGCGCGTAGTCCACGGCACGAGACTTCAGTTTGAAGTCGTGCAGCGAATTCAGCAGCAGGCGTTCGTACAGGATCTTGAGCCCTACGCCATTGCGTGCTGCGGTGAGCGCCAGCAAGAGCGGCGCGGACTCGGGCGTGGAATCGCCGCGCAAGATAGGAGCGTAGTTTTCGATGGGCGGCTGATCCCCAATGTTTGCAAGCGCGAGCACGGCGGGGAACGCCAAGATCGGATCATTCAGAGCCGCCACCGTCGCACGCAGCACATCGCGGCCCACAGGATTTCCGAGTTGCGCTAGCGCCATGGCAGCTTCAGCCTTGAGACGCGGATTGGCTCCCGCGAGCAGTTCCAGCCAAAGCGGTGTCGACGCGGTGTCCTGCAAGACCTGGAGAACTTCGATCAATTCGGTGCGCGGGCGGGCGAGGTCTGAGCGCAGCGCCGCCTCGGCAGTCTCACGAATCTCGGTGAGCAGCGTCTTGTCGAGGCGAGCATGCCGCTCCGACAGATCGCTGTAGCGACTCTTCATGGCGTTGCGCAAGGCGTTGCCTGCGGCGCGCGAAACCACGGAATCCGCCGAACGCAGCTCAGCCAGTTGCTGACGCGTCTCCGTGGCCAGGGCGGCGGCAGGATCATTGGCCTTGGCATCGCCCTTGTAGTTGTTGCGCGCTTCGACAGCGGCTTTGAGCAAGCCCAGCATGGTGGCGCGCTTCTCCGCCGCCGCCGGATCCGTGAATAGGTTGCGGGCTTCCGCAGGGTCTGCGCGCAGATCAAAAAGCCGGAAAGTGCTTTCGGGGCGTTCCACGGCTTCGATTAACTTCCAGTAGTCGTGCACGATGCAGCGCGATTCGAGGTAGTCGTCGCCTTGGCGCACCGTGAACTGCTCGCTGAAAGCCATGCGCTCAGGGTGCTTCCCAGGTTCCAAGAGCCACGGCACGAGGCTGGTGCCCATCCGCGGCTGCGTGTCGGTAGTGCCCCGCAACGCGAGCACGGTGGGCATCACATCAACCAAGGACACGGTGGAATCCACGCGGCCTCCCGGGAGCCCAGGGACACGCAGCACCAGCGGAACATGCACTTCGCATTCGAACAAGCTGCTGTTGTGGGTCGTTAGCCCGTGATCTCCCAGGGCTTCGCCATGATCGGAGAACGCCGCGACGATGGTGTTGTCTGCGAGGCCTTCGCGTTCCAGCGCTTCAAGCAACTTGCCGAACTGCGCGTCCGTCCACGCGATTTCGCTGTCGTAGCGATCCGTTGTTGCAGTTCCGAAATCAAAGCCGGCGCGCGCCTCATATGGGTCGTGCGGATCTAGCCAGTGCACGAACATGAAGAATGGCTTGCCCCCGTGTTGCGCGATAGCGCGCAGTGCGCTGTCACGAATCTCTTCACCGGTCATCGGGCGGTCAAAGGTCTGCTCGGCGTTGAAAACATCGAAGCCTTTCTCGACATACCCGAAGAAGCGCTCGTTGACGCGATCCTTCTTTTCAAAGGCTGCGATGCCGGTGGATTTCACGCCGTGCTTCGAAAGTAGCTTGGGGTAGTAGATCTCTTCAGGCCACTGCCAATCGAACTGACTGCGGTGACCGTGCAAGGGCGATGCGCCAGCCGCAAGCCCCGTAAGCAAAGCGTTGTAGGCGTAATTGCTCGTGGGGTAGGGCGTGTAGGCCCGCGGAAACACATAGGCGCTCTGTGCGAAGCGATCGAGATTGGGCGTCGTTGCGCGGCTGTAGCCACCCATGCCGGTATGGTCGAAGCGCACGGTGTCCATAGCCACGAGCAGCACATTCATGGAGCGGCGTCGCGGGAGCAGAGCGTCGAGTGCGGCACCAAAATTCTGCGATCCGCTTTGACGTTGCGCTTCCAGTAGCGCACTGACATCGGCGCTGCTGGCGCTGCGTTGGGTGGTGAAAAGCCCAAAGAGCGGCTCAGTGATCAAGCGGTAGGCCGCGGAGGCGCGTGTGAACCCCGTCGCACTGGCGCGCGCACCCTCAAATGCTCCGGAACGTTGCAGTAGCAGCGCACCGACGAGAATGACGACGGTGCCAAGGAGCAAGAGAATGTCTGCTCTGCCGCACTGTTGCACCTGCACATTGCCGCGCGAGCGCAGGAGACAGAAGCCAAGCGTTGCAAGGGTCAGCGCGAGTCCGGCCATGAGCGCGTGCAGGCCCGGATACAGACCCGGGAACAAATACACATCGCTGCGCACGAGGAAGAGCGCAGCGCCGACAGCAGCGAGCCCCGCGAGGAACACGCGTTTGCTGGTGATCCCGACTGCGCAGTGCCGCAGCAGCCAGCGTCGTGCAAGCCACAAGCCGACGCCTGCGATCAGAGGCAACCCGTAACGCAGCCCGAGTTTCATCTGGCCGACCCGCGGGTGTTGCGAGATGCGTGCACCATCGAAGAGGTCCCAGGTGCAGTACAGCAATCCGGCGCTGAGGAAGGCCCAAGCGAGGAGGAATCCGACATCGCCGCGGCGCTCACGACGAGTGCTACGCGCGATCAGTGCGCAGAGAATGCCGAACACAAGGCCCGCAGGCACGGCGCGGCCGGCTCCGTAGACCAACATGCCGCAGCTTTCCGCGAGGCTGAGTTCCACGGTTCCCGAGGTGAGGCCAAAGACGGCTGAAGCGGCGCCAGTGAGCAACGCTCCGACGAGTGCACAGGTGAAAAAGTGCATGGGGTGAGTGTGGAGTGCAGTGTCGCCGGTTACCAGGAAAACGGCAATGCGCCGATCACTTGCTCTTTTCCGGGAGTTTGTCGAGCGTCACCAATTCATCCAAGGGGCGGTACCAGATTTCGTGGGTGTCGTGTCCGCGATGGATCGCAAACATGGTGAGGCCATGCAGCGTCTCGATCAGCGCCCGCGCGCCCGGCACACTCACCGCGTCGGGGAGGAGGTGTTGTTGGACGCGATCGGGAGCGGTGAGATGTAGGGCCACCGAGCGTCGTGAGCCGCCTCCCTCGATACACACGAGGCGCGGGCTCGCGGGGTCTGCTGCGGCCATGCCTCCGTCGGCCGACAAGGCGAAGGGCAGTGTTGCCACACGGGCCCAAGTTTGCGTGGCGTCATCCAAGCGGAGTACTTGCGTGCCGCACACCGCGAGTAGTCGGCCTTCTGTGACGCAGAGCGCGCCGCCGTACTCGCCGGGCGCCGCGGCTTCGGCAGGAAGGTTCGGACCCACACCCCACGCTTTTGCCGCGGGGTCATAGCTGCGCACGGTGCGCTGTCCGGCGCCCACGAGCACCAGCACGCGGCCACGGTGAAATGCTGCTGCGGAGCCAGGCCCGACGGTGGTATCGCAATCAGCGAGGCGCGTGATGTGGCGTGTCTTGCCGTCCATCATGACGAAGTGCCCGCCCACGCCGCCTGTGGCGATGTAAAGCCCGCCTACTCCATCGGCCGCCGCGCAAAGGCCCAAGGCATAGGCTTTGCCGAGCTCTGCACCTGGGTATTCAGTCCATGCATTGTGCGCAGGGTCCAGCACGCGCATGTTTTTCAGGCGGCCAAAATACCACCAGCCCTTGCCGATGGATCCCATCAATCCGAGTACGGGCTTAGGCGCATTGCGGCGCACGAGACTGCTCCCGGCGCTCTCGTGCATCACGCGCCAGCCGCTAGCAATATCAGCGAGGGGCGACTCAGCGGTGATCAACTCCAGTTGCTCCAGCGGAATGGACAGCATGCTGTTCACTCCGGTAATGGCATAGATGAACAGCGTGCGCACTCCCTGCACAGCGACAATGCAGGCACGGCTGCCTTCGCCGCTGAGGAGCACCGGTAAGCGCGGGCGTAGGAACGCGAAAGAGCGGGCTTCGGGATCAAATGCGCTGAGCGTGCGCGAGCCGCCCCCTTGCAAGACGATCCAGCGCGAGGTGCCCTGCTCATGTGCCCACGCGGATCCATCCCACCAGGGCCGCTGTCCGTAGGACATGTGCACTCGGGGCAACCAAGCGCTGCTGGCAATGTCGTAACGCTGGATGTGGTGATCCGGCCAGACATACAGCGCGCCGTTGGAATATTGAACGGCTCCGGTGCTCTGACCGATGGCCGCGAGAGCTGTGCCTCCGCCCACACGTTGGAGCAGCTCCCAAGTTCGCTTCGCAAAGTCGTAACGATGGCAGTCGAGGCTCATGTCGCCACGAATGACATAGAGCTTGTTCTGATCGGGATCCAAAGTAAGAGCCGCTCCGCGCCCTGCGACGCGTGGCAATGGAGGCAGCGGCGTTAGGCCGCCTGTGCGGAGATCAACAATCCAAATTTCTTTGGTTCGACCGCCGCGCAAGATGGCAAGTGTGTCGCCTTGTACAGCGCAGAGGGCGACGCCGCTGCCTACGGGCTGTGGCAGCCGGACAATCTCGCGTTTCCACTCTTTCGACTCAGGCAGATACTCGTCAAGGCTGGCATCGTGGGCGAGGAAAATGCGCGCGCCGACGGCAACCATGGCGGCCGGAAGCGTCGGAGCGGGCTGCAGGCCGGGCGCGCGCTGCCAGCGCACATCAGCATCGCTTTCAAAGCTCTGACCGGCCAGCAGTGCGCAGTACAGCAGCATGAGTGCGATGGAGATGTGGCAACGCATGGGTGAGTGGGGTGGGCGGTGTGCAGATCCGGCGTTGACCAAAGCTTACGCCGTAGTCATCGGCGCAGAACGCGCTGCGACCGAAACGCTTTCGCGCTAAGGCAACTGCCCGAGGAGCTTTGCCAGCACCGCATAGCCGGCGGCGTTGGGGTGAGTGCCGTCGGAGGAATAGGCGGCGTGCAGGCGGGACAGCGTTGTCAGGAGGTAGTCGCTGTCGAGGTCGCGCACTTCGAAGGCAAGTTCAAACTGTTGGGCGCGCACGAGGCGCAGTGTTTCTTTCCACGCTTCGAGGCGTGAATCCGAGATGTCTGCGCTGGGCAGTGGAGGCAAGAAAATGATGCGGGAGTGCGCCGAATGCACTCGTACGCCGCGCAGAATACGCAGCAATTGTTCGGCGGTGCTTGCCGCGCTGGCATTGAGCGCGAAGAGGTCGAAGGCGCCCGCGTGCAGCACGACCGTGGCGGGCTCCGGAGGCAGTGCCGTGGCGATGCGGTCGGCCAGCTCGAGAACAGTTTCATCGGCGACGCCGCGGTTGACGCAGCGCATATCAGGCTTGGCTCCGCCCCTCGCGGCTGCGATGGTTGCGAAACTCGCCGCGAGATCCCAGCGCTCCACGGTTGAACCGCCCAAGAAAACCACCGCGCCGGGCGCGATGTTCGCGTTCTCTGTTGCAAAGATGCTCAATCGATTGGTCCGCACCAGCGCCGCATCTTCTTCCGCGCTACGGCTGCAAGCCAGCGCCCCCAATGCCAGAAGCAGCAGCAGACATGCCCGGGGCATTGAACTCATGCGCGGCCTTGCAGCACTTGTTGCGCGAGACGCTTGGCGATCACTTCAGCGCCCAGTGGTGTCACATGTGCGAAGTCGTAGTAGTGCTTCAGGTCTGGTGCCAGCACCGGAGCCATGTCAACGCATTCCACATCCAGCTCCTTCGCAACTCTTGCGCAGGTTTGCCCAAGCAAGCGGAAAAGTTCCGCAATCAGGTGGATGTCGTAGAAGATTCTCACCAGTGGCGATTCTGGGTCGCCGTCGCAATAACCCCAGAATGCGGCGAGTTCTTCGGGGCTCCACTGCGGCTTGTCACAGCAGGGCTGAATCCCAACGATCACGCGCACGCCGCGGCTCTTGCAGCGCATCACAGACAGGCGCAGGTTGCGTTCAAAGCGTTGCACCAAGCCAGTGGTGTCAGGCAGTGTGGTCAGTAGGCGCAAGGCCGCTGCGCGCTGGAGTCGCACGCGCGTCAAGCGCGCTCCGGCATTGCGCACCGCATGCGCTGTGTGCGATTTGCGCCGCAGCCATCTGCGCACAGCTTCCGCGAGCGCAGTGCGTTTTGGTGCCAAACCAAAGCGCTGGCGCGGATGTTGCCCAAACATGCGGTCATCAGGGTCCCCGAAGGCCGGGCGCTCGCGCGGCGCGCCTTCCATGAGCCAGAAAGCGATGTCGTTCCCGCCCACCATCAGCACAGCGATGTTCGGTGCCGTGCGCTCCGGCAAGATGTGCGCAAGGATGTGGTCCAGCGTCGCGCTGCAGGTGTAAGAGCGTCCAATGTTGCCCACATGCACGGCGTCGCTGCGGAGCTGGCGCAGCGCAGCGGGCTGATTCAGCGCGGCTTGCAGCAGCGCGCTCCACTGTTGGTCTTGATCCAAGTAGTAGCACTCTGGCACACTGCCGCCCGCCACCAGCACGGTGCAGCATTTCACCGAATCCGGCGGCGGCTCGCTGCTGCGTTCGCCGCGGCTGTTGATGCGGATGCGCACAACGGCATTCATGTCGGGCAGCGCTTGGCGATCTATGTGCAAGTCCAAACGCGTATGAGGGCACCACACATGGTGCTTGCTGCGGCGGAAGAGCAGTCGTGTGGCGGCTTCAGCCGCTATCAGCAAGGTCAGGAACAACAATGCAAACTGCAACCAGATCACGGCTCAGGCTTACTCCTGAAACGCTTCCAGGGGTCGAAGTATGGATCTTTGCGGTACACCCAGAACACTTCTAATAGGCCGAAGAGCACGCAGTGCGCGATGCCCGCCAGCACCAAAGCCACGATGCCGTGAATGCCGATGCCGAGTTTCATCCACAGCAACAGTCCTAGCATGGGCACGGCGGATAGCAGTGGTTTCCAAGCAACATAGGCCAGCCATTCGCCAACACCGACCTTCAAGCGCTTGCACGCGATCAGCAACATGACGACCGCGAAGAGCACATTGGGGATGGCGGTGCCCAACGCCACGCCGCGCAATCCGTAGGGCTGCACCAAGATCAAACTGAGCAGCAAGTTCAGTGCGCCCATGCCCAAGAGCAGCAGGGCCGACGATTTGATTTGACCCAATCCCGACAGCGCCGGCATGGCCACGCCGCGTAGCGGCAAATAGATGATGAACGAGATGGTCAATATTTGCAGCACTTCGCCAGCGCGTTCCTGCACGGCTTCGCCCACCCACCAACCGAGAAACTCGGGGCCTAACACCAACAGGTACAGCCCCACACCCAGCACAATGGTGAGGGCAGCTTTGCTCCAGCGTAGAAACACGCCGCGCAATTCGTGCTCGCGGTTCTGCGCGTGCAACCGCGACGCCAGCGGCATCACCACATTGGCAATGCCAAGGATGATCTCCATCAGGTAGACCATGAACTGGTTGCCGAAGTTGTAGATGCCCACATCTTCCGCTGGGCGGTAGGCGCCGATGACCATGCCGTCGATCTGGAAAGCAAGGCGCGAACCGAGGTTGATCAGCAGCACGAAAACGCTGAATCCGAAGATGGTTTTCACCGTGGTGCGGTCGAAGGCCTGCATGTTCAGGCGCACTTCGGGATAACGCTTTCGGATGACCATGACGGCGACACCGGCCTCGAATAGCGTGGTGAACACGGGGATCACCGCTAACAGCGGCAGCGAATCGGTCAGCGACATCAGGGCCAAGGTGAGGCCGAAACGCATCACTATCCCGATGATCAAGATCTTGTTGTAGAGGCCGAAATCGTGGTGCGCGACGATGATGCCGTAGGGCAGTTGCAGCGCGAAGCCTATGCCAGAGCCCACGACCATCACCAAGAAGGCCATGCGCGCGCCATCCTGCATGGATTCCGGCACCGGGTAGCCCCAGATGTACCAAGCGAACAGCGCGCCGCCGGTGAGGATGGCCAACAGCCCGAGGCCTAGATAAACCCCGAGGCAAGTGGCGATGGCGCGGTTCAGTGCGGTGGCGTCGTTGCGGCCCACAGCGCCGGTCATGAAATGGACCGAAGCCATGGGCACGCCCATGATCAACAGCGACAAGTTGCCCACGAACGCATTGATCAGGCTCCACTGGCCGTAGCCTTCGTCGCCTAAACGGCGAAAAAGGAACGGCGTCAGCATGAACACCACGCCGATGCTGACGAACATACGGATCCAGTTGCTGCTGACGCTTTTGAACACGCGGGCCCTTCTTGAGGCGAGAGTCTATCGCCCGTGCGGAACTGGTGCGCGTTACGATCCGGCCCGCGCGGCTGTTGCTGCGCGAGGAGAACCGGTGCGCCTCGGAGAACTGCTGCAATCTGTCGCCACTTCGCAAGTGCAGGGAGACTTGTCTGCACCTGTTGCCGCGGTGCGCGACGATTCGCGCTTGGTGCAGCCCGGCGATGTTTTTGTGGCCATTCGCGGCACGCTTCAAGACGCGCACCAACATGTGCCCGCTGCAGTGGCGGCAGGGGCGGCGGCAGTTGTGGTCGAGCACGCGGTCAGTGTGCCTTGCGCCAGCATTGTCGTGGCGGATGCGCGTCAGGCGCTGGCAGTGCTGGCAGCCAACGCTGCGGGGCGGCCCGCGGCGAAACTGCGCTTGATCGGCATCACGGGCACTAATGGCAAGACCACCGTTGCATGGCTCACCGAAGGCATGTTGCGTGCTGCGGGGCGGCGCGTGGCGCTGCTTGGCACGGTGGCCAATCGCATCGACGGCGTCGCCGAAAGCGCGCGGCTGACAACTCCGGCGCCGCTGGAACTTCACGCATTCTTCGCACGCGCGTTGGCGGCGGGTTGCACCGATGTGGTCATGGAAGTCAGCTCTCATGCGCTGGCACAACAGCGGGTGCATGGCTTGCACTTCCATGCGGCGGGCTTCACCAACCTGACGCAAGATCATTTGGACTTGCACGGCAGTATGGAGGCTTACGCTGCGGCCAAAGCGCGTTTATTCAGCGAGCACATGGGCGCTGAAGGCACCGCGGTGATCAATCTTGATGGTGCGGGCGCGCCGCTGATGTTGGCCGCCGCCGCGCAAGTTCAGTGCTTTGGCGTGAGTGCAGGGGATGATGCGTTGTCCGCAGGTGATGCCCGCGTCCTTCCCGACGCCGCGCAGTTGCACGCGCAAATTCTCGACTCTGGACTCAAGGGCCTGCGCTTGCGCCTGCGCGTGAACAAATCGGACGGCCGTATTGCGCAGCGCGCACACCTACGCAGCGCTTTGGTCGGGCGGCACAACATTGAAAATTTGCTGCTGGCGGCGGGCCTCGGAATGGCCTGCGGCTTGTCGCTGGAGCAAGCGGCAGCGGGTTTGGCCGCGCAAGTTTGTCCGCCCGGGAGATTGGAGCGCGTCGAGGTAGGGCGCGGTGTGGCCGCGTTTGTGGATTACGCCCACACACCCGACGCCTTGCAACGCATGTTGGATCTGCTGCGCAGCGAATGCCGCGGGCGCGTGATCGTCGTGTTTGGATGCGGCGGTAATCGCGATGCACTGAAGCGGCCCATCATGGGAGCCATCGCTGCACGCAACGCCGATGCGGTGGTGCTGACCAACGACAACCCGCGCCACGAAGATGCGCAAACAATCTTGAACGAAATTGCCGCAGGTGTGCCGCCGGAACTGCGCGGGCGCGTGACCATCGAACCGGACCGGCGTCGCGCTATCCGCATCGCGTTAGACATGGCCGTTGCTGGGGATGCGTTGTTGTTGACTGGCAAAGGTCACGAGGATTATCAGTTGGAAGGCGACACACGCCGCCACTTCGACGACCGCGAGGAACTCGTGGCCGCAGCGGCGCAGCAGGGGCTTCGCATCGCGACGACGCCCACCAATGCCTTGACCGGTAAACGCGTGCTCATCGTGGGCTTCGGGCGCAGCGGCCAGGCGGCGGCGCGATTGGCACTGCAGCAAGGCGCGCAGGTGGCCATCACCGATGTGCGTGGCGAAGAAGAACTGCGCGCGCACCTCGCAGCGCTCGGCGCACCGGTGGAACTCCACCTCGGTGGGCACGCCGCAATCGCGTTCCAGCGGCGCGACATGGTGGTGCTCAGCCCTGGGGTGCCCGCGTTGGTGGGCGTTGCCGCTGCGCAAGCTGCTGGCGCAGAAGTCATCGGCGAACTGGAATTGGGCGCGCGCCAAGTGCGCTCCACTCTGATCGCCATCACGGGCACTAATGGAAAGTCCACCACCACGGCGTTGACGGGCGCTTTGTGCGCGGCCACGGGCCAAGCAACTTTCACCGGTGGCAATTTGGGCACGCCGTTGTGTGAAGCCGCGGGCAGCGCTGCGGCGCAGAGTGGTTTCTGTGTGGCCGAAGTGAGCAGCTTTCAGTTGGACGCGGTGAAGCAGTTTCATGCGCGCGCCGCAGCGCTGCTGAACATCACCGAAGATCATCTGGAACGCCACGGCGGTTTGCAGGGTTACGCGGCAGCCAAGCAGCGCATCTTTTTGAATCAGAGCGCAGCAGACCACGCTATTTGGAATGCCGACGACGCACTGGTGAGCGAATTGGTGCAAGGATTGCCCGCGCAATCGTGGCCTTTCTCGTTGCATCAAGTGTTGGCGCAAGGCGCGTTCCGCGATGGCAGCGACATGGTGCTGCGCGGCTTCGGCGCTGAAGAGCGTTACGCCATCGCTGAAATGCACTTGGTGGGCACGCACAATGTGGCCAATGCGTTGGCGGCGCTGCTGTTAGTGCGTTGCGTAGGAGTTCCGGCCGCTGCGGCGCGCCGCGCGCTACGCACTTTCCGCCCGCTGGCGCATCGCATGGAACTGGTGGCCGAAGCTCGCGGCATCGCTTTCTACGACGACAGCAAAGCCACCAATGTCGATTCCGTGGTGCGCGGCTTGGATGGCTTCCCGCGCAAAGTGGTGCTTGTCGCCGGAGGGCGCGGCAAAGGTGGCGACTATGCGCCGCTCGCGCAAGTGTTGGCTGCTTCGGGCCGCGGGTTGGTTCTTATCGGCGAAGACGCGGCGCGCATCGCGGCAGCGTGCGCTGGAGTGTTGCCCATTGTGCTCGCGGACAGCATGCAGCAAGCAGTGGACGCGGCGTTGGCTATGGCGCAGCGCGGCGACGCGGTGGTGCTGTCGCCAGCCTGCGCCAGCTTCGACATGTTCCGCAACTACGCGCATCGAGGCGAAGAGTTCCAAGATTGCGTGCGCACTTGGGTGGCGGCGCGATGATCCCGCAGCGCGTGCACATGGTGGGCATCGGTGGTGCTGGTATGAGCGCTCTGGCGGAAGTGCTGTTGGCACGCGGGCACCAAGTGAGCGGCACGGATGCAGAAGATTCGGCGTTGCTGCAACGCTTGGCGCGCGCTGGTGCCACGGTGCGCGTGGGGCACGACGCGGCGGCGCTGCAAGATGCGCAGTTGGTGGTTTGGTCCAGCGCCATTCACGCCGATCATGTGGAACGCCGTGCGGCCGCGGAGCGCGGCATCACCGGCATGCGCCGTGGCACCTTGTTGGCGCGCTTGATGCGCGACGCGCGCGGGGTGGCGGTGGCGGGGGCTCACGGCAAGACATCGACCACCGCATTGCTCGGCCATGTTCTGGAACGCTGCGGGCTGGACCCAACGGTGGTTGTAGGCGGCACGCTGCCCGCCAGCGGCAGCGGCGCGCGCATCGGCCACAGCAACATTTTGCTGGCGGAATCGGATGAATCTGATGGATCGTTCTTGGAGATAGACCCGGCGTTGGTCGTTGTGACCAATGTCGATCGTGAGCACTTGGAACATTACGGCTCGTGGGAAGCGTTGCAGCAGGCCTTCGCGCACTTTGTGGCCAGCGCTCGCGAAGGCGCGGTGCTTTGCGCCGACGATGCTGGGGCCATGGATTTGGCTGCTCACTGCAAGCACGCGCACAGCTATGGATTCGCCGCGACGGCGCAATGGCGCGCCACAGAAGTGCGTGCAGATGGCCGCGGCATGGCGTTCACTCTGGCGCACATGGGGCGCATCATCGGATCTGGGCGTGTGCCCATGCCCGGGCTGCACTATGTGCAGAACGCAATTGCTGCGGTGGCGGCAGCGAGCACTTTGGGCGCAGATCCCGCGCGCGCGTTGCACGCGTTGGCCAGCTTCGCAGGCGTTGAGCGCCGCTTCACTGTGTTAGGCGAACGCAACGGCATCACGGTGGTGGATGACTACGGGCATCATCCGGTAGAAATTCGCGCCACGCTGGCGGCGGCGCGGCAGTGCACTATCGGGCGCATCCACACGGTGTTCCAACCGCATCGCTTCACGCGCACGCGCGATTTGCTGGCCGAATTTGCCACCGCTTTCGGCGCCACCGACACATTGTTGCTGCTGCCAATTTATGCCGCAGGGGATACGCCCTTGCCGGGCATCACTTCAGAAACTTTGGCCCAACGCATCGGCAAAACGCGCAGCGTGGAATGTTGCGCCACGCGCGACGAGGCCACGCGCTTGTTGCTGCAACGCGCGCAGCCGGGGGATTTAGTGCTGTGCCTTGGCGCTGGCGATGTGAACCGCATCGGCCCTGCGTTTTTAATCTCATGAGCGGCTGCGCCGCGCTCGGTGGCGCTTAGCCGCCTTCGTCGCCAGCGACGAGATCGCGGAAGTTGCGCGTTTCTTCGTCATCGGGGTGCGCGACCAGCAGGGCTTCTAATTCTTGCAAGGCGCCGGCGCGGTCGCCAGAGCGGGCGCGCGCCCAAGCGCGCATGCGCAAAGTGTCGGCATCTTCAGGGTGGCGTTGCGCGAGGCGCTCAAAGGTTTGATGCGCTTCGTCCGCACGGCCCAACTGCAACAAGGCAACGCCGCGCAAGTGCTCCGCTTCGTCTGCCAGAGGCGGATGTGTGGCGGCCACAGCGAGGTGCTCTAAACTCTCCTGCATACTGCCGCTGCTGACAAAGATCCGCCCCAGCGCGAATGCAGTGACGGGGTTGTTGGGCTCCAAATCCAGCGCTTGATCCAGCCAGTCCAAAGCGCGGTTCAGCAGTTCGCCATCGCGATGCCGCAAAGCCAGCTCGCCCAAAAGCGCACCGAGCTGGCGACAGGCTGGTGCATGGCCGTCGCTGCACGCGGCAGCGTTGCGCAAATGCTCCAGCGCAGCGGATTCGTCGCCGGCCAACAACGCGGCGCGGCCCAGCGCGATGGAAGGCATGGGGGCTTGCGGCAGCAGCGCTGCGGCGCGGTGCCACAAGGCCAAGGCTTCCGCCTCGCGCCCTTCCAGTCCATTCAGGAAAGAACCCGCACGCAGCAACTGATCGCACAGCACTGTCGTGATCAGCGCGTCGCCTGCGGCCAGCACTTGCGGCGCTGCGGCATCCGCGCAGAACAGCCAGCGCGCAACGCCGCTGACCAGTTCCAGCACGCCATCACCGTTGCGCTGTTGCGACCACAGATGCAGGCGCAGGCCATCCACCGGGGCAGCTTTGCCGCAGGACTGGCAGCGCCGCCGCACATCGCCGGCACATTGCGCGGTTGCGAAGGCCAGCAGCGCCGCCGCATCTTGCGTCGCAAGGTCGGGGAAGGCCGCGGTCAGCGGGTCTTCGCCGCAATTGCCGCAAGAGCAATGCAGGCTGAAGACGCCCTGCGAAACGAGGTCGTTGCCCAAAGCGCGGGCGCGTTCACGGCGTTCGCGCAACAAAGTGTTGGTGGTGTCCAAAATCGCAAGCGGCATAAGTGCGCCGATCATACGAATTGCGCAGCCCCCAGAGTTGCTGTGCGATTGATTGGCTCCACGCATCCGTTGCCATCGGGGGTGAGTGGTGAGTTCGCGCGTGGGCGTTCCCCCTGCGGCTCCGCTTCGCTCCGCCTCCGGGGGAACGCCCGAAGGTCCCTGAATCCTGTCCGACTCTCATAAGGACTGGACCAAAGAATGGGGGCAGGTCATACCCACACGAATGCGTGAAGCCCCCTACCTTTACCCCGCTTCAGCCGTCACTACCCACACGAAAGCGTGAAGCGCCTTACCACTTGATCTTCAGCAGATACCACCGGCCGTAGATTGGAAAGCAACCGTCGAACAAGTCTCCAGGCTTGTAGGCCGCTTCGAGCACTGGCTCAGCTTCAGTCTCGTCTGATTCGAAGTACACCACGCCATACATCCCCATCATCCAACTATGTGACAGTGTGATGAGAACCCACCTTGGGGGTTCCTCCTCCACCATGTACACACCGGGCACGACGAGTTCACCCGCCAGAGCCCTTTCGACTAGCAGTGTGTATTCCGACTCGTTCCTGAGCAGTTTGTGAGTTGCTGCAATCCAATCCAGCGGTGCGAACAGCACAACGAGTCCAGGGCCGAACAGAGCCATCAGGAGCACTGTCCTCCTGGAGTATCCCCAGACTCCCCTTATCCATCGGCGGATCACAGCTCTGATGAATAAGCACAGCAGCAGCAACCACAGCAGCACTGTTAGTCGCCAGAGGCCAAGGGATGTGGCACCAAAATCGTATCTGAATAGCACTCCGAGCGGGCACACGATGCTCAGTGCGACGGCCATGTAACCTGGAGAGGTTTTCTCGGATTCAGGTGTCACTTGGGGGGACATAGTTTACAATTCTTGATGTGTTTTGAGCCCTGCTCTTTGAGTTTGCGCACGGCTGCGCATACCGCGGCCGCCATTGCGGTCTGGCTGCTGTCTGACCGAGCAAAAGCAATAGCAGCCGCGTGCCCGACTGCCAAAGTGTCTTGGTCGTCATCGAATCCGTAAGCATCAATGAAGGATACAATTATGCTCCTGCCGGCTTGGCCAGCTAACTGGGACAGAAATCCATAGGCCAGATTGCCTGGAGTGTCCGCACCCATGCAGATCCCGCACATGGACACGGTTCGTTCCTTGTCACAGTTCGTTGGACACTTCACGACCGTCCCGTCGGCGAGACTGCGATCAACCGAAGTCGTCCAAGGAGGAACAGAAAAATCCATCAAACCATTATCGTTGCAATTATCGATCAGGAGTCTATCTATCGCACCTTCGCGGTGCCCGAGTGCGCGAAGTATCGCCATGTCACCTCGTTCTCCGAGCCTTCTCGATGCGCCTCGTGCTTCTTGAATGAAGCTCTCGTTTATTGCATTCAGCTTGTCCACGGCGTTCTGAAGGCGTGCCATGAATTCTGCTTCAATGTCAGGTCCACACCACTTCTCTGGAATGCCTACAGTAGACCAAGAGCTCGACTGTCCGTTGAGAAGGCTTGACGGTAAATACTGTGCGGCTTCAATGGCCGCGACCGTGTCGCGAAGAGCAAGCATGAAATCATCCGCGCCTGCCCGCATAGCCAAGGGCGTTGCTGTGCCAGTGGGGATGCGTATCGGTTCTGGCAATTGGATGCTGATCTGATGCGGCTGACCAGGCATCACACGCGCCTGCTTTCCAGCAGCGCTGCCTGTCTTACATGAGGGGCAATCGCCTTCCATACTCATGGCCCACCTTTCGTGCCTGCAATTCCATCCGGGTCCGCACTTGCGTCTTGCGCACCAAATGCGTCTCCACAGCTTCGAGGAGCATAAACGCGGGTCCTTTCGCAGTACGTTGGCATGCGCGGCAAGCTCACACGCATTTGCCTACAAGAATCTGTGAAGTTCCTATTTCTCATGTGTCAGAAAACGACAGGTGAGCATCCACCTTGGCTGTTCCGGAGCCTCCGGCGCCGACCGTCGCTCTCACTCGCAGGAAACCAAAGTCAGCCACCGTCTTGGAAGTGTGCACCTCTTCGGGCCCCGTGCTCGATCCTGCCAGCACCGGCGGTAAGAATCAAGGTAGTTGTCGGGTTACGCATGATCACATTGCACCTGACAACCACCTTGATTCCTACCGCTTCATCGAACAGTCCAAGATGGCCGCCTCCCGGAGAATCGCAAGCGAACCTCTTCGGCATATTGCATCGACGCTTGATAAAGCCCGCAAACACGGTGGAAATGCAAAATGCCGAATGCGGCATTATTGGGCACCGATATCCATACGGTTGCTTCGGGTGCAAGCCGTGGCGTTGTTGTCGTAAAGAACGGTGCGTCATAAATGCTTGGTACATGTCTGGGAAGCTGGACCGATGGGTAACGCACCAATTGCTTCCCCAGCTCGTCAAACACAGTGCAGCCCACAACGAGTATGTGCCCACCGGTACCGTTGTGCACCCGCAGGCCTAGCTGGTCTATGTACATATTGTCGAATGGGGGAATTGTGGCCGCCACATTGGGCTCACCTCCAAGTTGCCAAAAATCATCGACGCGATGTGCGCAGCCGCTCAAGACGACCAGCCCAGCGGCGGCCAATACCAACATCAGTGAGGCTGACTTGTTTGTCATGTAGCGCTTTCTATGAGCATGACCGGTAAGAATCGAGGTAGTTGTCGCGTGAAGCGCGATCTTGCAGAAGCCCTCCGATGTGGAAGGGCGGTTCGCTAGTGAATGGCACCAAACACCTTCCTGCCCTTTGGAAGCTGTATGCGAACCTCCTCGACACCGGGCGCTGCCACACCCCAGTCCGATATCCTCTTGAAGTGCACAAGTCCCAAGGCGGAGGACCTAGGAATTAAGAAAGCGGTCTCTTCCCCATGCCTAAGCTCGATATCCATTGGGAGCATACTATCCCAAGGAAAGTGTTTACTTGCTGGGAAGAGGATGCGCATTCCTTGGGCATCGAAGTGCATAACCCGCGCTAGTCTTATGGGTTCGGTCGAGTAATTATGTACCCACATATAGCGGTCAAGCGCAACGTAGCGGCCCCAATCGCCTTCGGCGACCTTGGGAAAGATCCCACGAATGGGCTCGCTGCCTGGTGGCCATGTTTCAATCTCGCCATGGCCGCAGCCGCCGAGGAGCAGTAGGGCAGCAGCGATAAGACACCGCCAGCCACCCGCCGTAATTGTGGCGGCCGAATCCCGTGCTGATGCAACAATCATCATATGGTTCTCCTTGTGCCAATGGATTTCTGCACACCGGGGCAGCGGAGCCGGATTTTTCCGGATCCGCACCTTCGATCAGTGGCCAGCATAGGGTCGTCCGGAGCTGAAGTGCAAGGAGGAATCTCAGAGTGCTACTTGCCATGGGGGCTATCGGCCACATTGCGATCGAGACATGCCCTATCATGCCTGTGGTTTGATGTCACGGAGGGTTCTCCATGCGCTGGATCGCCTTGGTGTTTCTCGTGGCGTTGCCGTTGGCGGCGCAAGCAAAGAATGTGGGCTGGTTCGAAGGCACCTTTGAGGAAGCCTTGACCGAGGCGCGCGAGCGCAATGTGCCTTTGCTGGTGGCCTTCAACCAAGACGAAGAAGAGAGCAATGAGTCGCTGATTCAGGGGCTGTATGCCGACGCCACATTCATCAAATTGATGCTGCGTTGCGTGCCGGTGATCGCCAGCATCCATGAACATCCGCCAGTGAAAATCGGTGGCGTGGCGCGCTGCAGCCGTTTCCCTGCTGTCACCTGTGCGCAACATCGGCGCCTCGAAACCAAAGCGCGGGAGGTTTGCTGGGGCGAACGCCCAGTGTCAACGCCCAGTCATGTGGTGCTGCACCCCGACGGCACCGAAGGCGCGCGCATGATCGACATGGTGAGCGCCGGCGAAATTGAAGGCGGCCTGAATGTGGTGCGCAAGAAAATCGGGCTGGGGCTGACGCGGGATCAATTGCTGACCGCGCGCACGGCACTGAAGGCGGGGCAAGCGGCGCTCACTGCTTCAGACCTCGCAGCCGCGCTCCAAGCGCTGCGCACCTTCGACAAAGAAGTGGTGGGCACGCCCATGGCGGCGCAATCCGCCGCGTTGAAGCAAGGGATCGCTGCGGCCTTGGACGCCGAATTAGTGCGCTGCCGCGAACTCGTGAGCACGCAGCAATGCGAGGCCGCCTTGCGCGCCAGCGACAAAATGCGTCAAGCACTATCAGGGATGCCTGAACTGAGCGCGTGGCGTGCTTTCGATACCGAGCTACTGAAATCGAAGGAGGGACGCGCAGCGCGCAAGGCCATCGAAGCCGAAGAACGCGTGAAGCCGGTCTATGACAAGGGCGTTGCTTTGGAAGCGAAGCGCGAGTTTGGCAAAGCGGCGGCTGAATACTTGCGTGTGGTGCAAGCGGCTCCGCGCACACCACTGGCGCAGCAAGCCAGCGCGAAGCTCGCTGCCTTCGAAGCCGACAAAGATATTGCCCCGTTGTGTGCTGCCGCGTTAGTCGAGCACAGCGCAGAGCTGGCATATCAGAGCGCGCATGCGATGATCGCCGCGGGCAAGGCCGTTGAAGGCCGCGCCGCTCTTGGCGAAATCGTGCGGCAGTGGCCCGCAACCCAAGCGGCAGCGCGCGCCAAGAAACTGCTGGCGACTGGTGGATGAAATTGGTTTTCTGTGGCACCGGGGCCTTTGGCATTCCGGCACTCCGTGCGCTGGTGGCGGCGGGCTTGGCACCGTCGCTAGTGGTGTCGCAGCCTGATCGGCCTCAAGGCCGTCACGGCACTCCGTCACCGCCGCCCTTCGCTGCCGCCGCCGCAGAACTAGGCTTGCCGCTGTATCAGCCCGAGCGCGTGAACCGGCCCGAAGCGTTGGAACGCCTCGCTAGCGAACACTGCGATGTGATGATCGTTGCGGCCTACGGGCAGATACTGAAAAAGGCGCTGCTGGACCTGCCGCCCCTTGGTTGCATCAACTTGCATGGGTCGTTGCTGCCGCGGCACCGCGGGGCCAGTCCGGTGCAAGGCGCGTTGCTGGCGGGAGATGCGCTCAGCGGCACCACTGTCATGTTGATGGATGAAGGCTTGGACACCGGTGCGGTTCTGAGCGCGCGCTCGACGCCCATTGGCGAGCACGAAACCGCCGGCGAGTTACACGACCGCTTGGCCCAGTTGGGCGCGGAACTGCTGCTGCCCGCGTTGCAATGGTTAGGCGCAGGCTCACTGCAAGCAACACCCCAAGATGCGGCGCTCGCGACGCACTGCGGCTTGATCGACAAGCGTGAAGGCCAGCTTGATTGGGCACTTGATGCCGCGGTGCTGGACCGCCGCATCCGTGCCTTCACCCCGTGGCCTGGTGCTTGGAGCTATGTGCCTGAAGAGCGCGGCCCGTTGCGTTTGGGTGTGGCGCGGGCGCGCCCGACGACGGGCAATGGCGCCCCCGGCACGGTGCTGCGTGTCGATGATGCCGGGTTGGTTGTGGCCTGCGGCGTAGGCGCGCTGCTGATTGAACAGGTGCGACCCGCGGGAAAGAAAGTGATGCCTGCAGCCGCATGGCTGCGCGGCTATGCTTTGCCCCGCGGCTGCGTCCTGCTGTCGCAATCGAAACTGGAACCATGAGCGCTACTCAGTCACCGATGAAAGACGCTTTCGCCGCGCGCGGCCTTGCTCTGCGTGTGTTGAGCGGGCGGCGTCAAGGACGCGCTGCGTTAGACCGCGCCGAGTTCCGTGGCGCCGCGGGGCCGACGCGCGCTGTGCTGCAAGAACTGGTTTTGGGTGTGCGCCGCCACCAGTTTCTGCTGGACGCAATTTTGGCGCGTCATGTGCCGGACAAATTGTCTTCGGTGGAACCACATCTGCGCGAGATCTTGCGCTTGGGTGTGCACGATCTGCTTTTCCGCGAGAGACTGCCACGCCCGTTGGTGGTGGATGAAAGTGTGGAACTGTGCGGCCCGCAGAAGCGAGCGCGTGGTTTCATCAACGCAGTGTTGCGCCGTATTGCCGACAGCCTTGAGCCCGTGGAATTGGCGCTGCACGAGATCCCGTTGGATCGCGTCACGGTGGAAGTGTCTCCGCGCCGTGCGCTGCGTTTGCCCGAACCTTTCTTGCCGGACTTCGCGGTGAATCCAGCGCAGCATCTTGCGCGCCGTTTCACTTTGACTGAGTGGTTCTGCTCCGAACTCTTGCGCTTGCTGCCTTTGGAAGCTGCCGCAGCAGCGCGTGCGTGCTGCGAACGCCAGCCTGTGGCGTTGCGCCCGGTCTACGGCCGTTGCGATGTGAATTCGCTGATGCAGCGCCTGCAAGCCGATGGCTGCACCGGCGTGCGCATGATGGGCCCGGTGGTGGAACTCGCGCCGCAAGGCCCAGTGGAAGACATCGCAGCTTTCCAAGACGGCTCGTGCGTGGTGCAAGATGCCACTGCCGCCGAAGTGGCGCCCCTGCTGGCACCGCAGCCCGGCGAGCGGGTGCTGGATTTGTGTGCTGCGCCGGGCGGAAAAACCATCCACATGGCCGAGTTGATGGGCGGCAAGGGCCAGATCATGGCGTGCCACCGCGCGGGGCCTGCCGCAGCCATGCTGCTGCAAAACATCAAGCGTGGTGCTTGGGAATGCATCACGCCCAAGGACCTTGGCATGAACGCAGCGCGAGTGCCCGCAGGGCCCTACGACGCCGTGCTGGTCGATGCGCCGTGCAGCAACAGCGGCGTGCTGGCGAAGCGCGTCGAAGCGCGCTTTCGATTAGAAGCCGTGGTAGTCACGCGCTTGGCCGAGATGCAGTTGCAGTTGTTGCGCTCGGTGGCGGCATTGGTGCGCCCCGGTGGCCGCTTGGTTTACTCCACCTGTTCCATCTTGCCGCAAGAGAATGATGCGGTGGTGCAGGCGTTCTTGGCCGCAGAGGCAGGCTTCAAACTGGACGCGGAATTGCTGCGCTACCCGCAGCGCACAGGACGCGACGGTGGCTACGCCGCGCGCCTGCTGAAGCTGGTGTGAAGCAACACTGGTTGCTGTTCGTGAGTGTCTTTGCGGCGGCGCTGCTGCTGCATGCGCCGCGCCTGAACCGGCCTTTCGCTCCAGACATCGCTTCGGCCGCGGCCACTTATCAGATTCTGTTTGCGCGCAATTGGGACGAAGCGGGGTTTGCAGAGCTGCGCGGCGTGCCTTGCGTGGGCCAACCCAGCGGCGGCGTCGCGGAGCGCGCGCCGTACTTGCATCATCCCGTGCTGTCGTACTGGATCGCTTACGCGCTGCGCTGCACTTTCGGTTGGCACGAATGGGTCTTTAGATTGCTGCCCTTCGTCGGCCTAGTGATTGCCGCACTGCTTGTCACCGCCGTGGGCTTGCGGGTGCTGGGAGCCATCGGTGCTTTCTTGGCGGGGTGTTGTTTCTTGCTTAGTCCCGGTGTTTTCCGCTACGGCGACATGCCCAATCCGGAATCCTTGGTGCTGTGCTTCTTGCTGGCGGGCTGGCTGCTGCACGAACGCATCCGCGAAAACCCTACGCGCGCGCGGAAACTGGTTTTTTTCGCGGTGGCCTTCTGCGGCATGTTGGTTGACTGGCAAGTGTTCTTCTTGGCGCCGACCTTGTTGTTGGGCGAAGCGTTGCGTCCAGCAGCGCAGCGCCGTTGGCGTGAAGCGTTGCTGGCGCTGTGGTGCTGCCTCGCGGCACTGTTGCTGACACTGGCACATTTCACTTGGGGCACTGGTTCGATTGAGTTTCTGGGCACGGAGCTTGCGAGCACCATGCAGCGCACGCTGGGCGGCAGGGGCACCGGCTTCTTGGCGTTCATCACGGCCCAAGGGCGCTCGCTTGTGCACTGCATGGGTGTGGGCTTGCTGCTGGCCGGAGCGCTGTTGCTGGGGTTGGTGCTCACTGGCCGCGCTTCCGGCGAACGCAGCCGCGCGGCGGTTGCGCTGGCGCTGCCGGCGCTTCTCAGCGTGCTGTGCTTTCGCGGGCCCGCGTTAGACCACGCTTTTTGGTGGATGCCCGCAAGTGCGTTCTTCGCACTCGCCGGTGGCTGGCTGTTAGTGAAGCTGCTGCATGTGCGCGCATTGCTGGGAGCGTTGGCCTGTGCCTTGTTGCTGGGTTCGCTGGCGCTGGATTCTCGCGCTGGCGAGCGGCACTTGGGCATGCCCAAAGGCTGGTACCAAGATGTGGCCGCGTTGGTGGATCGCTTCGCGCAACCCGGCGATGTGGTGTTGACGCCAGATCCGTTCGGGCCCGCGCTGTTCTACACCCGCACTCGCGTGTACGAAAACATCAACACGCCGCAGCAGTTGCTCTTGGTGCAGCAGCGGGTGCGCAGTGGGCGGGTGCACATGTTCATGCTTCTAACCACGGCCCCGGCACATCGCGAACTGTGCGCCTGGCTGGACGCGCACGCGCACAGGACGCCGCACCCCGGCGTCTTGCACTGGACCCTCTGATCAGTCGTGCGCGCGCGAGGCGGCTTCGCGGGCCAAGAGCTCGCGGTAGCGCTGCTCCATTTGTGCCGCGTCGTCGCCGATGGTTTTCACTGTCAGCGCTTGCGGGTTGAAGCCCGGCAGCCCCTGTGCGGCAAATTCGTGGATGCGCGCTCGCAGCGCGTTGGCATCGCCGGTGCGGAAGCGCATGCCGGTGACGCCCTCTTGCACATACTCCGCCAAGCCGCCGATGTCCGAAACCAGCACAGGCACGCCGGCGAGCGCCGCTTCGTGCACGGTCAGCGGGCTGTTCTCTGGCCACAGCGACGGGATCACCAGCAAGTCGGTTTGCGACAACACATCGCGCACGCGTTCATGGGGCAGCGGGCCCATCAACAAAGTGCGCGGGTTAGTGAGCTGCTGCCGCAACTGTTCTGAGTATTCGACGAAGGCGGAAAGATCGCCAAAGATGCGGCAGGAAATGCCCTCGTCGGGCACCGCGTTCATGGCCGCGATGAGCGTGTGCACGCCTTTGTGTTCCGCGATGGTGCCGATGAAGCTGATGCGCAGGCCGTTGCCCGGCACGCGCTTTGCACCCTTCCATGCGGCGGTGTCGAAACCGTTGTCGCTGACAACGATGCGGTCTGCCGGCAACAGCCCCGCCTGCACCACGCTGTCGCGCAGGAACTTGCTGGGCGACAACGCCAAGCTGACATCGCTCATCACGCGCTTCAGATAGTCCAATCTTTCGGCGGCAGCCAGTTCGTGCAAGTCATCTGATGTCACCTGCAGGCGCGTGCGGCGCACGATCAACGCAATGTCATCGGGCACTAATCCGTCCGAGCCCGGGCGCAACGCGCGTGGGATCAGCGGCGTCGAGCGCGCCTCCAAGGTGTGGTGCGCAATGCAGTCGCGGCACTTTGCTGGCACGGGTTGCGCGCAGACTTCGCCGTCGGCGCGGCGCAGTTGCCCATCGCGCGGGCACATCAGCATGTAGTCGTGCAGGGTGTAAACCACCGGCAGGCCGCGGGCGCGAGCAATCGTTATGTAGTTCGCCGAGTGGTAGTGCAGATGCTGCACATGCACGATGTCGGGTTGTTCCACACGCAGCACTTCGCGGAAGATATCGTCGGCTTCAGGGCAGTCGTAGGTGTCGCGGAACCCCTCCCAGGTGTAGTTGTGGATGAACTGGTGCACCTTCAGACCTTGCACTTCAGTGACGCTGCGCTCGAAGCGTTGGCGCGAGTGGTCGGATTCGGCGCTCAGCAAGACCACTTCGTGGCGCTTGGAAAGTTCGCGCGCCAACGCCGCGGTGTACAGCTCTGTGCCCGCAACATGGCGCGGCAAGAATTGGTGCACCACCATCAGGATCTTCAGGCGCTTGCCAGGTTTGGCGACCGGCGGGGCCGTGGCCGCGTTGCGGCGGCGCATATCGGCGTCCATCATCGTCATCAAGTTGTCCAGCGCTCCGGCGAAGCGCGCGATCAGCAGGTCGCGTTCGCCCAGCAGTTCTTGTGCGTAGGCTTGGCGTTGCAGCAGCGTTTCGATCATCTGTTCGACGAGATGCGCGGCATCGGTGCCCTCTGGTGCCGGCCCATCGGGCACATGTTGCAGCAGGCGTAAGCCCAGTCCGCGCATGCGATCGTCCAGCATATGCGCACGGGTTTCCAACACCTGCATGCGCGCCCGCTCGTCGGCCAGTCGCGCGTTCAGCTCGTTGGCCGCGGACTCGGTCTGCGCCAATGCGTTGCGCGTGTGCCCCAGTTCCGTTGAAGCCTGCGAGAGGGCTTCATGGTGTGCGGAACTTAGCTGATGCACTTGTTCGGCCAACTGAGAGCGCTCGGCCTGTAGCGCCTCGCTCTCCGCCAACGCGCGAGCCAGTGCCGCTGCCTGCTCGGCAACGCGGCCCTCGCGTGCGGCCAGCTCAGCGCGCAGCGCTTCCAACTGCAACATGCCAGATGCGTCGCTGCTGCGCGCAATCTGCACGCTTTGGTGCAGTGATTTCGCATTGGCACGGGCTTCGTCAAGGGCATTCGTGGCTTGTTCCACTTCGACCCGTAGTGAGGCATTGGTGTCAGCGGCAGTGCCAAGTTGTGCTTGGGCGTGCTCGCAATGGGCCTCAAGGGCTGCCGTGCGCGCACGCAACTCGATGTTGGTAGTGCGGAGTTCAGCGCTGTCTTCGCTTTCGCGTTGACCCAGCGAGCTAATCAGGTCTTTCAAGCGTTGCAGCAGTGGAGGCAACGCGATGGCCCCTGTTGCGTCGGCCAAATCCAGCTCGTCACGGGTGATGGATTCCGTTGTGCTGAGAGCCAGCGCCTCAACCGCCATAGAGCGTTCGTCCTGCACCTTATGCAGTTGCGTCAGCGTCTGCGTGGCGGTTGCGTGCAGCGCCAGCACAGCCTCTTCTTTGTGGGTCAAGGCGATGCGCATCATGCTCGCGTCCGTTTCATGGCGTTCCGCGCGCAATTCGGCAGCGGCCAAGCTGAGGGTGAGCTCGCTGGCGTGCTCGTCTGCTGCGGCGAGTTCTGCGCTGAGGCGCGTGGCTTGCGCAGCACTGTCTTCGGCCTGTTCGCGCAAGCGTTCGACGCGCCGTTGCTTTTTACGCTCTTTTTTCTCCAGATCATGCACACGCTTGCCCAGTTCGCTCGCAGCCTGTTTGCTGGCGTCATCGCGCTCTTGCACGCTTGCAGTCCGCAGCTCATTCACTTCCTTGGACAAGCGCGCCAGCTCTTTGTCCTTCTCGACATGAAAAAACTGCATGTCGTCCATGGTCTTGCTGGCGCGGGCGAGATCGTCTTTCGCATTGCGCAAATCGCCCTGCTCCATTTCGAGGCGGCGGTTGCGGGTTTCCAATTGCCACGAGCGTTGCAACAAGCGTCGGGTGCGCAGTGCTTGGCGCGTCACCGGCAGCGGGGCTTCGCTGCTCAAGACTTCGCGATAAACCGACAACATGCGCCGCGCGTGGTCGTGCAAACCTGGAAGTTCCGGGATGCGCGAACGCCACAGTTCCAGCAACTTGGGTTGTTTGAAAACTTCGCCGAAGACTGCGGTGAGGTCTGGCGCGCTTTCCGCGAGGAAAGTGGTGCCCGCGCCGCCGATGCGCTCCGTGAGCGCGCCGCGGTCTGGCACGACGGCCGGCAATCCCAATTGGAAGGCTTCGTCCAGCACGAACGACCACGATTCGCTGCAACGCGAAGTGATCACCGCCAAATCCAACGGAACCTTGGCGAGGTCTGCGGGCGTGTACGGCCCGTGCCAAGTGATGGCGAGCCCTTCGGCCAACTCTTCAAAGTGCTGACGCTCTGAGGGGTAGACCATTTCGCCGAAGATGTGCAACTCGATGTCAGAGCGGTGGCGCGAATCGCGCACAGCGCTGAGCAGCAGGTCGAAACCCTTCAGGTGCGACAAGTGCCCCCAATGGCCGATGCGCAACGGACCCGAAGGGAACGACGAGCGCGTGGGCTTGCGCCGCCGCACTTCTGAAATGTTCCCGTGAGGCAGCACGCGGAAGCGCCCGGCCAAGTGTGGCATGTGCTTCAGCAGCACCTCGCGATGGGCCACGGAAGGCACGATGAGGCGCCGCGCAAGTTCCAGTTCGTTGCGCACATCGTCGCGGAACAGCGCCAGTTCGCGGCGCTGCTCTTCATCGCTCATGCTCTCGCCCGCGGGCGCGCAGCCGAGGCAATTCACAGGCCCCATTTCGAGCTGGCAGAATGTGCCTTCGCGAATGCGGAAGGCTTTGGGGCAACTGGTCCACAGGTCGTGCAGCGTGGCCACTGCAGGCACGCCGCGGTCATGGGCGAGTTCCACTATGTTGCGTGTCAGGCGAATCCAGTGATGCACATGAATGATGTCGGGGCGGATGTCGCGCATCAGCCAGTCGAACAGCGGCTCGACTTCAGGGGCCAGAGATTTTTCCCAGTTGTCGAGGAACAAGCCGGGGCGGTGCAGGCGGTGTACTGGCAGGCCTTCGTAAGTGCCGTGGACCACATTGGCATCCGCGGCCACCGGGCCGGCGCCTTGCTGCGAGCCGCACAAGATGTGCACTTCGTGCCCCTGAGCGACCAGCTCACGCGCGAGGCGCAGCACATGGCGTTCGGTCCCGCCGTTGCATTCCGGCAAGAAGCCGTGCACGACTTTCAGGATTTTCATGCTCGACCTTTCGGGCTCCGGAGTTACCTCCGCAAACCACTGGTCCGCGGCGCGCGCCGGCGGCAGTCCGAGCGCTAGCCCAGACGAACACCCAACGCACATCGAGACCCACACAACAGCTCACACATGCGAATCATGCCACCAAGGGTTGCCCCGTGGCGACAGTTGTTTTTTCAGACAGGCAAACAGCCACCGCGCGTGCGCTTCTGAACGTCCAGCGCAGGTGCTTCATAGCTCCGGTTCAGAATGGCCTTGTAAATGCCCACGAGTTCTTCGGCATTGTCGCGCACCGGTTTGATGGGCGGTTTGCTACCCACCATCGCCGCGGCTTTCGAGCGGTCGGACGCCAGTTCGCGCATCACCGCCGCGAGGCTCTTGGGGTTGCCCAATTCGAAGGTGCGGCCATAGCCATTCGTTGCCACGAACTCCAACATGCCACCGCGATCAGAGACCAAGATGGGCGTGCCGGTCATGGCGGCTTCGTTCAAAGTGAGCGGTGCGTTTTCAAACCAAATGCTGGGCAACACCAGCACATCCATCTGTGCCAGCACTTCGCTGACATCACGATTGCTGTAGCGGCCCATGAAGCGCACGCGGTCTGCAGCCGGATGGGCCGCGGCTTTGCGCTTCATGCCTTCGAGATAATCGCCGCTCCAGCGATTAGGCGCGCCGAACACAAGCAGTTCGATGTCTTGGTGGTCTGCCGCCGCGTCTAAGAACGCATCCACCAGAACCTCAACGCCCTTGGTGCGAATAATGCTGCCCATGAAGCCGAAACGCAGCTTGGACGAAGGTGTCTTGGGCAGGGCTTTCACATAAGAAAAATCCATGCCGTTGGCGGAATGGATGATTTTTGTGGCCGGCACCTGCCAATGTTGCATGAACTGATCGCGCAGGAACGCTGATGGCGTGATCAGCAAATCCATGCGCATGAGCTTTTCGCGCAGCAGGCTGCTGCGCACTTCGAAGGGGCTATAGGCCGGCAATGGGACGGCTTCTGCTGAACCCATGTCGCTCAGAGTGCGGCGTGCGGCGATCAATGCAGCCCGGGGGCGGCGCGCGAAACGGCCCGGGGTTTCGTTCACCCGCGAGATGAAATGGCGGTTCCAACGATCGCGCAGGCTGCCAGCGACAACGGTTGCTTGGCCCTGACGGTCGTCGGCGCGCGCCTTCATGTCATCGCGAGCGGACAGCTCATGCCAGCCGTCGCCGTAGACGCATTTCCCGCATTTCCCGAAATCGATGGGGTCGCAGATTTGGCCGTCCGTGTAGCACATGCGTTGGCCCATGGGGCACATGGGCCAAAAATCGTGCAGCGTATAGACCGCTGGAATGCCCAGCTCAAGGGGCACATCCAGCACTTCAACGCCCAAGCCCACCACATGTTCGAAATGGATGATGTCGGGGCGGACTTCCGCCACGAAGCTGCGAAAGATGGCGGCGCCCTTGGGGTCGCTGTAAGAACGATCGAAGGGCACCCAGTCCAAGTCCGCGCGGTTCATGAAGCGGATCGTCAGGCCGTCACGGTTCTCGGTGTGCGTGCGCCAGGGGGCGACCTTCGGGTCCTGCAGCCGCGAAAACACGAAAACTTCGTGCCGCTCCGCTTGGGCCTTCGCAATGTTGAAGGTGTAAATCGCGGTTCCAGCGAGTTCGTGAGGAGGGAGTTCGTGTGTGACTTGGAGGATTCTCATAGGGCACTAACAGTCGGCGGACTGCCCGACGCCGCCACAAGGCCTCGCATCGGCTGGGCGTCTGGCTGAACCTAACTCCGGTTGCTGCCAAAGGTCAAGCGCGAATCCTGCGTAGCGCAGCGGCGCTTGTGAGGGTATTTTGTTTTTCAGCCGTGGCACAAAGGCGCCCAACAAAGGGCGCTACGCGCTAGGCGCCGCCATGAGAATCCTCTTTGTCCTCCATACTTGGAACCCTGAAGGCAAAGGGGGCACCGAGCAACATGCTCGGGCGCTAGCGCGCTCCCTATCGCGCAAAGGTCACCAAGTGGGCGTGTTCACCCGCACGGGGCGGCCCGCCCGGCCCGAGTACGAGGTGGTCACCGAGTGGGAAGGGCCCATCAGCATCACGCGCATCAACAACTGTTGGCGTGAGGCCCCCAACTTCGAATGGATCTACCGCAACCGCGAGGTACACGCAGCCTTCGCGCGCGAACTGGATTCGTTCAAGCCCGACCTCGTGCATGTGCACCACTTGACCGGGCTCTCAATGACGCTGCTCGAAGAAGTGAAGCTACGCGCGTTGCCGCTGGTGATGACCTTCCACGATTTCTGGACGGTGTGCCCACGCGGGCAGCGCATGACCAAGGATCTGGAATTGTGCGAAACCGTAGACCGCGAGAAGTGCTATCGCTGCCTCGGTGGTCTGTGGCCGCACATGTTCGATGACCGCACGCGCGAGCGCACGGTGATCGACCAACGCGGGCACTTGGCTCCGCAGGTGCTGGCCGACTGGGAACGCTATGTCAGTTATGCGCTCAATCTGTGCGATGTGATGATCGCGCCGAGCGAGTTCCATCGCGAGCGCATGCTGGATTTTTGTCTCGATGCGGAGCGGTTGATAGCGCTGCCGCACGGTCTGGACCACGCGCCATACGACGGGCGCGTGCGCGCGAATTCGAAGCCCAAGCGCATTGGTTACATCGGCACGGTCATCCCTATCAAGGGCGTGCATGTGTTGGTGGAAGCCTTCCGCCAACTCGGCCGCGACGATTGCTCGCTGGAAATCTACGGAGAGATTCGCCCGCATCATGACGATGCGGATTACGCCGCGCGCTTGAAGGCCAGTTGTGCCGGCATGCCCAATATCCATTTCCATGGCGCTTATGAGCCCGATCAAGTGGGCCGCATTTTGGACAAGGTGGATGTGTTGGTGGTGCCGTCGCTCTGGTGGGAATCTTTTTGCCTCACCATTCGCGAAGGCTTACTTGCGGGCATTCCGGTGCTGGCTTCGGACATTGGTGCGATGCGCGAAGCCTTGGACGGCGAACGCGATGGCATTTTGTTCAGGGTGGGCGACGCCGACGACCTGCGCGAGAAGCTGGAACGCGTCCTGAGCGACGACCTTTTCCGCGAGCGCTACTACAACCGGGGTGGCACGGTGAAGTCGCTTGAGGTTTACTGCGAAGAGCTGGAAGCTGTTTACGCTCACGCTATGCGCACTTCGCGCAAGCGCCGCAAGTCCATCGTGGTGGCGCCGCCGTCGTTCCCATCTCACGCCATGCAGCACGGCCAATCGCTCAGCCTGCCATGGGAGAAGATCGGTGTGGCCATGGAGCAGCAAGGCACTGTGTCGGTGAATCTGCAGTCTGGTGTGGCCAGCGAACTGAAGCCTGAGGTGTTGCTGCATCTGGATCTGCGCGAAGGCGATCGCCCCATCGGACAGGTGAAGCTGCGGATCGATCTTGGTGCCATTGCGATGCGCGCTAGCCGCGGGGTAGAGATGGCGCCGTTGGTGCCGCCGCCAGCGCCTGCGCCGACGAGCAGCACAGCGCCCACTGACGCGCCAAACCCAACAGCTTCCGCTGCCAAGCCAGTTGGTCCCGCAGTCAAGCCCAGCGCCGCACCAGCCAAGCCGGGCGTGCGCCGCGAAGTGCTGAAGCGTACCGGGCAGCCCGTGCGCCGCGTCCGCATCCAGCGTCGAACGCGCGGCGGCGGCTCGTGAATCTGCTTCGCTCTGCGCTTGAATTGGTATCGGAGCCGCGCACATGAGCCCTCTGGTGGCCGGCGGCGCGGCACCTCATGTGACGGTGTTCATCCCCACTTTCAACGGCGCGCGTTACTTGGAAGCGCTGCTTGTGGCCTTGGAACAGCAGCAAACGCCGTGGCCCTTTGAAGTGTTGGTCATCGACTCTGGCTCCAGCGACGACACGCTGGCAATCTTGGCGCGCCACCGCGTGCGCTTGATCTGCATTCCGAATCATGAGTTCGATCACGGTGCTACGCGCAATCGCGCCGTGCAGGAAGCGCGCGGTGCCGTGGTGGTGCTGACAGTGCAAGACGCCACGCCGGCCGGGCCCGGCTGGCTAATGACCATGGTGTCGCACTTCCAAGACAGCGAAGTCGGTGGTGTGTATTGCGACCAAGTGCCGCGCCCCGATTGCTCGCCGTTCTTGCGCGAACGCCTTGCGCGTTGGGTGCAAGGTGGCGGCACGCCGTCGGTGTCGCAGGTGAAAGACTTGGACCACTTCTGGAATGTTGTGCACCCCAACGAGCGTTGGAACATCATCAAGTTCGACAATGTGGCCAGCGCGGTGCGCCGCAGCACGGCCTTGGCGCATCCGTTCCCGCGCCGTCGCTTTGGCGAAGATGTCACTTGGGCCAAGGGCGCCATTCTTGCTGGGTTCAAGATTGTTTATGAACCGCGCGTGGCGGTGATCCACAGCCACCCGCTGTCGATTTGGTACGAATTCAAACGCGCCTATTTAGACCATCAGAATGTGAATGATCTTGTGGGCTCGCGCCTCGCGCCGCGGCTGCGCAATGTGTTCGAGTACACCGTGGCGGAATCGCGTCGCTTATTCCGCGTGGTTTGGATGGACGAAACGCTGGACCCCATCGAACGCATGTTCTGGCTGGCCAAAGTGCTGCCTTTCGCGTTCACGCAAAACTTGGGGCAGTACTTGGGGCCGCTGTCGAATGTGCAAGGGCGCCGCGGGTTTTGGAAATGGTGGGACCGCCTGATGGGGAAGGGCGTCTGATGCCGCTGCGCGTGGCCATGTTGCACCAGCGCGAAGGTGGCGGCGCCACGGTGGCGCTGGCAGAACTGTGCGCGGGCCTGAGTGCGTTGGGGCACGAAGTGTGTGTGGTGACTCCAGCGGAAGGCGAAGCGCTGAGCGCCGTGATGGCGCGCATCGATGCCTTCAATCCCAGCGTGGTGCACGCGCATTGTTTTTACAACGCGCTCGCCTACGAAGACATCCTCGAAGTGGCACAGCGTTGGCCACTGCTGTGGACTCTGCATGACACGCTGCCGGTGAATCAATTCGGCCCCGAATGTTGGGAATGTTTTCGCAATGCGTGGTGCTTGGGTTGTCCGGCGCTGGGCGCGGTGCGGCGTTGGCGCCCCAATTATCGCGTGCTCGCACGCTTGGCACGGCGGCGCGTGAACAAGAAACTGCGCGCGCACCTCGTGCTGCCTTCTCAGTGGATGCGCCGGCGCATTGCGCGCACGGAACTTGCGGCGTTGCCATGGACGCACATTCCTTACGGCATGGATTGCGCTGGTCTTGCTGGGGTCGCGAACACCGAGGCCGCTGCCGCAGCGGCGAGCGCCGCACTTGCGCCAACGGTCCTATTCGCGGGCAACATGTACAGCGCGCAAGATCACCGCAAAGGTTTGCCAGATCTTTTGCAAGCGTGGAGCGAAGTGCGTGCAGCGTTGCCGCAAGCGCGCCTCGTGGTGGCGGGCATTATTGCCGCAGGATTACTGCCCGCAACGGTGGATTCCGCTGGAGATTTGCCGCGCGCGCAGCTCGTGGAATTGATGGCCCAAGCGAGCGTGGTTTGCGTGCCCAGCCGGGGCGACAACTTGCCACTCACAGTCATCGAAGCCATGGCTGCGGGCCGCTGCGTGGTGGCCACTCAAATCGGCGGCATTCCCGAAATGATCGAACACAATGTGAGTGGTTTGCTGGTGCCTGCGGCCAATCCGCCTGCACTGGCGCAAGCATTGCTGGCTGCGCTGCGCGACCCAGCGCTGGCTGCGCGCCTTGGACACGCGGCGCAGTTGCGTGCGCAAGCGGAGTGGTCGCAATCGCTCTGCGCGCAGCGCCACGAGCAGCTTTATGCGCAGCTCGCTCTCACGCCGCCCCGAGCTTCACGCTGACATCCCGGGCTGCGCACGGCCAATGGTCGCTCTGCCGACCGGTCGGATGCACTCCAACGGACCGCTCCGCCTCACCAAGCCAGCGCTCCGCTTGTGCCAACGCTGCAACCGTTGCTGTGGACTGAACGTTGGGCATGGGCATGTGGTCGCGCGGGCGGACGGGCGCCTCAGAAGCGGAGTGCCGCTGATACAGTCCGCGCGCATGGACAGCAGCACACATCCGGAGCTCGCGGCAGCACTTGGCCGCATCCCCAGTGGCCTTTTCATCGTCACGGCGCGCAGCGGCGCGGCGCGCACAGCCTTCTTGGCCTCGTGGGTGCAACAGTGCTCATTCAATCCTCCAATGCTCAGCATTGGTGTGAAATGCGGCCGCCCTGCAGACACGCTGCTTCAAGCGGGTGCGCTGTTGAGTGTCAACATTCTGCGCACGGGCGACAGTGCTTTGATGAAACCGTTTGCCAAAGGTGTCGCGCCGGATGCAGACCCTTATGTCGGCGTGGCCATCGAAGGCCCTCACAGCGGGGCCGAAGTCCTTAGCGGGGCGCTAGCGTCCATCGACGCGTGCGTGCTGTCGCGCAGCGCCGCGGGCGATCATGTGTTGGTTATGGCCGAAGTGGTTGCAGGCCGCGTGCACGCCGATGGTGGCGAGCCGTGGGTGCATGTGCGCCGCAACGGCTTCAGTTACTGAGGGTTGCCATGACGCGCGCATCTTGCGCGCGCGCCTCGGCGACGCGGTGCAAGTCGTTGTGATTGGGGCTTCACGCCTTTGTGTGGGTGAAAGCGGCTGGGGCTGGGTGAGAGTGTCCAGCTCGACAATGACGACCTTCCAAGAAGTCTGAATGCCCAAGGACACGGACAGACAGATCAGAGTCCCGCATGCCGAGCTCGGCCGTCCTCCAGCGGGCCTCCCGAAGTAGCTCGGGACACCCAAGAAACCCAAACGAAAGCGTGAAGTCCCCCATTTTCAGTGAGCGCACCGACTCCCGCGATTACGGGAAACGTTACCGTTTGGTAACAAGTGCGCGTTTCGGTAACATGTTCCAACTTGAAATAGGGCCTCACCACGGCCCGTTGTGCTGGCCGCATAGAATAGATAATTAGCCTCATCACATGACGCGGTAAGGGATTACGGCGAATCCCACTGGCATGAACGCCTCATCATTGGGCAAAAGTGGGCCTGTTTGGCACGCCATTTGCTTGTAATTGGTGCATGCGTGGTCACGGGTGCCAACGAGGCTCAGCGTGGACCACGCAAGTGCCAACACTTGAGGAGTGCGCCATGCTTCACAGCACGAGTCCGTCTTTGGTCTTGACCCTAGCAGCCCGTTGAGAAAGTAGCGCTCATGAGTGAACAAATCTCCGTTGCCGCGCGTTGTAAGAGGCGCGTGTTGCACGGAGGGAAATGCTGATGTCCATGGGTCGCACAAAGCAGCAGCAAGGTGCATTCTGGGTGGAGTCGCAGAGTCTTCGCGGACCAGGCCACCCATTCTTCGAGCGCCTGAACCGCGTCCTGTTCGCCCACGATTTCGACCGCAAAGTCGAA
>CAMDTN010000022.1 GCA_945907755.1 Singulisphaera sp. GP187 | reverse complement strand
TCTGCGGATGGCGAACACGACGATGCCGAGAACGCCTATCGTTCGGCCTTGGAAATGGACCCAACGCACCGGCCCACGCTGCTGCGCAACGCCTACGAATTGGATCTCGCCGGCCGCGAAGAAGAGGCCATCCGCATCTATCGCCGTCTGGCGACAATGCAGCCTGCCGACACCCACGCGCTGATGAACTTGGGCGTGTTGCATGAAGATCGCGGCGAATGGGACGAAGCCGTGCGCTGCTACCGCCGCGTGCTGGATGCTTACCCGCTGCACTCCCGCGCGAATGCTTACCTGCAGGATGCGCGCGCCTCGATCAACATGGTGTTCGACGAGGAAACCGAGCAGAAGAGCGATCGCCGTGCGCAACTGCTGCGCATCCCCATCGCGGACTTCGACATGTCGGTGCGCTCGCGCAACTGCCTCAGCAACATGGGCGTCGAAACCTTGGGCGACCTCGTGGTGAAAACCGAGGCCGAGCTGATGGGCTTCCGCAACTTCGGCGAAACCAGCCTCCTCGAAATCAAAAAAATCTTGGGCGACCGCGGCCTGCGCTTGGGCATGAACTTGGCCATCGATGAATTGCCGCCAGAGTTCAGCGGCGAACCGGTGGAAGGCGCCGCGCCTGCGGAAGACCAGCCGCAAGAGCTGCCACCTGGCGTCGACCCCGCGGTGCTGTCCAAGGTGTTCGCCGACTTCGACCTTTCGATCCGCCTGCGCAAGGCCTTGGCCTCGCTGCGCATCGTCACTGTGTCGGATGTGCTGCAACACACCGAAGGCGAATTCCTGCAGCTCAAGAACTGCGGCCAGACCACCACCAACGAACTGAAGCAGTGCTTGGCTCAGTTCGGCATCTCGCTGCGCCTCTGAGCCCGTGTACGAACACCTTGCAGGCTTGCTGACGCGCAAAGGCGCGACGGATGCCGTGGTTGATGTGCAGGGCGTGGGCTATCGGATCGAAATCTCTTTGCACACAGCGCGCTTGATGCCTGCAGAAGGCGCGCGCTGCCATGTGCTGTTGCACCATCGCATCCAAGACGATCGCGCACGGCTGTTTGGTTTTGTCGCCGACGACGAGCGCGAACTTTTTCGCGAGTTGATCACGGTGCCGGGCGTCGGGCCATCCACCGCCATGACTTTGCTGTCTTCGAAAGCGCCCCAAGAACTGTGGGGCTTGATCGCCGGTGAGTGCTTGAAGGAATTGGCCAAGACCCGTGGCATCGGCCCGCGCACTGCGCAACGCGTGTGCGCCGAACTGGCCATCAAGGCCAAACGCCGGGCCGCTCCGACAAGCTCGACACCGCAAGCCACTCCGGCCGTTGAAGATGCGTTGCGTGCCTTGGCTGTCTTGGGCAGCAGCGAGCAACAATCGGAGAAGGCCGTGGCCGCAGCCATCAAAGAGCTGGGCCCACAAGCCAGCGTCGACGAGTTGGTGCGCGTGGCGCTGAGGCATCTGTGATGCCAACCATCGACGCTCAAGTGACGCTGTTCGTGACCGCCGCTGCGGGGGCCGCGCTCTTCATCGTGCAAAGCATTTGCTGGTTCTTGCTGCGCTCTAAGCGCATGCAACTTCCGCGCTGGAAGCGCCTGTCGCGCTTGTGCTTCATGCTCGGCACAGTGCTCACAATTGGCGGACTGCTCGCCTTAGTGCTGGGCACTGAAGCGCTGCGCCCCGGCGCCACATTGGCCTTGGGCGCAGGCGCCTTCAACGCCTTCATCGCGCTCTTCCATCAGCGCACCATCACTTGGCTCGAGCGCAGCCAGCGCTGACGAAACGCGTTGCACCTTCGCGCCGCTCAGCCGTCGCGGGTGGGCGGCTTGTCTTCTTCCGGTGGGATCGCGATGGGCGGAGCGTTGCCACCTTGGTTTCCGGGCACCTGCATTTCTGGTGGCGGCGCGGGTTGTTGCATTTCCAGCGGGCGCTTTTGCAACATGGTCACCACATATTCCGGCACCACGAAAACCCACGCAGCACCTTCCACGGTGGCGTAGCGCGACTGCGCCCCTGGGCTGACCGCTTGGCCGTCCTTCGCGGGCACCACTGCGCCGATGCGCAACGCGTGGCGCGCACCGTCCTTGCACACCATGGTGAATTCCGCCACGGGCTTGCTGAGGCCGAAGGCTTCGTTAGATGCGTCCTTGCCGGCCACAGATTCAAAGCGGCTCGCCAGTAACTGGCGCACCATGCCATCCACCTGCGCTTCGTAGAGGTCCAAGGCCTTCGACTGCTCCGGTTCCATCACGCTCCAACGGCGCTGCTGCGCTGCTGCCGTAGGCGGCTTCACTGCGGGCTCAGGCCCTGCGGCCGCATCCGGCGACACGATGGGTGTGTCCACCATGTCTGCCACCAGCACGACGCGCATGCGCCCACCAGTGCGCGCTACCGGCTCGGTGCCAGGCACGGGCTGCGCGGGCATGCTGCCCATGTCGACATCATCGAAATCCAAAACCAACTCGGTGGCCTCATCGACCAGCTTCTGGAGATCCTTCTGGTCCACTGCTGGCATCAAGCGCGTGTCAGTCCACAACGCAGGCGATGTGTACAACAGATGCTGCAAGCGCCGCCCGTGAGCAAATGTGTGGGGCTTTGAACGCTCGCGCACATAGGTGCCCGCGTCCTTCGCGGCGCGACCGGCGCTGTCTTGTTTGCCAATGACGAGGTCCAACAACACCGCTTCGGCGGCACCAAACAGTTTCACCCCGCGGCCCTTGGCCTCGTCGGTTTCGAATAAGTGCTGTTTGTCCTTGTTCGAGCTGCGCAGCTCGGATTTCTCAAGATCGGTCAGCGCTTCCAAGAGCTGCTGCATTCTCTCCGCGTTGGCGCGGTACTCCTGCGCTTCAACAACCATCCAGCCATCGCCGCTGCGGCGCAGCGTGATGCTGCCGTTGGTGTCGCGGATTTCGATGCCTTGCACCGCGGTCATGTCCACGCGCGGCAGCGCAGCCTTTTCGACTGTCGTGGCCGGAGTCGGCCCGGCGTGCTGGCCGAAGAGATCGTCCCAACGCACCACCATGACGACGGCGGCCAAAACCAGCGTGATGACCAACAAGATCAGATTGCGCTTCATACGCCGGACTCCGAAGCGCGGCGCACGCGAGTGCCTGCGCTGCGCACCAACCACCAAAGCAGTGCCATCCCCAAGAGCAAGATGGGCGTCAGGCCCACCGTGCGCCACAAGATCGAACCGCGCTCTTCATCAACGCGCGCGGTGTCGACCGTCCGATCCTTGATGTTGGGGCGGCGGATCTCGACAAGTTCATCGCCCACCAACACGCCGTCAAGCACATTCACAAAACCAGCCATGGCCAGTTGCAGCGCCACTGTGGCATCTTGCGCAGCCAGATTGCGCGCCGTGATGGCCGCGTAGTCGCTGCAGAAATCGGAGTCGGCAAACACCCAGAGTTGGCCGGGCTCGCGCGACACATCAATGCGTGCAGCACTGTTGGGCATGGCCGGCAACACGACGCCATCCGGGCCCTTGCGTGGCGGGCGTTCGTCTTCGCCCCACTTGCGTCCCATGAAGGCCGATTGGAACCGGCCGCTCACTTGCACCACCAAGGGGCGCGCTCCACGCACGGCGTTTTCCGGCGCGGTGCTAGCGGGCTCGCTCCACACCGGCACTTTGTCGTCGCTGATGGCCCGCACGAAGGCGTTGCGCGAAGTCGTGATCAGCGCTTCGGCACGCACCGCAGCGCTGCCGTCTTCGTTCGTGCCATGTTTCTGCAAAGCCGTTTCATCCAGTTGCAACGGCACGGCCCATGGTGCGCAATAGCGACCAATGCCGGCCAACGCTGGAGATGTTTCGCTGAACTGCCCGGTGATGTTCTTGTTTTTGTCGCGCTCTAAGGGCACCAACAGCCCATCGATGCGGCGGCGGCGCTCCACCGGCACCAGCATCATGCGCTGTGTGGCCGGGTCTTGGCGCACTTCCATGCTCGTGTTGACGGAATTCGCCGAGCACTCTGCGTCTTCCAGCACACCTGCTGACGGCACCACGCCGTAATGCGCCAGCCACTCGGTCATGCCGTGGTTCAACGGCCGCATCTTCATGCTGCCGCTTTGCAATCCTTGCTGCCATTCCATGACGCGGTCCACATCGAAGGTGCTGTAATTATCCAGCAGCACCACAAGGCTCTTGCCCTTCAGCAGGAACTGGTCCAATTCAAACAGCTCCGATTCGCCCATGTTGTCAGGCTTGTAGAGCATGAGCATGTCGATGTCGTCGGGGATCTGCCCGCCGTGGCGCAGTTGCACATCCCGTGCTGGCGGCAAGTGGCGGCTGATGACTTCGCGCAATTGCGCCAAGCCGTCGGAAGGATCGCGCCCCAGTTGCTGCTGCAACTCTGGCGGCGGCGTTTTCTTCTCGGAAACAATGCCAATCTGCGCCTCCGGATTGCGCACCTTCACTATCTTGGAAGCAATCTGGAAGGGCAACAATTTCAAGAACTCGCCTTCGCGTGCCAAGGCCTCGCGCATTTCGAGCAAGTGGTATGCCGACTCTTGATCGCCGTAGCGGAACACCAGCCACAGGTAGTAGCTGCCAGTGGTCTGCTTGCCCTGCACAAAATCTGCCAGTGGATACGGCTTGATCGGCGGCGTGTGCTTTTCCAGTTCTGCCGGAAGACCCGCTTCATTCTCTGGCGATTTGAAACTGAATTGGAAATGCCCGTTGGACGCCGCCGCGAATTCTTCCAGCCGCGTCTGCAGCGCGCGCGGCACGAAATCGAGATAGCTCGGCAGCGGTTCGGAAATGTAAGCCGTCACGGTCAGTGTGTCGTCGAGAGAACCAGCGACGCGTTTCGCCGCTTCGGGCAGCGTGTAGCGCCCGTCTTCGGTGAGGTCGAACTGCCAGCGCGTGCCGCCCAACGCGAGGTTGGCAAGGACGACGATGGCGACGGTGAACAGCGCAGTGGTGATATTCACCCAGAAGCGAGAGCGTGCGTTGGCCATGGTCAGACCCCCTTCCGCGATTCGATCACGGTGCAATTCAGCAACAAGAACACCCCCGTGACACTGCTGAAGTAGAACGCATCAGCCACATCCACCACGCCGCGCCCGAGGTAATTGAAGCGCGCCGAAAACGACAGCGCATTCGATAGCTCGTGCAGACCGCGTGGGATGAACAGATTGATGAGCGTGTCGCCCATCAGCACAAACAGCAAACAGATAGCTGCTGTAACGATGAACGCGGTGACTTGTTCGCTGCACAACGCGCCCATGAAGAGCCCGATGGACAGGAACGCGCCGCCCAGCATCAGCGACGCGATGTACGCGCCCCACACCGGGCCCCAGTCGAGGTCGCCATAAATCGCGACGGTCCACGGAACCGGCAGCGTGAACACCAAGCCCAGCGCGATCAACGCCAGCCCAGCAAGGAACTTGCCGCAGACCACTTCCCAAGTTCGCAATGGGTAGGTCATCAACAGTTCCACGGTGCCGGACTTCAGTTCGTCCGGCCACAAACGCATGGCCAACGCCGGCACCAGCAGCACAAAGGCCTGCGGCACCAAAGAGAAATAGACATCTAACGACGTGTTGCCCACGCTGAAGAAAGTGAGGCCCTGCCCCACCTTGCCCCACACGAAGTAGCTGCCGGACAGCCAGCCCGTGAAGGCGATCAAGAAGATGTAAGCAATCGGGCTGTTGAGGAAACTCCTCAGCTCTTTCCAGGCGATGGTGATCATGCTGCGTGCTCCGTGGGGCGCGTCAGTTTGCGGAAGACATCTTCGAGGGTGGCGTGGCGCGGTTCGAGAGCAACCAGCCGGAGCCCAACCGAATTGACCGCAGCCATGATGGCTGCGGCAGCGTCGACAGGCGCGCCAGCAATACTCACTTCGATGCAGTAATTGCTGCCGCCGGCTTGAGCCAGCACCGGTTGCGAAGCGCCGGGCAATTGCTGCAACGCTGCGGTGAGCGCCGCCAAACTGCCTTCGACTTGCACGCGGTAAAGCGGGGCCCCCGCGTGTTGCCGCGCGAGATCTGCAGTAGCGCCGTCAGCCACGATGCGGCCGTCGTTGATGATGATCACTCGCGCGCACACCGCTTCCACTTCCGAGAGGATGTGGCTGCACAGAATGACGGTGCGGTCGCGTCCGACCTCGCGCATGATCGCGCGCACATCCACCACCTGATTGGGGTCCAAGCCCACGGTGGGCTCGTCCAAGATGATAATTTCTGGCTCGTGCAGCAGCGCTTGAGCCAGCCCCACGCGTTGGCGATAGCCCTTGGACAAAGTGTGGATGGGCGCACGCGCCTTCGCACCCAGCGCTGTGAGTCCGATGACCGCCTGCTTGCGTTCGGCAAGTCGCGACCCCGCCATGCCGCGCAAGCGCCCGCAAGTGTGCAGGTACTCACTGACCGTCATGTCGTCGTACAGCGGCGTGTGCTCGGGCAAATAGCCGATGCGCCGGCGCACTTCCACCGAGTTCTCCATCACATCGTGGCCCGCAACGGTGGCGCGGCCCGAGGTGGGATAGAGAAACCCCGTGAGGATCTTCATGGTGGTGGTTTTTCCGGCGCCGTTAGGCCCCAGAAAACCAAGGATCTCACCGCGATCCAGCGTGAAGCTCACTCCGTCAAGTGCACGGAACGAGCCGTAATCTTTGCGTAAATCGGCGACCTCAATCATGGGCATGAGCTTCACATCTCCTGCTGCGCGCGGCAGACCGTCAGGCTTGTCGGCATTGTTCGGGGCTGATCATAGGGCATGCCGCACCCGCATTGGGAGGGCGCCCGAATTGTTCACTCGATGGCGTAAAGGTGCATGCCCATGTCCATGTCAGCGGCGATGTAGACAACGCCGTCAACCACAACGGGCCCGCTCACGAAGCCCTCGTCGAGGGGCAATTCGAAAGTCACCTTCCCAGTCTTGCGATCCACCACGCGGAATGATCGATCGCGGCAATTGATGAGGATGTCATCCCCATTGATCACCGGCGGGCCAATCTTGTGATTCGTCAGGCAAGTCCACAGCACCTCACCGGTGCGGCCATTAATGGCCTTCAAGTGTTGTCCCAGAGGCATGTACACGATGCCATCGGCGAACGCGCAACTGGATTGGTCGTCCAATGCGTTGGTGTGCGTCCAAGCGACTTTGCCTTCGAGCAGATCCACTGCCACTCCAAGATCGCTGCCGCACATCAGGTATGCGAAGCCCATTCCTAACGTTGGCGTCGACGCGGTGGCCTTCGGCAATTCAATCGTGCGCAGCAGCGCGCCGTCGCTGTAATTCAATTCATACATCGAACGCCCACGCGAGGCGACATACAGCCGCTCACCGAGGATCGAAACAGAACTGGCCACTTCGCGCAGCGCCTTGCTTTGCCAACGCACAGCACCCGTTGCGGGGTCCAGACACCACACCACTCCCAACATGTCTCCGAAAACGATGCCGCGTGCATCGCCCTTCGGCGAAGCGTAGATCGCTGGTGACTTGGTCGCGTGGACCCATACCTGCTCGCCGTCGCTGAGGCGGCTACACACCAGATGCCCGCCCCGTGTGCCGAGGTAGATGCGCCCGTCAACGATGAGTGGGCTGGACGCGATGATCGCTTCCCCTGGCAGCTTCTTGTGCCAGACGCGCGTGCCGCCCTTCACTTCAACGGCGATGAGCCACCCTGCTTCGGTGGCAACGATGGCTTTGCCATCCACCACGGCTGGCGTGGAAGTGCTGGGCCCACCCATGAAGTGCTTCCACTTGACGCCCTTGTACGCAGGGCGCGGCGAGTGGCTGACGCCGGTAGAGGCGAGGTCGCCGCGGAACTGGGTCCATGATCCGATTCCGGCCTTCGGTGCCGCAGCGGGCGCGGCCGGGGATTGGGCTTCCGGCGGGGCTTGGGCTGCCAGCGCAACCAAGAAACACAGCACGCAGGCGATGGGTGTCAGAAATCTCATGCGCTTCGCAAGCTCCTCAAGGGTGGGAAGGATACGACAATATTTGGGGCTGCCCCCACGGCTGCCTCACTTGGGATGGGTGTTCTGCCTTCTCGGCTCGCCTCAAAACTCTGGCGATTCAGGTTTGAACCATCGGACAGAACTGCATAGCATCTCCACCCCTACGGTGGACTATCCGCCGGACGAAAGGGCCTGAACCATGAAAACCCATATCCGCAACAGCAAGAAGAAGTGGCTCAAGAGCGTGGGTTTCCTCACCCGCATGAAGACGAAGGGTGGGCGCAAGCTCCTGAAGCGGCACCGCCGCATGGGTCGTCGCCTCACGCCGAAGGGCTGATGCTCTGTGCCCGAGCCAAGCGCTCGGGCAGACGCCAGCCTCCGCGGTCGGCACGCTCCTCCCCAACGGAAACGGCTCCGGGAACGCTTTCGCGCTCCGGAGCCGCTGTGTTTCCAGCCCGATGGCTGTCAGAGCCCTGCTGATGCGTTGAACTGCATCAAGAACTCTGCGTTGCTCTTGGACTTCTCCAATTTCTCCACCAACAAGCGCATGGCTTCGTTGGGGTTCAGTTGGTTCAAGACACGGCGGAGCATGTTGATCCGGTCGCATTCTTGCGGATGGAGAAGTTTCTCCTCTTTGCGCGTGCCCGACGTGCTGATGTCGATGGCCGGCCAAATGCGATTGTTCGCCAACAAGCGCGATAGCACGATTTCGGAATTGCCCGTGCCTTTGAACTCTTCGAAGATGACTTGGTCCATGCGCGACCCAGTGTCGACGAGCGCCGTGGCGACGATGGTGAGGCTGCCCCCGCCTTCAACGTTGCGCGCCGCGCCGAAGAACGCCTTGGGCTTCAGCAGCACCTTGGCATCCAAGCCGCCGGACAAGATGCGCCCGGAGCCCTTCACTTCGTTGTTGTAGGCACGGCCAAGGCGCGTGATGGAATCCAGCAGCACCACCATGTGCGCTCCGGCTTCCACGGAACGCCGCATCTTTTCCAGCACCAATTCAGTGACCTTCACATGGTTGCTGGTGCCTTCGTCGAGGCACGAAGCGATGACTTCGGCCTTGGTGTTGCGCCGGAAATCCGTGACTTCTTCGGGGCGCTCGTCAACGAGCAAGACCAGCAGTTCCACGTCGGGATAGTTCTTGTGGATGGCGTTGGCCATCTGTTGCAGCAAGATGGTCTTGCCTGAGCGCGGCGGCGCCACGATCAATGCGCGCTGCCCACGGCCGATGGGCGCCAACAAATCCACGACGCGCATGGAGATGTTGTTGGGCTCGTCGGTTTCCAGAACAAAGCGATCGTCGGGGTCGCAGGCGAGCAGGGTTTTGAATGGCTCTTCCTGCGCGTGCAAGTCGGGGTCTTTGCCGTTGATGAGGCGGATCGACGCCAGCGACGGTTTTTGGCCGATGCGGCGCGGAGGGTGCACATCTCCGATGATCATTGCCGAGGGGCGGATGCGGAAGCGCCGCACCAAGTTGGCGGGCACATAAATGTCATCCTCGTCCGGCAGGTAGTTGTTGGCGGCAAAGCGCAAGAAACCGAAGCCGTCGAGCATGATCTCCAAGAGACCTGGCGTTGCCATGGGCACCGGAGCTGGCACCTCGTACTGCCCTTGCTGCGGCTGGCGATCTTGCTGTTGCTGGCGCTCTTGCTGGCCTTGCATCCCAGGAGGTGGCGGCAAGGCCATTTCCTGCGCGTAGCCCATGGCGCCATCGGCGCCCATGGAACCGTCAGCCCCACCCATGGTTTCCATGCCCTGGTGCTGCGGACCCCGCGAGTCTTGGAACACACCGCTACCGAACTCATTGCCGTGCGGCGGCATTCCCCTGCCACGACGACGTCCTCTGCGCCCACCGCCGCGGCGGTGTGGCCCTCTTCCGTTCATGTTCATAGTTCCCCGATGTCGTTGCGCGGATTTCGCGAAAATCTCCGCGAGAACCCTGCAGAATTACTGTCCTTTGCGCCGGTAAATCGGGCCCACTGAGCCCTGCCTTCGCCCCTTCAAACAGGGCGATTTGCCAAACCGGTCCGGATGACGTCGAGGGGGAACAATCCCCAGCTTGCGGCGCACCCGCTGTCCGCCCAAAGTGAATGGCGGAGAAAGTTGCGTTCCCGGCCTGCCAAACGGATGGCCGCCCGGAACGGGCATACATATAGCCTATCGACCGCCCTCAGCGCAAGCCCCTTTAGAAAACAGCACTTCTCGGCCTTCCTGCGCTTCGTGCGGCGCAGTCACCCGGCCTACTTGGCGAGACGGAAGGAGTAGATCAGTGGGCGCCAAGCAGGGTCCAAGACCTCGACCTTCGCCTCTTGGATGAGGCGCCGCGATTTTTCGGTGAACTCGCTCTGCCACTGCTCCAGCAGTTCTTTCAACTGCGGGTGCTTGATGTCGATCTTGCGCATACGCGATGCCATTAGGGCGTCGTAGTGCACCAACATGTGGCGTAGGTCGCGCTGTTCGGACTTTCCGTCTGCCGCCACAACAGCCTTGTCCACACGAATGATCTGGAACCCAACCAACCCCGCGAACGGGTCCGAGGCCAGCGCCACTGTTGCGCTAAAGACGCGGTCTTCAAGCCCCGGCGGCAGTTGTGCGATGCCCGCGCTGGAACGGGTCACCGTGCCATAAAGCCCACCATTCCGTGCGCTCAAATCGTCACCAGTGTCCATGGCCACGGCATCGAAACTGTCGCCTCGGGCTAGGCGCGCAGAGGCGGCGCGAATACGCTGACTCATGTCGCCGATGCGCTCGGCGTGCCCGGCGTAGAGCGCCGCCATGGGCACGATGGCATCCTCGATGGTCTTGCGGCGGAGCGTCTCAGCGGACATGCCCGGCAAGCGCAAACGCATCACTTTCTCGCTGCGCACAACCACGGCCTCGCCCACGGGCACACCAGCAATGCGCAGCACTGCAGGCCCTTCATCGGGGAAACAGGGAATCGGCGCAACCTTTGCAGTGCTCGGCGCTTGCGTTGGCGCTGCGCCGAGCGGGCCAACAGGTGCGGTGCCCTCGCCGCATCCAGCCAGCGACGCAGCCACGACAACCAAGCAAGGGATCCAGAGCAGTGTTTCTTGACGCGACATGGGTTTTTAGTTCCGTCCTGCACGAGCTGCGTCTTGTGGCAGCGTGTGTGGCGGCATAGCGTACCGCACTCGTTTTTTCACGAGAACAACCCTATGACAACTGAACAAAACCATGAAGGCGAAAGCCTGTTTGCCGCAGCGCGTGCGCAGTTTCTAAAAGCTGCGCAAGTGATGGATCTCGACCCAGCAGTGCGCATCATCTTGGAACACCCCAAGAACGAGATCTGCGTCAACTTCCCTGTGAAAATGGACAACGGTGAGTTCCGCATCTTTCGCGGCTACCGCATCCAACACAACAACATCCTCGGCCCCTACAAGGGTGGCATTCGCTATGCCCCGCAGGTGGACTTGGATGAAGTGAAAGCGTTGGCCGCTTGGATGACCTTCAAGACAGCGCTTGCTGGCCTGCCCTACGGCGGCGCCAAAGGCGGCATCACCTGCAAGCCCAACGAAATGTCGATGGACGAGCAGATGCGCCTCACGCGCCGTTTCACCCACGCGCTGGGCAGCAACATTGGTCCAGAATCCGACATTCCAGCACCCGATGTGGGCACCAATTCGCGCCACATGGTTTGGATGTTCGACACTTTCGCTAACTCCCACGGCGGCTCCGATCGCAACCGCGCCAAAGCGCTGGTGACCGGCAAGAGCCTCGCCTGCGGTGGCTCGGAAGGCCGCGAAAAGGCTACGGGCCAAGGCGTTTGCTACATCATCGAACGCTGGGCCAAAGTTGCTGGGCTCAAGACATCAGACCTCACGGTCGCCATTCAAGGCTTCGGCAATGTGGGCTACTTCACCGCATTCATCGCTCAGCAGATGGGCATGAAAGTGGTGGCGGTGCACGACCACACCGGCGCGATTTCCAACCCGCAAGGGCTGGATTGCGTCGCGCTGAAAAAGCACCAAGACGCCACGCGCAGCCTGAACGGCTTCGCTGGCGGCGAGACCATCGCGCCTGAAGCCTTCTGGGACACCAAGTGCACAGTGCTGGTGCCAGCCGCCATCGAAAACCAATTGACCAGCGCCCGCGCGAAGCGCATCACGGCGAAGGTCGTTGTTGAAGGTGCCAACGGACCGACCACGCGTGAAGCCGATGCCATCTTGGGCGAGCGTGGCATCACCGCAATCCCCGACATCTTGGCCAACAGCGGTGGCGTCATCGTTTCCTTCTTCGAGTGGGTGCAGAATCGCAACTGCGAACACTGGGAATTGGAAGTCGTCGATCGCAAGCTGCACGAGCTGATCATCAAGGCGTTCGAGAACACCATGGATCGTGCCAAGCGCTACAACACCGATCTGCGCACGGGCGCATACGTGGTGGCGTTGGAGCGCATCGCCAAGGCCTACGCCGAGCGCGGAATCTTCCCGTGATCTGAGGCGCAGCAAGCGCAAAAAGACCGCAGCAGCTTCGAGCTTCTGCGGTCTTTGTCGTTTTGGAATGGTCGCGCCAGCGCGCGGGGTGCGCTATTGAGCAGCGCGCGGGGTGCGCTATTGAGCAGCGCGCGGGGCCACTGTCTTACGAGGCTTCTTGGCGGCGCACCTTGCGGCGATCCGCTTCGCGCAGCAGCATTTTACGCAGGCGAATGCTCTTGGGAGTGAATTCCACCAGCTCATCATCTTCGATGTACTCGAGGGAATCTTCGACGCCCAAGTCGCGCGGCGGCGGCAAGTAAAGTTTGCGATCCGCGGAAGTGGTGCGGATGTTGGTCAGCTTCTTTTCGCGGCAGCAATTGACTTCGATGTCGTTGGTCTTCGAGTGCTCGCCCACAACCATGCCCTCGTAAACCTTCGCACCAGCGGCCACAAAGAACGAGCCGCGGTCTTTGAGTTTTTCCAGCGCGTACAAGTTGGACTCGCCCAACTCAACGCTAATCATCACGCCTTGCCCGCGTGACGGCAGTGAGCCAGTCCACTCGGCCCAACCCGCGAAGATGTGCGAAAGCACTGCCTCGCCTTGGGTCAGGTTCAACAGGCGCGTGCGCACGCCGATGAGGCCGCGTGCCGGGCAGCGGAATTCGACGCGCACCGTGCCACCTGGGCCCGGCTCCATCTTTTCCATCTCGGCGCGGCGCTGACCGAAGAGCTCGATCACCTTGCCTGCATGGCGCTCTGGTGATTCCACCAGCACCGATTCAAACGGCTCCATCCGAACGCCGTCTTCTTCCTTGGTGAGCACGCGCGGCTTGCCCACACAGAACTCGTAACCCTCACGGCGCATTTCCTCGATCAGGATGCCCAGGTGCAACACGCCGCGGCCGCTCACTTCGATAGCATCCGCGCGATTGGTGTCTCTCAGGCGCAAGGCCACATTCTTGAGCGTCTCGCGCTCCAAGCGTTCGCGGATCTGGCGCGAGGTGACCAGCTTGCCCTCGGTGCCGACCAGCGGGCCATCGTTGATTTGGAAAACCATGGCGATGGTCGGCTCGTCGACGCGGATACGCGGCAACGCTTCCACCTTGTCGGGCGAACACAGCGTGTCGCCGATTTGGATGGAATCGAGCCCTTCCAACGCGCACACATCGCCGCATTCCACGGTTTGCACCGCCATACGGCCCATGCCTTCAAACACCATGACTTTGCGCGGCAATACTCGCGCTACCGTGCCATCTTCGCGCTGCACCATCAGCGGCTTGCCCGCTTCGACGCGGCCGCGAAGGATGCGCCCAATGGCGATGCGACCGGCGAATTCGTTCCAGTCCAGCGCAGCAACCTGAACCATGGTTGGGCCATCCGCGTCGCCCTTGGGCTCCGGGATGCGCTTCAAAATGACATCGAAAAGGCAGGTGAGTCCGTCCGTGGACGGCTCTGGAATAGTGTTTGCCCAACCGTCGCGTCCGGCGGCGTAGATCACCGGGAAGTCGAGCTGTTCGTCGGTCGCACCGAGGGACACCATCAGGTCGAACACCGCATCCAGCACCACTGCGGGGCGCGCGCCTTGGCGGTCCATCTTGTTGATGACCACGATGGGAGGCAGGCCGGCCTCCAGAGCCTTGCGCAGCACGAAGCGCGTCTGCGGCATGGGCCCGTCGAAGGCATCGACCAACAACAACACGCCGTCAGCCAGATTCAAAGTGCGCTCGACTTCGCCACCGAAGTCCGCGTGGCCTGGCGTGTCAAAGAGATTGATTTTCACACCGCCGTAGCGCATCGCGATGTTCTTCGCGAGAATGGTGATTCCGCGCTCGCGTTCCAGCGCGTTGCTGTCGAGCATGCACTCTTGCGTGGCCTGGTTGCTGCGCAGCAAACCGGCATGGGCGATCATCTTGTCCACCAAAGTGGTCTTGCCGTGGTCAACGTGGGCGATGATGGCCACATTGCGCAGCGCGCGTACTGATGCAGGGTTGGAAGTCATAAGCGTCATGCCGCATTGAAAGAAGCCCTTGCGGACTCATTGCGGGACGCCCGTGTTAGCACCAAAAACAGCCCGAACCAACGCGCGTTAGGCGTTGCGACGCAGCCGCACCAACTGGCGTGGCGCACTGCGGCGCAACGACGGCAGACGCTGCCGCGCCCCGCGTTGCGCCACTGCGCTGGCGTGGGCCGCCTCGTGGGTCGCCTTCAGCACCGCCACAGCCTCCTCGGCGCTGTCCACTACGGTGAAGCGCTTCAGGTCCGCCTTTGTAATGGTCTGTTCCGCCACCAAGGTGGTTTCGATCCAAGCGCACAACGGCGCCCAAAAAGCTTTGCCCACCAAGACCACAGGGTAATCCGTGGTCTTGCGGGTTTGGATTAGTGTCAACGCCTCGAAAAGTTCATCGAGAGTGCCGAAGCCCCCGGGCAATACCACAAAGCCCTGCGCATAGCGCATGAACATGACCTTGCGCGCAAAGAAGTAGTCGAAGTCGATTTTGACCGTGGCCCAATTGTTGCACTTGCTTTCATTGGGCAAGAGGATGTTCAAGCCAACGGCTGTGCCGCCAGCATCCTTCGCCCCGCGGCACACCGACTCCATCACGCCTGGCCCACCGCCAGTGATGACGGCGTAGCCGCCCTTAGCCAAACGCGCTCCGATTTCGCGCCCTAATTCGTAAGTCGGATGGCCCTCTGGAAAGCGGGCGCCCCCGAACACTGAAACCGCCGGGCCAATGTCCTTCATGGTCTCGAAGCCGTCCACGAACTCGCCCATGATTTTGAACACCATCCATGGATCTGATTTTGCGAAGTCTTTCATCCCTACGGCCCAATCCTGCGCTGTGGCAGGGCTTTGCAGCTTGCGGACCTCTCCTCAAGGCTGATCGGCACGACGCATGAGATGGGTCAAGCTCATCCTGCAAAGAGCATCAGCTTCAGACAGAACACCGACCCGCCGGACTTGCGAAACTCCGAGGTGTCCAAGGGGATCGGCTCGAAGCCCTGTGCAAGCAGCAACTCGCGGGTTTTCGTAGCTGCTGCATCAATCAATACGAAGCGGCCATCGGGGCTGTGAGCATTGCCAGCCATGGCGATGCGGCCTTCGCCTTCCGGCACGCAGATCAAGCGCGGAAAAATGGATTCCAGCAAGATCATCTCTTCGGGCGGCAGCGCTTCGCGCACCACCAGCGCCGTTCGCGCATCCAGCGGCGCAACACATGTGTCCAAGTGGTAGTAGTCAGGATTGTTCAAGCGCAGTAGCACCAGTGGTGCAGCCGCGTGCGCAGCCGCCAACAGGAGCCCTTCGCGGGAACTGCGCGGACCGATGCCGCCCAACAGCAGTCGCCGTCTCGGAACGAACAACAAGTCTCCGTTGCCTTCGAGGATCACATTTTTCGCGGCGACGTCGTGCTCTTCGCCTTCCAGCGCCAGCAGCCGCACCCCTTGCGCTTGCAGGAACGCTCCGAGCAGCGCGGGCTCCGCCGCCCGCTCTGCATGACGCATCACCGACAGCAAAACCGCGCAAGCACCATCCTTCGGGTCGCTGAACGGAAAAACGGGGTTGGCGCTGAACACTTGATCGCACAGGCCTTCAGTAGCGGGCAGCACCACGGTGCGGAACCCGATGCGCTCGTAGGCGGCGCGCAGCGCCTGCCATTGTTGCCGCGCGCGCGGGCGGTCGATCTGCTGCAGAGCTCCGTCGGCGCCGCGCATGTGTGCATTGATCGCCCAGCGCACATCGAAATGCTCGGGGTCCACTAAGACCACGCGGCCCCAAGGCGGCAGTGGCAGTGGGCGCAGGGCGCGCAACGCTGCAACGCTGGATGTCGCATCGAAGACCGCAGGCATGTCTGGAGCGCTCGGCATCGGTCCGTACAATAGCGCCCCTCGCGGGGAACGGAGTCGAGATGCTGCTGGAACGAATCGCTGAAATGGCTCGCACGGCGCTTGCCGCTGCTCACGGAGTGAGCCCAGCACATGTGGCCCTCGACCTCCCGGAGGACCGCTCCCGCGGCGACCTCACCATCAACGCCTTCCTGCTGGCGAAGGAAGTGCGCATCGCGCCCCCGAAACTGGCCGCTACTTTGGCCGCCGCTTTGAATGCGCAACATCCAGTGGACACAGCCACTGCCATCAGCGGCTATGTGAACTTGAAACTGCAACCCCAAGCATTGCTGGAGGCCCTGTTCACGGAAGTGCTGACGGACCCTGCGGCGTTCGGCCGTGGCCAGACACTCGCGGGGCGTCGCTTGCTGGTGGAGTTCTCAGCGCCGAATACCAACAAGCCTCTGCACTTGGGCCACATGCGCAACAATTTCTTGGGGTCCAGCACCGCAGCAGTGCTGGACTATGCCGGGGCGCATGTGCTGCGCGCCAATCTATTCAACGATCGCGGCATCCACATTTGCAAATCGATGCTGGGTTGGAAGCGCTTCATGGACGGCGCCACACCTGAAAGCACAGGCCAAAAGAGCGACCACCTTGTGGGCGACTGCTATGTGCGCTTCGAAAGGGAATTCGCCTTAGAAGTTGCAGCGTACTGCGACACCAATCCAGAAGAATTCGCGGCCTGGAAGACGCAGCGCAAAGCGACCGCCGCGGTGGAAGAAGAAGCGACGCTGCAACGCGAATGGCGCGGCACTTTCCGCGAAGAGGGTTTCGCGCGCATTCCTCTGGGGGCCGAGTGCACCGAAATGCTGCGCGCTTGGGAACGCAATGACAGCGCCGTGCGCACTCTATGGGAAATGATGAACGGCTGGGCCTACGCTGGTTTCGAGCGCAGCTACGCAGACCTCGGCATCAGCTTCGATGTGGTCTATCGCGAGAGTGACACTTGGACTCTCGGGCGCGACTTGATTCTTGCGGGGTTGGAGCAAGGCGTGTTCGAGCGGCGCGCCGATGGCGCCGTTGACATCGACCTCAGCGCCGAGAAACTCGGGCGCAAGGTGGTGTTGCGCAGCGATGGCACCAGCGTCTACATGACCCAAGACATTGGCACCACTGTACTGAAGGCCTCGCAGAACAACGTGGATGGGCAATTGTGGGTGGTGGGTGATGAACAGAAGCATCACTTCGCGGTGCTCTTCGCCATCTTGCGCCGCATGGGTTATGCGTGGGCTTCCGACTTGCACCACCTCGCCTACGGCATGGTTTATCTGCCCGAGGGACGCATGAAATCGCGCGAAGGCAAAGTGGTGGACGCCGACGACTTGCTGGCAGAGACCACCGCATTGGCCGCGGCTGAAGTGCGAACGCGCGACAGCGAGCAACGCTTGGACGACGCCGAAGTGCAACGCCGTGCTGCCGCCGTGGCATTGGCCTCGCTGCGCTTCATGCTGCTGAAGGTGAACCCGCTGGCCAGCATGGTTTTCGATCCGAAGGAATCGGTGAAATTCGACGGCGACACTGGTGCGCGGGTGCTGTATGCCTACGCGCGTCTGCGCAGCATGTTGGACGCTGGCGGCAGCAGCGCAACGGGTGATGCGGCATTGCTGAACGATCCAGCAGAAGTGAATCTCGCTCTTACGCTGTTCGCCTTCCCCGCAGCCGCCGCGCGCGCGGCGCGCGAATACAGCCCAGCGGTGGTGGCCAACTGGTTGCTGGAATTGGTGCGCGACCTCAACCGCTTCTACGATCGCTGCGATGTGCTGCGCAGCAGCGACGCTGCGCTGCGCGCCGCGCGTTTGCGTTTGTGCGCCGCTGCCGCCACGGGGCTTGAGCGCGGCACGACCCTGCTGGGCATGCCGTTACTCCAGCGCATGTGATTCAGCGCCGTAAGTAGGTTCCGGAACTGAGCACGCGCAAGAAGCAATCGCGATAACGCAGCGTGTCAGGCGAATCGTCGCCGCCATGGCGGTCGTCGAAACGGCTGACCAACATTTGGCGTTCGTAACCAAACGGGTGCATCGCTTCGCTCACGGTGCTGCCGCGATACTGGTTGACGATGCGGAACTCGCCCTCGTTATCAATCCACACCGCTGCTTCGTTCGCCGCGCCCATGAGGTTGTGGTAATCACCCAGCGTGTCTTGGTAGGCGCCCACCAAGAAGATGCCGATGAGGAAAGGGTCTTCGAGTGTCAGCGATGGCAGCGGAATAGTCTTGCTACAGGTGCCCGTTTCGCCCAAGAAGTCGTCGATGCGCCCGTCGGAATCGCAAGTGATGTCGCCTACGGTGGCCAAAGACATCTTCTCTTCGCACAGGCGCGACAGCGGCATGATGGGGAACACTTGGCGCACAGCCCAAGTGTCCGGCGTGGATTGGAACACCGAGAAATTGCACACGACCATTGGGGCCACGCGGCCTTGCAACTCCGCCACTTCCTCGGCGTCTTCGTCGGCTGCGTTCATGACTTCCAGCGCGCGCGCGCAAATCTCGGCGAATAAAGCCTCGCCCGCTGCGCGGTCTTCAAGAGTGACAAAGCCCAGTTTGAAACCCACGAGCACTTCTTCGTTCAGTGACTTGGCATCGTTGACGATTTCGCGCCAGTTCTTGCGATTCATGTCGCCCAGCGCTGAACTCAGTTCCACGACTTGATGGCACGGGTCTGGCCCCAGTTCCACCTTATTCGGTCCGACGCGCCCAATGACCTTGAGCGGCGACACCACTGTCAGCGCTCCGAACGCGGTCACCGCGCGGCCTGATTCCGTCACCAGAATCGGCGGCTTCACTTCTTCTTGTTCGCACACGCTGAGCACGTTGTAGACGCAGTCGCGGCAATACTCTTCGAGAGTGTAATTGCGACTCCAATCCGTGGCCGTGTTGCTTCCGTCGTAATCGATGCCCAAACCACCACCCATATCGAGGAAGTCCAAGCCCGGAGAACGGCGCTTGATGTGGCAATAAAGACGAGCGGCTTCTTTCACCGCCTCTTTCACCGACAAGATGTCGCTGATCTGCGAGCCGATGTGAAAGTGAATGGCGCGCAACACTTCGGGGCAGCCAGCTTCTTCGAGTATGCGCAAAGCGCCAAGAATCTCGGAACTCGACAAGCCAAATTTCGCGTGAGCGCCGCCAGATTCGATCCACTTGCCTGCGCCGCGCGAATTCAAACGCACGCGCATGCCGATGGCAGGCTTGATCCCCACCTCTTGCGAAATGCTGAGCACATCTTGCACTTCGTGCAGTGTCTCGCAAATCAAAACGACTTTGCTGCCCGCTTGCGCGCCGCGCAAAGCGAGTTCGATGTAGTCGCGATCTTTGTAGCCGTTGCAAATCACAAGCGCTTCGTCGTGAAGTGCTTGCGTCAGCGCCAACACCAACTCGGCCTTGGAGCCTGCTTCCAATCCATAGCGATGGTTGCCGCTCTCTTCCGCCAGCGCCTCTACCACCACCTTTTGCTGATTCACTTTCACGGGATACACGCCCTGGAAGTGCGCGGGATAATTAAACTCGCGAATGGCGTCGGCGAATGCTGTGTGCAAACGCCCCACGCGGTCTTTCAAGATCTGTGGGAAGCGCAACAAGAAGGGCGAACGGAATCCGCGGCGGCGCAGTTCTTCGACGATGTCGGGAATCCGCACCGTAGCTTTGGCGCCTGGTTGCGGCGACACGGTGGCAAAGCCTTGGTCGTCGATGGAGTAGTAGCCGGCGCCCCAGCCATCGACGGCGAAGCGGCTTTGGGCTTGTTCGCGTGTGAGCATGGCGCCGATGGTACTGCGCTGCGCGCCACGCTCCACAAGCTGGCACTGGCATTGGCGGCGTGGCGCGGCCACAATGGGCGCATGACCGCGGCTACCCCACCAACCCTGCGCAGAGAACGCCCCGCCGTGGTCGCGGCGCTGCTCTCGGCAATACTGACTTTGCTGAAAGTCGGCGCTTGGTGGTTCACCGGCTCCGCCGCCATGCTGGCCGCGGCGCTGGATAGCCTCAGCGATGTCCTCGTTTCCGGAATGAATGCACTGATCATTCGTGCGGCGGGGCAACCTGCCGACGAAGGACACCCCTTCGGCCACGGCAAGCTCGAGCATCTCGCCGGCGTATTCCAAGCGTTGCTAATCGCGGCTGTAGGCGGGCTCGCTGCGTGCCAAGGCTGGGAACGCCTTCAAGGTGACGAAGAGCTGAAGCACTCTTGGCTCGGCGCCAGCGTGGCACTGCTCTCCATCGTGGCGGCGCTCGGGATCGCGCTGTATCTGCGCCGTTCTGCTCGCAAGCTGCGCAGCCCGGCACTCGACACCGACGCGGCCCACTACACCTCCGACTGGATGATCAACGCAGGAGTCCTCGCCGCCTTTATCGGCGAGATGCTGCTGGACACTCCCTGGCTAGACGCCCTCGTGGCGGGAGTTGTGTCGTTGTTCATTCTGCGAACTGCGCTGCGCGTGTTTGTGGATTCCGCTCAGGCCCTCATGGACCGCAGGCTCACCAAAGCGGAATTCCTCGAAATCCATGGCGCCATGAAGGCCTTTGAGTCACGCATCCACGGCTATCACGACTTGCTCACCCGTCGCAGCGGCCAAGACTGTTTCCTGCAATTGCATGTGGAGATGGATGCCGACGCATCGTTGCGCCACTCTCACGACCTTGCCGACGAGATCCGTGCTGCCATCGAAGCCGCCTTGCCAGGGGCTCAAGTGATCATCCACCTCGATCCGTGGCCAGAAAACACCGCTCGCGACCCCCACACAACGCAGGCTGTCAGCCCGATGTCCTGAGGGGCATTGGCCCGCGGCCGCGCCCATCTATGATGGCGGCCCCGTGCCGGGGTGGCGAAATGGCAGCCGCGGCGGATTCAAAATCCGCTGGTCGCAAGACCTTGAGGGTTCGAGTCCCTCCCTCGGTATCTCTTCCGTTGCGCGTTCTGCGCAACGGGCCGGGCGGCCGATGCGCTGCATCACGCACTGGCGGCGCTGCTGCGGCGGCCTCAACCGGGCGGCCACTTGAACGCGCGCCCGGCCAGCACATGAATGTGCAGGTGCATCACGGACTGTCCCGCTTCGGCTCCGCTGTTCGTGACCATGCGGAAATTGTCGTGCCCTGCAGCGCGCGCTAATTGCGCACCTACCAACTGCAAATGCCCCAGTAGATCGCGTTCAACTTCGGTAGCAGCGCCGATATTCACCACTGCCTTGCGCGGCACCACCAATACATGAAACGGCGCTTGTGGGGCGATGTCGGCGAAAGCCACACACAATTCATCTTGGTGCAAGAAGTGCGCTGGGACTTCGCCACGCAGGATGCGTCCGAAGATGGTGTCAGCCACGGCTCGCGCCCGCGCGATGCATGGCCGAGGCCCAGTCCGTCTCGGACAGCACCTCGGAATCCTCAAGAATCATGTCAGGAATGCCGGCCTCAACGCGGTAGCGGCGGCGCGTCTGCCCGTCCGTGCTCACCAGCCAGAGTCCATCAAGAACCAAGCGCGCTCGCGATTCCGGGCAACGCAACAGATCCAACAAGGCGGGGTCAATGTTCATGGCGGCCTCCGTCGCAAGCGACAAGCGGGTTTATCCCTCCGCAGCACCACAGTAAAGCCCCCGCGGCGCCATGGTCAGGCACAAAGCCCTTGGTACCATCCCCGGCCCCGACGCGGGCCTTAGCAGACACCTATGACTCATTCCCTCGCCCGACGCCTCCGCGAGACCGCCGAACGCAACGAACTCAAAGCCTTCGAGGATCTCTGGGTGGACATGATGGAGAACCAGCCAGGCGAGATACGCGCCTTTATCGCTGGTATCGACGCGCTTCACGCCAAAGGCCTGATGGACAAAGCCAGCACCTTTCTTGGTGCCTTGTCACCAGTGCTGCTGGAACGCCAGCTCTTCGCAGAAGCCATCATCGCGCTGCGCCGCCTCGCTAGCCTGAATCCGCGCGAAAAGGGGCTGCGTTCAGGGCTGCTCACTGCCTACAAGGCGCTGTATGCCAACGATGAACGCTTACCAATTCTCTTGGAAAAGAGCGGGCTCGACAGTGGCGGCGAAATCAAACCGAGCGTCGATAAGCTCGAGACTTTTCTCGGTTTCAGTCCGGGGCGCTATCTGTTCCACCCAGCCGGCTGGGGTGCGGGGCGCGTGCTCACTGTCGATTTCCTAGAAATGCTCGTAGTGATGGATTTCGAGTCCACTCGCGGGCGGCGCATGAACTTGGAGATGGCCGCCAAAGTCACTCAGTTCATCGAAGCCGATGACTTGCGCGCACTGCGCTTCGACCGCCAGCCAGAAATCCAACGTTTGCTGGAAACAGATCCGGTGGCCCTGATCCGTGCAGCGGTGAAGAGCCGCGGCGGCAAGGCCACTTTGCGCGAAGTGCGCGACAGACTCTCGCCCACGCTGATCCCGCAGGACAAGTGGTCTTCATTCTGGAATAAGGCCAAGGTGCTTGTAAAGGCTGCTCCCGATATGGTGATTGCGCCCGGCGCGAACCCCATGATCGAGTTCTCGGCAACCGACCGCGGCTATGCCAGCACTTGCTTGCGCGACCTTGCTCTGCTCGACAACGACGACAAGCGTCTGAAGTACCTGAAGACACTGTTGGCCGAAGCACGCAATCAGCCAGAAGGCCCAGAAGCGGTGCGGGCGGTGGCGCAGCGCATGATCGAACAGGCGCGTGGTTTCAACCGCGGCTGCCGCATTTCGCTGGCCTTCTTGCTGGCCGAGTGTAAGGCCTTCGTGCCAGAGCTCGCCATCCCAGCAGAAATGGTGCCCGAGCTGCTTTGTGAGAATCCGGCGAAGGTGCTGGCCGCGGTCAGCGAGATCCCCGTGAACGGGCATCGCCAATCCGCCGTGTTGATTCTGAAACCGAAGTTGGGCGCAAACTGGCTCAGCTATTGCGTGGCTCTCATCGAAAACGGTGAGGCCGAAACGGCCGAGCAGGGCTTGGCCGATCTGTTGCTGGCTGGCGATGTCGCAAGCGCTCAAGCGGTGATGCGCAAGATCAGCGAGCGCTTCAAAGATCATCCAGCGGCATTCCTCTGGTACCTGCGCGATTCCATCGCCGGCAGATTGCCCAAACAGATTCCTTCGGAAAGCCTGATCACGCTGTTCGAGAAGGCGCTGTCGTTGCACGAGTCGCTCACGCTGGGAGGAGACAAGGGCGAAGACGAAAAGCGTCTGGGCCGCAGCTTGGTTTCGCTGTTCCAGTCCCGCGACTACGAATTCGTGCGCAACGCTTTCCTTTCATGCAGTGCCGAAGTCGGCAGCAACGCAGCCAGCATGCTGCGCAACCACCGCAGCGTCTACGGCGAAACGCGCGACCAAATGCTGGCGCGTATGTTCCGTGCCCGCCCAGAACTTGGCCGCATGCAAGCCGGCGGCACTGTTGCTGCCAGTACCCCCACCAACTCGCTGACCGACCCATCGATTTTGTATTGCACCGAGGCCGGGCTTCTGCGCAAGCGCCAGGAATTCGAAGACTTGGTCAACCGCCAGATCCCAGAAAACGCGACGGAGATCGGACGCGCCGCCAGCTATGGCGACCTTTCAGAAAACTCCGAGTGGACAGCCGCTATCGAGAAACAATCGCGCCTGACGCACCAGTCGGAAGAGCTGGGCGCCGATCTCGCGCGGGCACGGGTCATCGAGCGTGGCAAGCAAGATGGCGTGCATGCGTCGCTGGGCAGCCGTGTGGCGCTGCGCTCGGATGCGGGCGCGGCGGAGTCCTATGTCCTCTTAGGCCCATGGGAAGCCGACCCGGGCCACGGTCGCATTTCGTATCAGTCCGACCTCGGCATGGCCATCATCGGCAAGAAGGCTGGCGACAGCTTCGAACTCGAAAACCGCGCGGGCAAGACGCGCTGGAACATCCTTAGCGTCGCTGACGGCTTGGCCTGACCGTTGGGACGCGGCGGCGCACACCGCGGTGGACTAGCCCCGCAGGAAAAAGCCTGCGCTGCGTAGCGCTTCAGCGATGCGGGGCGCAGTGGGGTCCTCGCCTAAGAGCAGCGTGACCGAGTTCAGCCTGTCCAGCACGACGCCGCGCAACTCGCGCACGCGCAAGGCGCGGTCGGCACAAGCTTCACTGGGAGCTGTCACTAAAACCCCGCGGCGCACCTGCAACACCGTCACGGCCTCGACCCAGCCACGCACAGACTGCTGCACATTGTTCGGAACTTCGTGGCGTGCGTTGTTCGCCAGCACGGACAGCATCTCTTCCGCCGTCATGCCGCCAGCCGCTGCTTCGTGCACCGAGCGTTCCGAAATGCGGTAGTGCAGGATGTAGTCGGCTTTTTCGCGGCGGGCAAAGCGCGCCAATTCGTGCAGCAGATCTACCCCGCACAATTCTGGGTAGACAATGACTTCGAAGTCCGGGGTGACGAGCAGCGCACCGGCACCGGCGTCAGATTCCTCCACGGGCAAGCCCAACACCGCAGCCCCAACGCGCGTTAGTCGCATAGCCTCTGGCCCAAATTCGTCGCAACGCAGTTCGGCAACGCCTGCATTCCACAAGCCTGCGCCGCAGAACTCCACCAGATCGCGTGCCAACACCGCTGGGGTTGGCAATGTGGTCACAGGAGCGCGCTTGAAACGGCGTTGGAAGCGCTCCGCCGCACTGGCGCGGTCCATCCCCGCCAACCATGCGTTGCGCGCCAGCAATGCTAAGGGCTTCATTGCCAAGGACGGGCAGCGCCCTAAGTCTTGCAGTTGTGCCAACAAGGCCTTGCGCAAGCTAGCGATGTGTGCGGGCGCACGCACTTCCGTGTTGTCGTTAGACACAAACGACAGCAACATTTCCGTGCGCTCTACGGGCCCGCGAAGAGCGAAGGCGTCCCACGCCTCCGAAGTGCGCATTCGAGATTCGGCATCAGGGCGGATGAGGCCCTCCTCTTCGAGGAAACGGAGAATGAAAGCGAGCGATGCCTCCGCGCCGAAAGGCCGATCGCCCGGCGACAAAGATTCTTCTTCCATCTTGCGTAGCGTGGCGCGGTACAAAGTGCCGTCGCGCGTGGTGCGCACCGCGTGGTGATCAATGTAGGTCTTCGCCGCATTGATGTCCGCGAGAATGTCCGGCGCAGTCGCCAGAACCTCCTCGCTGTATTCAGTGACTTTGCCCACCAGCGCGGGCCGAATGATATCCAAGAAGAGAATGACCGAGCCCGCGCTGAACTGCACGCCGATGTCGGTGAGGTCGCCGCGCATCACCGTGCCCAAGAGACAGCGCTCCAGCTCGACACGCACGTGTTCTGAGTCAGGGCAACGCACGCCGAGGCGTTCCAGGTGGCGCAATTCGCCAAGGCCGCCATGGTCTTTCAGCACAAGTTCAGCGACTTCGCGAACGGCTGGATCTTGGATGGCACTGAACAAGCGCGCAATGGTGTCGCCGTCAGCCACGCGCTCGACCAACGCAGCAGGGTCCGCCGCCAACGCCGCCGGGAGCCCCAAGTCCGCCAAGCGCGCTTCCAAATCGCGTCGCGGCACGGACTTCAAGAAGCCGCGCAGCGTGAATACAGTTTCCAACCCGTTGCCCAAACTGTTGGTGTGGCCTAAGACCAGCGCCGCGAGGTCGTCGGGCACATTCAGCATCGGCTCTTGGAAATGGGTCCAATCCATGTCGCGGCTTTCCAAAACGAAACCGCGGCGGCGGAGCGTGGCGCGCGCCGATTCGATTTCCGTTAGCGACAAGGGGCAATCCGTCTCTTGGCTTTCGAACTTACTCAGCGGCATCGCATGCTGCGGCTGACGCACCAACCAGAACAGGAATTCGCGGCAACGCGGTGGCAGCTCACGCACCCGCTGGCGCACGCGGCCGACATCACTCATCAGGCGCACCACTTCGCGGCGCAGCGCGTCGTGCGCCATGCGCGCGGGCTCAGTGCCACCATTCCAGTGCCGCCACAGGTCAGAGATCTCTGTCTGCCCCAGCGTGTTGATGTAGTCGTGCAGACTCACTGGTCTATCGCTACTTCAGGGGTTGATGCGAACACATTGGCAGAATCCATGATTTCGTAAGCATACCCTTGTTCGGCGAGAAACAACTGCCGGTGAGCGCTGAATTCTTGATCGCGACTATTCTCTGTGACCACTGCGTAGAAAAGCGCGCCCGATCCATCGGACTTGGTTCGCAGCACGCGCCCCAGACGCTGAGCTTCTTCTTGGCGCGACCCAAAAGTGCCACTCACTTGGATGGCAACATTGGCATCGGGCAGGTCGATGGCGAAATTCGCCACCTTTGAAACCACCAACACAGGGACCAACCCGCGGCGAAAGGCCCCGTAAAGCACTTCCCGTTTGTCGTTCGGTGAAGCACCAGTGATGAGGGGCGCGCCGATAGCCTGGCTGATGGTCTCCAACTGAGCTGTGTACTGACCGATGACGAGGACGCGGTCGCGCTTGTGACGGCGCAACAACGCTTTCAGTACCTTGAGTTTCTCGGGGTTCTCGGCGGCCTGGCGCACGCGTTCACGCCGCGTGCTGTCTTCGTACAGTTCCCGGTCTTCTTTGGAAAATGGCACGCGCACTTCGATGCATCGCGCCTGCGCGATGTAACCGCGCTTTTCTAGATTGCGCCAAGGCAAGTCGTAGCGGCAAGGGCCAATGAGGCTGAAGACTTCGTCTTCGCGCCCGTCTTCGCGCACCAGCGTGGCGGTGAGCCCGAGGCGGCGCCGCGCTTGCAAATCTGCCGTGACGCGGAACACGGGTGCCGGCAACAAATGCACTTCGTCGTAGATGACCAAACCCCAATTGTTCGAGTTGAACAGTTCAAGGTGTTCGAAACCGCTGGTGGCGCTGCGCCGCCAAGTGAGGATCTGATAGGTGGAGACCGTCACTGGGCGCACCTCTTTGGTGTCGCCGGTGTACTCGCCTACTTGGTCTGCGGTCAGATTCGTACGCGAGAGCAACTCGCGCTTCCACTGTGCAACCGCAGAGCGGTTTGTGGTGAGCACCAATGTCTGCACGCCGTAGAGCGCCATCGCGCGAATGGCCACAAGCGTCTTGCCCGCGCCGCAAGGCAGCACCACGATGCCTGCACCGCCGCGCTCAGAACGGTTGGCATAGAACGCCTGCGCCGCGGCTTCCTGATAGTCGCGCACTTTGAACGGGCGCCCGTCCTCGTCGCACTCGCGCAGGCTCACTGGCAATGGATCGCCTTCCTCGAAGCCAGCGATGTCGTCCACCGGATAGCCCACGCGCACCAAGGCCCGCTTCACCAGCCCACGCATGCCTTCGCGCAGAGCGAGGAAACCATCGGCCGCATACTCCACCAATTCGCTAACGCTGGGCACCACGGAAATCTTGGCGAAAGTCTCTGGATCGGTTTCCAATCCGAAGCGCCCGTCTCGGCGAACCATGCGGATGCGCCCGCTGCGCCCCAAGGCCTCCACCACCCAAACCATCACTTCTTTGGGCACAGGGTTGCGCGACCAGCGCGCCAAGGTCGCAGCAACTTCACAAGCGTCGATGCCACGCGCCGCGCCGTTCCACAGCGAAAGCGAGGTGATGCGGTATGTGTGCAAATGCTCGGGGCTCTTGATCAACTCGGAAAAGCGCGAGATTTCTCCGCGCGCCTCTTCGGCGCCTGCTTCGTGCAAGTCCAGCAAAACACACCGGTCCCGCTGCACGATGAGCGGTTTTCCGCGCGGTGTTTCAGCAACCTGACTCAAGCGTGAACTTCTCCCTGCAGGGCCTTCAGCAATGGCTGAAGCGCCCGGGCCGTGTGTGATTCTTGACACTGAGCCAACTGTTCCGGGGTGCCGCAGGCCAGCACCTCGCCGCCGCCGCCACCCCCTTCGGGCCCCATGTCGATGACATGGTCACACCCGACAACAACATCCATATTGTGTTCAATCAATACCACAGTGTGCCCCCTGTCCACCAGTCGATGCAACACGCTCATGAGGCGGCGCACATCCTCGAAATGGAGCCCAGTGGTTGGCTCATCCAGCAGATACAGCTTGCCGCTGCCGCGGCCCGTCAATTCCGCAGCCAGTTTCAAGCGTTGCGCTTCACCACCAGACAAAGTGGTGGCGCTCTGCCCCAAACAGACATAACCTAAGCCAATTTCGACCAACAGGCGCAGCGGTGTGGCAATCCGGTCGTGGCCCGCGAAGAATGTTGCGGCCTCTTCGGCCTCCATGCTCAGCACATCCGCGATGGACTTGCTGCGCCAGAGCACATCCAGTGTCTCGCGGTTGTAACGGCTGCCCTTGCACTGCTCGCAAACTATCTCGACATCTGGCAAGAAGTGCATTTCCACCAGCATGCTGCCGCGCCCTTCGCAAGCCGCGCAACGGCCTTCGCGCGTGTTGAAGGAAAATCGTCCAGGCCCGTAGCCGCGCTGTTTGGCTAGCGTCGCTTCGGAAAACAGATCGCGAATGCGATCCATAATGCCGAGGTAGCTAGCCGGATTCGAGCGCGGACTGGTGCCCAGTGGCATTTGATCCACCACCACGGCACCGGTGAGCGCTGTCACTCCTTTGAGTTTCCCCGCAACGCTCTTGTCTCCGTTGGCAACGCCGAGAGCCACTGCCAGTGCGCTCATGACCAAACTGCTCTTGCCCGAGCCCGACACGCCCGTCACAGCAACAAGGCAACCCAGCGGAAAGTCCACTGACACCGATTTCAGATTGTTCGCGCGAGCCCCTTGAAGGCGCAGTGTGGCGCTGGACGCGCGCCGCTCACGCGCGGCGCACACCTGCGCGCGCCCCGTGAGGTACTGCGCCGTCAGCGAGTCCACTTGCGGCAGTTGCGCTGGGAGACCCTGCCACACCACTTGGCCCCCTTGGTGCCCCGCACCGGGGCCCATATCCACCAGCCAATCTGCAGCGGCGATGGTGTCGCGATCGTGTTCCACCACCACCAGCGTGTTGCCAAGGTCGCGCAAAGCCAGCAGCGTGCCCAACAAGCGCTGCGTGTCACGCGGGTGCAGCCCGATGGTGGGTTCATCCAACACATACAACACGCCGCACAGTTGGTTGCCGATTTGTGTGGCCAAACGAATGCGCTGCGCTTCGCCTCCGGAAAGCGTTGCCGCAGAGCGGCCCAGAGTGAGGTAGCTCAGGCCTACGCGTGCAAGAAAATCCAAACGGCGCTTGAGTTCGCCCAGCACCTGTTCGGCGACACGCCATGCGGCGGGATCTGCGCTGAATGCGTCGCGCGATGCCGCCACCCAGTGCAGCGCTTCATCGACAGTCATGCGCGTGACTTCGCCCAGCGTGCGCCCGCCGGTACGGAAGGCTCCCCAAATCGGTTGCAATCTCTCGCCAGCACAGGCGACACACGCATCGTGGCGCAAAAGCGGTTCCAGTTGCTCCACCCAACCGGGGTTATCCGAAGTGCGATGCCACTCTTCGATATAGCGGCACAGCCCCTTCCAACTCACTTTCATTTCCCAGTTCTCGGTGCGGTCTTCGCGCGTGCCTTCAAATTTGACGCCGAGATCCTCGTTGCTGCCATGCATGACGGCGTCACGAAATTTTTTCGGCAGCTTCTGCCACGGCAGCTCCAAGTCCACTTTCAATTTCTTCGCCAGCGCGGCCACTGTGCTTCGGAACCAGCTATCGCTGCGCGACAGAAATTCTCCCGGGCGCTCGACCATGGCGCCTTCGAACAGCGGCTCGCGAGGTTGCACAATCAGTTTTTCAGGGTCGCAAATCAGAGTTTCGCCCAACCCCTTGCAAGCACTGCAAGCACCCTGGTGACTGTTGAACGAAAAGTGTCGCGGCGTCGGCTCCGTTGGCAACACCGTGCCGCACGCGATGCACGCCGGTTTGGTGGAGAACACAAGCATGGCGCCATGCTCTGGCAAGAAGGCCACGCAACCGCTGCGCGAAAAACCGTTTTCAAAGGCCTCGCGCAAACGCTGCTCTGCACTCGCTTTCACCACGACGCGATCCAGCACCAACCAAATGTCGCGCACCTTGGTCAACGACGGCAGTGGTTCGTCGAGGTCGGTTTCCACGCCGTCCAGTAGGACTCGGCGCCAACCCGCAGCCTTCAGCGAAGCGACGCCGGTGGCAAGGTCCTTGGGCCGTTCTAAGCCCGCCTTCAACCCCAACGACGCCACCAACAATGGCGCCAGCACGCGGCCGCGTGCGCTGGCACACGCGCGCAGCACCTGCTGCGCTGCCGAAGCCGCTGTGTGTGCTTGCAACGCGGCACCACATCCGGGGCAATGCGCCGTCCCTAAGCGCGCAAACAACAGACGCAAATAATCTTGGATCTCGGTGGCGGTAGCAACGGTAGAGCGCGGGCTGCGTCCTGTGGTTTTCTGGTCGATGGCAATTGCTGGCGCCAAGCCCTCGATCGAATCTACCGGCGGGCGTTCCAAGCGCCCAAGGAACTGCCGCGCATAAGTGGAGAGGCACTCAACGAAGCGGCGTTGGCCTTCAGCAAATAAGGTGTCGAACACCAAGCTCGTCTTGCCAGAACCGGATAGCCCCGTGACAACGCTCAGCTTCCCCGCCGGGAAGCGCGCTTCTGTGACCTTGAGGTTGTGCAGTCGCGCACCCAAGACGCGCACATCGCCTTGCAGCGAGCGATCTGTGATGGGCCCGACTTGCGGCGCGCGCGCGCTGCCATCCAGCAATGGCGTGCGGCGCAAATGCGCGGCCAGTGCTACGCCAGTGTGCGAACCCTGCGCTTGCAAAAGTCCGTCGAAGGGCCCTTGCCACACCACGCTGCCGCCGCCGTCGCCGCCTTCGGGCCCAAGGTCGATCACCCAATCCGCGCACTGCACCACATCCAAATTGTGCTCCACCACGACCACCGTGTTGCCCGCTTGCACCAAAGCTTGCAGCGTGTCCACAAGCCGTGCGACATCGGCAAAGTGCAACCCGGTTGTGGGTTCGTCCAATAAGTACAGCGTGCGCCCCGTGGCTGGGCGTTGCAATTCCGTGGCCAGCTTCACGCGTTGCGCTTCGCCGCCGGAAAGGGTGGTGCTGGGCTGGCCCAACTGCACATAGCCGAGGCCTGTGCGCTCCAATGCGTGGAGCCCACGGCGAATGCGCGGCTGCGCTGCGAAAAACTCCAGTGCTTCCGCCACGGTCATGCTCAGCACTTCTGCGATGGTCTTGCCACGCCAATGCAATTCCAATGTGGCATCGGTGAAGCGCCGCCCGTCGCAGGCGTTGCAGTCCACCGCCACATCCGCCAAGAAATGCATGGCCACCAACTTCACGCCTGCGCCACCGCATTCTTCGCAGCGCCCACCCGCCACATTGAAACTGAAGCGGCCCTTTTTCCAGCCGCGAGCCTTGGCTTCAGGCAGTTCGGCAAACAGCGTGCGAATGTCATCGAACACGCCGGTGTAAGTGGCCGGATTGCTGCGCGGCGTGCGGCCGATCGGGCTCTGGTCGATCTCCACCACTTTGTCGAAGTGCTCCAGACCTTCGATGCTGTCGTGCTCTAACGGCGCTGCCTTTGCTGCGTGATAGTGCCGCGCCAGCGCAGGCCGCAGGATGTCATCGACCAGCGTGCTCTTGCCCGAGCCCGACACGCCTGTGATGCACACCAACAGCCCAGCAGGAATGGTGACATCGATAGATTTCAGATTGTGGGCGCGCGCGCCGCGCACACGCAGCGCTGGCCCAGCGGCAACGCGCCGTTGTGCAGGGGGCTGCATGCGTTGCTCATGGCGCAGCCACGCGCCAGTCACCGAGCGTGCAGAAGCCGCCACTGCCGCAGGCGTGCCCGCCGCCAACAACTCCCCACCGTCGCGGCCTGCGCCCGGGCCAAGATCGATCAGCCAATCGCTGCGCGCCATGGTTTCTTCGTCGTGTTCCACAACCAACACGGTGTTGCCCGCGTCGCGCAGGTCTTTCAGCGTGGCAATCAAGCGCTGATTGTCGCGCGGGTGCAGCCCGATGCTGGGTTCATCCAACACATACAACACGCCGCGCAGTTGCGAGCCCACCTGCGTGGCCAAGCGAATGCGCTGCGATTCGCCGCCGCTCAGCGTAGTGGCACTGCGGATGAAGCTGAGGTAGCCCAACCCCACGCGTTCTAAGAAAGCCAGCCGCGAGCGCAGCTCTTGAAACAAGCGCTCGCCAATCAGTTGCTCGCGAGCATCCAAGTGCAGGCCATCCACAAAAGCAGCGAGCTGAGCAACACTCATCAAAGCCAATTCGTGAATGTTGTGACCGCGGAATTTGACCGCGAGCGCTGCGGGCTTCAAGCGTGCGCCAGCACAAGCAGGGCACACGCCACTGCGCACATAATCCGCGATGGCCTTGCCTCCATCTTTGGCGCGACTGGCTTCTAAGATGGGCAACAACCCTTGCCAGACACGCTTCTCTTTGCGGCTCCAGCTCATGCGCTCACCTTTGAAACTCAACTTCAAAGGGATGCTGCTGCCCGGAGCACCATGGAACAGGAGACGCTGCTCCTTCTCTGTGAGTTTGGCGAAGGCCACATGGGTGCGGATCTTCAGTGCTTTGCACACTTGACGCAGCAAGTCTGGTTGCAGTTGCCAACGCAGCGAGAACGAGCGCGCGCGGCTGGGCGCCACCGCGCCAGCATCAATGCTGAGTGACTTATCAGGCACCACCAAACCCACATCCAGCACGCCGCTTTCGCCCAGACCATCACATTGCGGGCACGCTCCCTGCGGTGAATTGAATGAAAACAGCCGTGGTTCCAGTTCCCCTAGCGAAGTGTTGCACGCTGGGCAGGCACGCGCGGTGGAACAGCGCTCGTCGGGGTGCCCTTCGACGCACACAACAATTTCCGCGTGCCCGAGGCCAAGCCCCGCTTCCACAGCCTCGGCTACGCGAGCACGCAATTCCGGAGTAATACGCACGCGGTCTAAGACCACTTCGATGCTGTGTCTTTCGTAGCGAGCCAGTTCTAGCGGTTCATCCAACCTGCGCATTTCGCCATCGATGCGCGCCCGCACCCAGCCCCGCGCCCGCAACGCTTCCAGTTCTTTGCGGTACTCACCCTTGCGTTCGTGGACCAAGGTGCCGAGCAGCGTCACTTGGTGCCCGGTGTGTGCCGCCACGATGTGGTCCACAATGCCGGCAGCCGACCAACTCTGCACCGCCTTGCCGCAACTGGCACAGAAAGGCGTGCCCAAGCGCGCGAAGAGCAAACGCAAGTGGTCGTGGATTTCTGTGATGGTGCCGACGGTGGAACGCGGGTTGCTGTTCACACTCTTCTGGTCGATGGACACCGTGGGCGAAAGCCCTTCCACGTGATCCACCCGCGGCTTCTCGCTCTGCCCAAGGAATTGGCGCGCGTAAGCCGAGAGCGATTCCACGTAGCGCCGCTGGCCTTCGCGTTGGATGGTGTCGAAGGCGAGGGACGATTTTCCAGAACCAGAAACGCCGGTGACGGTCGTGAGCGACCCACGGGGAATCGTTACGTCGATCCCCTTCAAATTGTGCTCGCGGGCACCTTGCACCACGATGTCGCGTTGGCTCATTGGCGTTTGAGTTCCGCAGCCGTGCACCGCAGTGTCCGCTGGAAAATCCCCGGATTATAGGCAGCCGCGTGCGCAAAGCGCGAGTGGCCACGATCGCAATCTGGCCCTTGACCAGTGCGCGCCCTCATGCAACAGTGGCTGTTCGCTGCTGCGATCCCCTACGCAGTTTGAATGAGCACTTGGAATTAGGAGAGACCTGATGACGACCCGTGTTTTTGCAGCGCTGCTTCTCGCCGCGACGCTGTTGTCGGCGCAAGGCGGCAGCAGATTCGAAACTCTGGTGTCGGAGTTTGCCAAAGCCAACAACGCGTGGATGCAGGCCATGAAGGCCGCGCGCAGCGCGGGCACCCCCACAGCAGAATTACCAGCGCCGCCCACCCCAGAGTTCGCAACACGCTTTCGAACACTGAGCGAAGAAAACCCCGGCACGGAAGAATCTGGCCGTGCGCTGTTGTGGCTGTTCGTGAACGAGCGCAGCCGCGACACCGAAGAGCAACGCAAGATCACCGCAGCGCATGAGGCGTTGCTGGACAAATTGTTGAGCGCGCACGGAGATGCTTCGTTCTTAGAACCCTTGGCTCAGCAGTGCGCTCGAATGGTGAGCTTCCGCAAAGAACCCAATCTGCGCGTACTGCGCGCGCTCGCCGAAAAGAACCAGTCCGACGCCGTGCGCCCTTGGGTGCTGTACGGCTTGGGCAGCGTGGACGCGAACGGTGCCACGGAAGCAACGAAGGCTTCAGGGCGCGCGCAGTTGAAGGAATTGTGCTTGAAGTATCCAGCGTCCGAGGCGGCTAAGGCTGCGATGGGCACTCTCTTTGAAGCCGAGCATTTGGGCCTTGGTGCCACGCCGCCAGATTTCGAAACCGTTGACGCTGATGGCGTCGCGTTCAAACTGAGTGACTACCGAGGCAAAGTGGTTGTGTTGGATTACTGGGGCTTCTGGTGAGGCCCCTGCGTCGGGATGATCCCCGACGAAAAGGCGCTCGTGCAGCGCCACAAAGACGATCCTTTTGCGCTCATCGGCATCAACACCGACAGCGACAAGAATGAGTACCGCAAGAAGTGCGCCGAGCATGGCGTTACATGGCGTTCGTCGTGGCAAGGCAGTACCGAAGGTCCTCTGCCCACTCTGTGGAATGTCAGCGGCTATCCCACAATCTTCGTGCTCGACGCAACCGGCAAGATCCGTTTCAAAAATGTGCGCGGCAAGCGCCTCGATGTCGCCGTTGCATTGCTCCTCGAAGAACTGAAAGCCGCGAAGTAGCAGAGCGCAGCTTGGGAGCGCCGGTGCGGATGGGAACATCCCGCAGGAGTCACCCATGCTGCACTGGTTCAAGTTCCACTCAAAAGTAATGGCACCTGTTCCGGCCACGGACATGTACCGCAAGCGCCCACCGGGCCGCGGCCACCCAGAAGAATGCCCGCCGTTGCGCGCCGCCTGCGCCTATGGATTTGATGTGCTGACCAGTTTCCCCATGACTTTTCTGCGCGACGACGAGAGCGGCGGCTGGCGTTTAGAAACGCCGGTCAATGTGCAAGCGGATTGGGCTTGGGCCCCACCAGATTCAGAACCCGCCGTGCCGCAGACACAAATCAACGCGTGGTTCTGGGAAAAGGGCCAGCAAGTGCCGCATGTCATCAGCGACGATGTCTTCGACTTACTGCGCAACCAAGTGAAACTGTGCACTTGGCTGTTCTTGAAGACCGACCCAGACGAGTTGCTGTGGATTGGTGACATCCCCAACCGTTTCAGGCCGTGGCGCGCTTACACCGCCATCGTGGACGCAGATCTCTACTCCGCTTCGTACCCGTGGCACTGTGTGTTGGAATTCGACCGCCGCGAAGAACGCATCCACATCCCTGAAGGCGAACCCATCTGCCGTTTGATGACGGTGCCCCGAGGCAACTTCGTGGCCGCGGAAATGTCCGGTGAGGAGTTCAGCGAGTACTTCGCAACGGGCCAAGAATGGCTGGCAAAAAACTCCAAACCAAGTGGCACCATGAGCGACAGCCCCAGCACCGACGAACTCAGCGACATCACGGGGCGCTACGCACGCGTCGCGCGGCGTTCATCGTTCAGCGTGCGCCCAGCCGAGTGATCCGCGTGCGTGGTGCTGGCTGCGCGCCGTTGCGCCGCTCAGCCGCCACGCACATGCATTTCATTGTGCGCGTCGCCTGAAATCGCGGTGCGCACACTGAGCCCAAGGCGCTGCATAGCTCCGCGGTCATCGCGCCCAGCCCACGCGCTGCGGATACTGCTCATCAACTCGGCATCCGTGGCACCAGCGCGCAACAGCCCGCGCAAGTCAGTGCCCCGCTCGGCATACAAACAATGGAACCACTGGCCATCGGCGGTCACGCGACTGCGGTCGCAAGCGTCGCAGAACGGTGCGCTCATGCTGGCGATGATTCCGAACGGTGTGCCGTCGCCCAAACGCCACGGAGTCGCTGGCGCTCGCCCCTGTGTTGTTTCGCGTTGCGCCGGGCCGTGGCTCTTCTCGATAATCTTCAAGATCTCTGCTGCGGGCACCACGCGTTCTGCACTCCACTGCGAGGCGCCGCCCACATCCATGTATTCGATGAAGCGAATTTCCGCGCGCATGCTGCGTGCGAAGTCAATCAGCGCGGGAATCTCGTCGTCGTTGACGCCACGCATGATGACGCTGTCCAACTTCAGCGACTCAAAGCCCGCCTCGGATGCCGCCGCAATGCCGCGCAACACCTGAGGCAGACCGTCGCGCTTGGAAATGCTCATGAAGCGCGCGGGCTGCAATGTGTCCAGCGAAACCGTGATGCGCGGCAAGCCCGCCTCGGCCAACTGCCGCGCCAACCCTTCCAGTAACAGTCCGTTCGTGGTGAGGGCCAAGTCCTTCAACCCAGGTAAGGCCCGCAGCAAGCGCACCAATTCCGGGAGGTCGCGCCGCAAAAGCGGTTCGCCACCCGTCAAGCGAATGCGATCGCAGCCAAGGCTGACGAAAGCCCCGCACAAGCGGCGCAGCTCTTCGAAACGCAACAAGTCCTCGCGCGGCAACCATGTGTAGCTGTCGGCCGGCATGCAATAAGAACAGCGCAAATTGCAGCGATCGGTGACTGACAGCCGCAGGCTGCCCAAAGGGCGGCCAAGCGTGTCCAACGAAGGGGGCTGGTTGTCCTGCACGCGGATGTGGCTCCTGAGCGGCCAGCATAGCGCGTCGGCGCCGCTGCTGCGCTTGGCGGACCGGTGCGGGCAGATATGTTGCACGACCGCCCAGTATGGGCTGGTTTGGAGCCTGCTCATGATGGTCGCCGCGTTGGATCTGCGTAAAGGCAATCTTGTGTCCAACGAGGGCCGCATCTGCCAAGTGATCTACTGGAACATCCTGAAGAATGACCGCCGCCAATTCGTGCAGATGAAGGTGAAGGACATCCAAACCGGCCGCATCGCGGAATTCAAAGAACACGGCGATGCCAAGTGGGAAATGCTCGAAAACGAAGTCGCCGACCTGTCGCATTCGTACCGCGACAGCAACGACGAAGTGTTCTACAGCGCGAGTGGTGAGGAATACCGCTGCAACATTGAAGCCGCCAAGGACGCGCTGCAGTGGACGTGTGAGGCCTACAAAGGGCTCATCGTGGAAGGGCGCCTTGTCGCGGTTTCACCACCGACAACAGTTGTGGCTGTGGTGAAGGAAACCGCACCGCCGATGCGCGGTGCTGGCAGCGGGCTCAAGGACGCCGTGCTTGAGAATGGCGTGAGGGTGAAAGTCAACTTGCTCACCGATGTTGGCGACAAGGTGCGCGTCGATTCAGAGACCCTCGAGTTCAAAGAACGCGTCACCAGTTAAGCGAGTGCGCAAAACGACCAACGGCAGCCTGCGCTGAGCGCGGCTGCCGTAAACGAGAAACGGCAGCCTGCAGGCTGCCGTTGGTATTTAGTGCAACATCACTGAGTGCAGGTGCCGAAGTACGAGCCGCCTGTGGCCCCGACACCGATGCCGTAAAAGGTCAGCGTGCGACCGGTGAGGTCGAAGGGATTGCTGAAACTGGGGGCGTAGTAAGTCATTCCCACTAAGCCGTGCCATTCATGGAAAGCCTCATTAGCGGCGGCCTGAATCGGCGTTGTATACATGGTGCTCAAGTCTTTTTGAATCGCCACATTCGGCCCGAGATTGCTGCCGGCGGTGATGCCGGTGAGGCTGTCGTAGCTAGCCACTGGTGGGCTGTTGAAGCCGTGCACGATGTCAATATCCCCCAGCATTGCGGTGATCCGCACGCTGAAAGTGTGCAGGAAACCGTTGCTCGCCCACTCGGGCAGCGCCACCCAATTCAGCGTCACCGTGGGCGGCGTAACGCCCTGGTTGATCTGAGCGTTGATGCTGCCACCCAGTTCCGGATGCAAGTCCGTCCACTTGGCGGCGATACGTGGGAAACCCGATGTGAATTCGGTGGCCGTCGGTGTGAAGTCGCCATCGCTGGTGGTGAATGATGCGTAGCCGTTGGCGTTCACATAGATGGTGGAATAGTTGTTGGCGTAGTACGGCAAGCTCATGCCATAGGTGGCCAAGTTCAGCGCGAAGTAGTCGTTGTCGCCAAGAGCAATCGCCACAGTGGTCAGCCCAGCCGATACCACCAACTTGGTGGCCATGGTGAGGCGCGCGCCAGTGGGCGCACTCACATCAGCCATCAGGGTCTGATAGCTCTGTGTCAGATTCAGTGGCGTGGCGGCCGTCAGCGTGAACGGTGCGTTCCAAGTGCCCGTGGCACCAGTATTGAACAGTGGATTGGTCAGTCCGTTGAACAGCGTGTACAGGCCTGTGGGGCTGATGTCCACAAGGCCCGGAGCACCCACAAAGATGCCGTTCGCCAACAGTGTCGGCGATCCATAAACCACGAAGGGTGACCAAGGCAGCCCTTGGACCGTGGCTGTGTGCGGCAGTCCGCGCGAACAGTTGAACACCATGGGCGTCGGCGGCCCAGCGAGTCCATCAAACATCATCGAAGCGGTGAACGAATTGTATTGCTGCGCTTGCAGCGAAGTAGCCGCCATCAAAACAAGTGTGGCGCCGATCAGTTTCAACATGGGTCGCTCTCCAAAACCAAGGACCAAGAACCGCAGGAGCGGCCAGTCCGGAACGTGAAAAGTCTATCACAGAGCCGTTGTTGCTCTGGCCATCAACTTGGCCGTTGGTAGTCCCGCCCGGGCAGGCGCGCAGGGTCCGCGCTGCTGAGCACATCTCGCAGCGCCGCCGCCATTGCGGGGTTCGCCGCAACGATTTCGCCGCCCAAGAGCCAGTCGGGGCCGCCACGGAAATCCGTAACCTCCGCCCCAGCCTCCTTGGCCACCAAGGCGCCCGCGGCCACATCCCATGGCGAGAGATGCAGTTCCCAAAAACCGTCATAGCGTCCAGCAGCCGCATAGCAGAGGTCCAGTGCTGCCGAGCCCAGCCGCCGCAACCCCCGCGTCAAAGGTGCAAGATCGCAGAAATGCTGCAGGTTGGAATCGGCCTTCTGCTCCATGCGGTAATGGAATCCAGTACACAGAACGGCTTCAGATAACAGTTGCGTGTGACTCACTTGCAAGCGCTGCGTTCCGAGGAACGCGCCTGCGCCCTGCGCCGCGCTGAAGCACTCCTCCAACGCGGGGTTGAACACGCAACCCAGCAGAGGCAC